>NZ_JBIVIF010000018.1:0-119737 GCF_044749595.1 Pseudomonas sp. NPDC089392
GCGGTCGCGCGCGCCTGGCACAGGAGGGACTGGCCCGAAACAAACGTAGGAGCGGCTTTAGCCGCGAAGCGCCGCGCGGGCGGCGCTCGATCTCATAGGCGCTGAAAATGTTTCGGCGAACACTGGCGGCGCTCGATTTCACAGGCGCTGAAAATATTGCGGCGAACACCTGGCGGCGCTCGATCTCACAGGCGATAAAAATGTTGTGCCAATCACCTGGCAGCCGAGATGCTTTATAAGAACAGGCAAAAAAAACCCCGGCCTGAGCCGGGGTTCCTATTGCACACGCCAGCAATCAGAGCAGCGAACGGCCCTTGTTGGCAGCAATGCGCATACGCAGTGCGTTGAGCTTGATGAAGCCGGCAGCGTCCGCCTGGTTGTAGGCGCCACCATCTTCTTCGAAGGTCGCAATGTTGGCATCGAACAGCGAGTCGTCCGACTTGCGGCCGACTACGGTGACGTTGCCCTTGTACAGCTTCAGGCGTACCACACCATTCACGTTGGCCTGCGAAGCGTCGATCATTTGCTGCAGCATGATGCGCTCCGGGCTCCACCAGTAGCCGGTGTAGATCAGGCTGGCGTACTTCGGCATCAGCTCATCTTTCAGGTGAGCGACTTCGCGGTCCAGGGTGATCGACTCGATGGCACGGTGAGCCTTGAGCATGATGGTGCCGCCAGGGGTCTCGTAGCAGCCACGCGACTTCATGCCAACGTAACGGTTTTCGACGATATCCAGGCGGCCGATGCCGTTGGCACCACCGATACGGTTCAGGTCGGCCAGGACGGTGGCCGGCGACTTCTCGACGCCGTCGATGGCAACGATGTCACCGTTGCGGTAGGTCAGTTCGAGGTAGGTAGCCTGGTCCGGGGCGTTCTCGGGAGAGACGCTCCAGCGCCACATGTCTTCTTCGTGCTCGGTCCAGGTATCTTCCAGGACACCGCCTTCGTAGGAGATGTGCAGCAGGTTGGCGTCCATCGAGTACGGCGACTTCTTCTTGCCGTGGCGCTCGATCGGGATGCCGTGCTTCTCGGCGTAGTCCATCAGTTTTTCGCGGGACAGCAGGTCCCACTCACGCCATGGGGCGATGACCTTGACGCCAGGCTTGAGGGCGTAGGCACCCAGCTCGAAACGTACCTGGTCGTTGCCTTTGCCGGTGGCGCCGTGGGAAATGGCGTCAGCGCCAGTTTCGTTGGCGATTTCGATCAGGCGCTTGGCGATCAGCGGACGTGCGATGGAAGTACCCAGCAGGTACTCGCCTTCGTAGACGGTGTTGGCGCGGAACATCGGGAACACGAAATCACGCACGAACTCTTCGCGCAGGTCGTCGATGTAGATCTCTTTAACGCCCATTGCCTGAGCCTTGGCACGGGCCGGCTCGACCTCTTCGCCCTGACCCAGGTCAGCGGTGAAGGTCACCACTTCGCAGTTGTAGGTATCCTGCAGCCACTTGAGAATCACCGAAGTATCAAGGCCGCCGGAATACGCCAGAACGACCTTTTTTACGTCCGCCATGCCATCACTCCACGGGGTTGTACGGAAAGGGATCGATTCTAACGACGTTGCGGATAAATTTACAGTGGGGCGACAGCTTCTGACGACAAAGCGACAGGAACTTTCAGCGGCGCGACGTGGTTTGGGGCCTGCCACAAGAGGTTCAGTGCCTGTGAGATCGAGCGCCGCGCGGGCGGCGCTCGATCTCACAGGCGCTGAAAATGTTGTGGCGAACACCCTGTTCGCCTTGATGCAACCTCAAGGCATGCACCACCAACAAACAAACCAACCAGACCTCAGGGCGCCTTCGCCCCCGGCACGCCCGAGACCGGAGCAGCAGCCGGACCTGCTGGAGCTGGAGCTGGCGCTGGCGCCGGAGCAACACCCGGCGCCACTTGCTCCACCGGCTTCTCCGCCACCACCACTCGATCCAACTCAATATTCACCCGCCGATTCCGCGCCCGGTTCGCCGCATTGTTGTTCTTCGCCAACGGATACCGCTCACCATGAAAACGCACGGCAATCTGCTCTTCCGCCACCCCATGGGCCTTGAGGTAATCAGCCACCGCCAACGCCCGGCGGCGTGACAGGTCGCGGTTGGTCAGGCGATTACCACTGTTATCGGAATGCCCATCGAGCTCGATGTGATTAACCGTCGGGTCCGCTTTCATGTAATCAAGGATCACGTCCAACCGCGCCTTGGCCGACTCATCCAGCTCGATGCCGCCCCCCGGGAAACCCACCTGGGTCTGGCGCACCTGGTCGTAGTTCATCGGCAGCAGCTTGGCCGCACACACCTGGTAGTCGCTGTAGGCCTTGGCGAAGCTGACCGGCAGCACGCGCACCTCCATCGGCCTGCCCGCCTCACCGGCGTAGTTGCGCACCACCGTGCTGCGCCCGTCGAGCAGGCCGTTGATCAGGCGGCTGGCCTGGCCCTGGGACGAGCTGAACAGCACACCGGTGCGGGCCATGCGTACGTTACCCAGGTTGATGTCGCCACGCCCAGGCTGCCACGGCGCTGCCGCCGCCAGCAGGCTGGCGTTGCCCGCCCCCAGCACGTTGCTGGCCGAGCGCAGCTGGAACACCGGCTGCTCACCCGCGCGGCGCACGAACTCGCCACTGCCAAAACCGTCGATCGGCTGGATCAGCCGGCATTCGAACTGGTCACCCTCGACCTTCCAGGCAATGTTCTCCATGCGCGTCTGGAAGGTCAGCGCGCCAGCCGGCAGGCTGGCGAACAGGGTCAACAGGGCTAGGTAACGCTGGCGCACGGGCGGCTCCACAATTTCTGACGGCTTACCTGCAGGCTATCGGACGCTGCCGGCAAAACTTGATAGCCGTGCTCCACCCAGGGTTTTCCGGTAGCATTGGGGCTTGAGTTCGACCCGCCTGGAATCCCCAATGTCCGATCGCCTGACCCTCCTGCGCCCCGACGACTGGCACATCCATCTGCGCGATGGTGCCGTCCTGCCCCACACCGTTGGCGACGTGGCGCGTACTTTTGCCCGTGCCATCATCATGCCCAACCTGGTTCCGCCGGTGCGTAATGCCGCCGAGGCCGGCGCCTACCGTGAGCGCATCCTCGCCGCCCGCCCGGCCGGCAGCCGCTTTGAGCCGCTGATGGTGCTGTACCTCACCGACCGCACCAGCCCCGAGGACGTCCGCGCGGCCAAGGCCAGCGGCATCGTGTACGCCGCCAAGCTGTACCCGGCCGGCGCCACCACCAACTCCGACTCGGGCGTGACCAGCATCGACAACATCTTCCCAGCCATCGAGGCGTTGGCGGAAGTCGGCATGCCACTGCTGGTGCATGGCGAAGTGACCCGCAGCGAGATCGACGTGTTCGACCGCGAGAAGCGCTTCATCGACGAGCACATGCGCCGCGTAGTCGAGCGTTTCCCAACGCTGAAAGTGGTGTTCGAGCACATCACCACCAGCGATGCCGCGCAGTTCGTCACCGAGGCCCCGGCCAACGTCGGCGCCACCATCACCGCGCAGCACCTGCTGTACAACCGTAACCACATGCTGGTTGGCGGCATTCGCCCGCACTTCTACTGCCTGCCGATCCTCAAGCGCAACACCCACCAGGTGGCGCTGCTGGACGCGGCCACCAGCGGCAACCCTAAGTTCTTCCTGGGTACCGACTCGGCCCCGCATGCCCGTCACGCCAAGGAAGCCGCCTGCGGTTGCGCCGGTTGCTACACCGCCTATGCGGCCATCGAGATGTACGCCGAAGCATTCGAACAGCGTAACGCGCTGGACAAGCTGGAAGGCTTTGCCAGCCTGCACGGCCCGGCCTTCTATGGTCTGCCGGCGAACACCGACACCATTACCCTGGTCCGCGAAGAATGGACCGCCCCGGACAGCCTGCCGTTTGGCGAGCAGACCGTGGTGCCACTGCGCGCTGGCGAAAAACTGCGCTGGCGCCTGCTGGAGGAAAACGCGTGAGCGAAGACCTCTACGAAGACGACCTGGACACCCAGGGCAGCAGCGGTTCGCGCCACCCGATGGCCGAACGCTTCCGCGGCTACCTGCCAGTGGTGGTGGATGTGGAGACCGGCGGCTTCAACAGCGCCACCGATGCCCTGCTGGAAATTGCCGCGGTCACCATCGGCATGGACGAAAAGGGCTTCCTGTTCCCCGAGCACACCTACTTCCACCGTGTGGAGCCGTTTGAGGGTGCCAATATCGAGCAGGCCGCACTGGAGTTCACCGGGATCAAGCTGGACCACCCACTGCGCATGGCCGTCAGCGAGGAAAGTGCGCTGACCGACATCTTCCGTGGCGTGCGCAAGGCGCTCAAGGCCAACGGCTGCAAGCGGGCGATCCTGGTCGGCCACAACAGCAGCTTCGACCTGGGCTTCCTCAATGCGGCGGTGACGCGCAATGACCTGAAGCGCAACCCGTTCCACCCGTTCTCCAGCTTCGACACCGCGACCTTGGCCGGCCTGGCGTATGGCCAGACCGTGCTGGCGCGGGCTTGCCAGAGCGCCGATATCGACTTCGACGGGCGTGAGGCGCACTCGGCGCGTTACGACACCGAGAAGACGGCGGAGCTGTTCTGCGGCATCGTCAACCGCTGGAAAGAGATGGGCGGCTGGCGCGACTTCAACGATTGAGTTGAGCCCTTGGGACCGCTTTGCGGCCCATCCGACCGGTCCGGCGCCCCGGCAAGGTCGCTCCTACAGGGATTCGCATACCCCTGTAGGAGCGGGTTTACCCGCGAAGAGGCCGGCACAGGAAGGCACAAAAAAACCGGCCACCAGGGCCGGTTTTTTATACGCGTGGCAATTACAGCTTGCCAGCGTTCTCGCTCAGGTAGGCAGCAACGCCTTCTGGCGAAGCGTTCATGCCTTTGTCGCCTTTTTTCCAGTTGGCAGGGCAGACTTCACCGTGCTCTTCGTGGAACTGCAGGGCGTCGACCAGGCGCAGCAGCTCGTCCATGTTACGGCCCAGTGGCAGGTCGTTGATGATCTGCGAACGGACAACACCGTTGGTGTCGATCAGGAAGGCGCCACGGAAGGCCACGCCGCCTTCGGACTCTACGTCGTAGGCTTTGCAGATTTCGTGGGTCATGTCGGCAGCCAAGGTGTACTTGACCTGGCCGATGCCGCCGTTGTTGACCGGGGTGTTACGCCAGGCGTTGTGGGTGAAGTGCGAGTCGATCGACACACCGATCACTTCAACGTTGCGCGCCTGGAAGTCAGGAATGCGGTTGTCCAGGGCGATCAGCTCGGACGGGCAGACAAAGGTGAAGTCCAGCGGGTAGAAGAACACCAGGCCGTACTTGCCCTTGATGGCCGAAGCCAGGTTGAAGCTGTCGACGATCTCGCCATTGCCCAGCACGGCCGGAACGGTGAAATCGGGGGCTTTCTTACCAACGAGTACGCTCATTGTAATCTCCTGATTAGGGTGAAAAATCGTTTGCCGGGCCAGACGGGCTTGCCCGACATCCAACAAAGGCTGACCATCATACACGGCTTCTGATGACAGGCCGACTCCATCGACGAAGCAACCGCCGGTCGCTCAAGCACGGCCCTTCCAGAAAGTCCTTTGACAAGCATTCTCATTAACATTAAGCTCCAATCCATCGACTCAACCAGCGATGGTCAGCCCTTATGTATGTGTGTCTTTGTGTCGGCGTTACCGACGGACAGATCCGCGATGCGATCTATGAAGGATGCTGCAGTTACAAGGAAGTGCGAGCCGCCACCAATGTCGCCAGCCAATGTGGCAAATGCGCCTGTGTGGCCAAGCAGGTGGTCCGCGATACCCTGACCGAGCTTCAGGTCAGCCAGGCAGCCCTGCCCTACCCTGTGGAATTTACCGCGGCCTGAAAACCCAGAATTCGAAGAACCGGACCATGCGTCCGGTTTTTTTATGCCTGCAATTCAATAAGTTAGCGCTCCAACGCGGTTCACAAACATTCTTATTCCTATTAATTTTCACTTACTATTCAATAACTTAGGTTTGACACACCTAAGTATCAGGCTCAAACTTCCCTGTATTGGCACACTTCTACAGGGCAGGAACCCGACATGAAAGGCGACGTAAGCGTCATCCAGCATCTCAACAAGATCCTCGGAAACGAGCTGGTCGCGATTAACCAGTACTTCCTGCACGCACGCATGTACGAAGATTGGGGCCTGAACAAACTCGGCAAGCACGAGTACAAGGAATCCATCGACGAGATGAAGCACGCTGACAAACTGATCAAGCGTATTCTCTTCCTCGAAGGTATCCCTAACGTTCAGGACCTGGGCAAGCTGCTGATCGGCGAGCACACCAAGGAAATGCTCGAGTGCGACCTGAAGATCGAACAGAAAGGCCTGGTCGACCTCAAGGCAGCCATCGCTCACTGCGAAACCGCAGGCGACTTCGGCTCGCGTGACATGCTTGAAGATATTCTCGAATCCGAGGAAGAACACATCGACTGGCTGGAAACCCAGCTGGGGCTGATCGACAAGATCGGTATCGAAAACTACCTGCAGTCGCAGATGGGCGAAGAATAATTATTCGCCGCATAAAAAAAACCCGCAATCAGCGGGTTTTTTTATGCTTGCCAGAAGATCAGGCTTCAGAAGCCTTGGCCTTGGCAGCCGCTTCCTTGATCAGGGTTTGCAGCTCGCCGTTCTGGAACATTTCCAGCATGATGTCGCTGCCGCCGACCAGCTCACCGGCTACCCACAGCTGTGGGAAGGTCGGCCAGTTGGCGTACTTTGGCAGGTTGGCGCGGATTTCCGGGTTCTGCAGGATGTCGACGTAGGCGAACTTTTCGCCACAACCCATCACAGCCTGCGATGCCTTGGCCGAGAAGCCGCACTGCGGGGCATTCGGCGAGCCTTTCATGTAAAGCAGAATGGTGTTGTTGGCAATCTGCTCTTTGATCGTATCGATGATATCCATCTAGCACCTCAGCTGAACTTTCCGACGCGGTCGTCGGCACGGTGACGCATTGTATCGGAAAGCCGAGCAGCGTGCTCGGCCTTACCGTGCCTTACGCGGCCTCTACCTGCACGGGTACGCCATTGAGCGCAGCGTTGCCAGAAACCGCGTCCCGCAGGCGCTCATCAGTCAGGTCGTTGGCACTCACCCCGGGTTGCGCCTGGGCGATCTGCATGTGCACGCCCTGACGCCCATGACCGAAACCATGGGGCAGGCTGACCACACCTGGCATCATGTCTTCACAGGCCTGCACTTCGACCTCCAGGGTGCCGGTACGCGAACGAATGCGTACTCGCTGGCCATCCTGCAGTTGCCGCTGCTGCAGGTCATGCGGGTGCATCAGTAACTGATGGCGTGGCTTGCCTTTGACCAGGCGGTGGAAATTGTGCATCCACGAGTTGTTGCTGCGCACATGGCGGCGGCCGATCAGCAGCAGTTCACCAGATGCCGGGGGAGCTTGTCGGGCCAACCGCTGCAGGTCATCCAGCAGCACCTGAGCCGCCGCTTCAACCGACTTGCTGGCCGTTGCCAAGCGTGCAGCAAGGTTGGCGCGCAATGGCCCGAGGTCAAGGCCATGCGGGTGATCATCAAGTGCTGTCAGGGAAAGCTGCCACGGCGTCGCTTCGCCATAGCGCCCCTTGCGCAAGGCCAGGTCGATCATCTGCGCCGGCGCCAAGGTCGGTTTCAATTCAAGCTCGGCACGCCTTGCAAACGCCTGCGCCAGGCCGACGAAGATTTCCCAGTCATGCAGCGCGCCTTGCGGCTTGGCCAGGATCGCCCGGTTGAAGCGGGTCACGTTGCGCACGGCCAGCAAGTTGAACGTACTGTCGTAATGATCGTTTTCCAGTGCCGAGGTAGAGGGCAGGATCAGATCGGCATGGCGGGTGGTCTCGTTGATGTAGAGGTCAATGCTGAGCATGAACTCCAGCCCCTTCAGGGCTGCATCCAGCTGGCGGCCGTTAGGCGTGGACAGCACGGGGTTGCCGGCCACCGTCACCAGGGCATGCACCTGCCCTTCGCCCGGCGTCAGCATCTCCTCGGCCAGGGCCGCCACGGGCAATTCGCCCCCGTATTCGGGCAAGCCCGACACCCGGCTCTGCCAGGCATTGAAATGGCCACCTGAGGTGGTGGCCACCAAGTCCACTGCAGGCTCGGTGCATAGCGCGCCGCCTTCTCGGTCAAGGTTGCCGGTCACCAGGTTGATCAGTTGCAGCAACCAGTGGCACAGAGTGCCAAAGGCTTGGGTCGAGACGCCCATGCGGCCATAGCACACGGCCTTGTCGGCGGCGGCGAAATCCCGTGCAAGCTGGCGAATGTCCGCCGCAGCAATACCACAGTGCGCGCTCATGGCCTCGGCGCTGAATGGCGCAATCGCCTCACGCACTTGTTGCAGGCCATTGACCGGCAAATGCGTGCCACGCGCCAGGTCTTCATCGAACAAGGTGTTGAGCAAGCCGCACAACAAGGCCGCATCGCCACCGGGACGAATAAACAGATGTGTATCGGCCATGGCCGCCGTTTCACTGCGTCGCGGGTCTACCACCACCAGGCGCCCGCCCCGGCCGCGCAGGGCCTTCAGGCGCTTTTCCACGTCCGGAACAGTCATGATGCTGCCATTGGAGGCCAGCGGGTTGCCGCCAAGAATCAGCATGAATTCGGTCTGGTCAATGTCCGGGATCGGTAGCAGCAAGCCATGGCCATAGATCAGGTGGCTGACCAGGTGTTGCGGCAACTGGTCCACCGAGGTAGCCGAGAAGCGGTTGCGGGTCTTCAACAGGCCGAGGAAGTAATTGCTGTGGGTCATCAACCCGTAGTTGTGCACGCTCGGGTTGCCCTGGTACACCGCCACGGCATTGCGCCCATGCGCCTGCTGGACCGCCCACAGTTTATCTGCGGCCAAAGCAAACGCCTCGTCCCAGCCGATGGCCTGCCAGTGCTCACCCACCCGCTTGTGCGGCTGGCGCAGGCGGTCAGGGTCGTTCTGGATGTCCTGCAAGGCCACAGCCTTGGGGCAGACATGGCCGCGACTGAACGGGTCCTGTGGGTCGCCCTTGATCGAGCTGATCAGTGCCCGCCCATCTTCTTCATGGCTCACTTCGATATTCAGCCCGCAAATCGCTTCGCACAGGTGACAGGCACGGTGATGCAGGGTCTTGGTCATGGCCGCCTCTGCCTTGTAGTTGTAGTTGTAGTACTGCGACTATGCGCGCTGCCCTGCCCCCCGGCCAGCGCGCTTTGCCGCGTGAATCCACCGACATCAGGCGCACGATTTACGACAGCCATTTGCCAAATTGCCAGCAAGCCGTGTACAACCCTCTGTAGCAAATAAAAAACAGACGGGCCAACGGGTTGATACACCCTTTGCAACACCCTTTGCGATGAGGCCGCTGTTTCCCCCCTTGGCTTCAGGCGACATTTACTTATAGTATTGCGCCTTTCCCTATTTCGTCCGCCCCGTGCGGCTTACGCCGCAGGTCACTCCCGTTGTCAAAAAAAACCATACGGTCGACCTGCATACCGTTGCAGATAAGGTAGTCAATCATGAGCGCTAGGCACTTTCTCTCCCTGCTGGACTTCACCACCGACGAATTGCTCGGGGTGATCCGCCGCGGCATCGAGCTGAAGGACCTGCGCAAGCGAGGCGTGCTGTTCGAGCCCCTGAAGAACCGCGTGCTGGGCATGATCTTCGAGAAGTCCTCGACCCGCACCCGCGTGTCGTTCGAGGCTGGCATGATCCAGCTCGGCGGCCAGGCCATCTTCCTGTCCCCGCGCGACACCCAGCTGGGCCGTGGCGAGCCGATCGGCGACAGCGCCATCGTGTTGTCGAGCATGCTCGACGTGGTGATGATCCGTACCCACGCCCACAGCACCCTGACCGAATTCGCCGCCAACTCGCGCGTGCCGGTGATCAACGCCCTGTCCGACGAGTCGCACCCGTGCCAGCTGCTGGCCGACATGCAGACCTTCCTCGAACAACGCGGCGCGATCCAGGGCAAGACCGTGGCCTGGATCGGTGACGGCTTCAACATGTGTAACTCGTATATCGAGGCGGCCAAACAGTTCGACTTCCAGCTGCGCATTGCCTGCCCGGAAGGTTACGAGCCGGACCCACGCTTCATGGCCATTGGCGGTGACAACGTGCAGATCATCCGCGACCCCAAGGAAGCCGTGCGCGGCGCCCACCTGGTAACCACGGATGTCTGGACTTCCATGGGCCAGGAGGAGGAAACTGCACGGCGCCTCGCGCATTTCGCGCCTTACCAGGTCACCCGCGAACTGCTCGACCTGGCGGCACCCGACGCCCTGTTCATGCACTGCCTGCCTGCCCACCGTGGCGAGGAAATCAGCCATGACCTGCTCGACGACCCACGTTCGGTCGCTTGGGACCAGGCTGAAAACCGCCTGCATGCACAGAAGGCCCTTCTCGAATTCCTTGTAGAACCGGCTTACCACCACGCATGAGTCAACCCCTACTGCTCAACCTGCGCAACCTCGCCTGCGGCTATGGCGACCAGCGCATCGTCCAGAACCTCAACCTGCACCTGAACGCAGGCGACATTGGTTGCCTGCTGGGTTCATCCGGTTGCGGCAAGACCACCACACTGCGCGCCATCGCCGGTTTCGAACCGGTGCACGAAGGTGAGATCCAGCTCGCCGGCGAGGTCATTTCCCGGGCCGGTTTCACCCTGGCCCCGGAAAAGCGCCGCATCGGCATGGTGTTCCAGGACTACGCGCTGTTCCCGCACCTGACCGTGGCGCAGAACATTGCCTTCGGCATCGCCAAGCACCCGCGCCAGGCCGAGGTCATCGAAGAGATGCTCGAACTGGTCAAGCTGGGCGGCCTGGGCGGGCGTTACCCGCATGAATTGTCCGGCGGCCAGCAGCAGCGGGTCGCACTGGCCCGTGCACTGGCGCCTGAGCCGCAACTGCTGCTGCTCGACGAGCCGTTCTCCAACCTCGACGTGGAGTTGCGCCGGCGCCTGAGCCATGAGGTTCGCGACATCCTCAAGAGCCGTGGTACCAGCGCCATCCTGGTGACACACGACCAGGAAGAGGCATTTGCCGTCAGCGATCAGGTTGGCGTGTTCAAGGAAGGCCGCCTGGAGCAGTGGGACACGCCCTACAACCTTTACCACGAGCCACAGACGCCGTTCGTGGCCAGTTTCATTGGCCAGGGCTATTTCATCCGTGGGCAGATGAGCAGCCACGAGGCGGTCAATACCGAACTGGGTGAACTGCGCGGTAACCGTGCCTACATCATGGCGCCGGGCAGCTCGGTGGATGTGCTGCTGCGCCCCGACGATATCGTGCATGCGCCAGACAGCCCGCTGCGGGCGCATATCGTGGGCAAGAGCTTCCTTGGGGCATCGACCCTGTACCGCCTGCAGTTGCCGACTGGCAGCCAGCTGGAAGCGATTTTCCCGAGCCATAACGACCATCAGGTGGGTGAGGCTGTGGGGATTGCGGTGGAGGCCGATCACCTGGTGCTGTTCCCGGTGCCGGGCAGCGTGGCGGCGCAGTTGACGCGGCAGGAGAACGGGGTTCGGCGGTACAGTTCGGCGACCTGATTCAGATTGTGGGGGCTGCTTTGCAGCCCCCAACAATCTCAGCCCCGGCCGATGCCGGCAAACTTGCCTTGGGTGTATTCGGCCAGCACCGCTGCTGCCAATTCCACCTCCAGCCCTCGCCGTCCAGCACTGACATGGATGGTTGCAAAATTCTGCGCCGAGTCATCGATAAAGGTCCGCAGGCGCTTCTTCTGCCCCAGCGGGCTGATCCCGCCCACCAGGTAACCCGTAGCCCGTTGTGCTGCCGCCGGGTCGGCCATCTCACACTTCTTCACCCCTGCTGCATGGGCCAGGGCCTTGAGGTCCAGCGTGCCCACTACCGGCACCACCGCCACCAGCAACTCACCCTTTTCGCTGCTCGCCAGCAAGGTCTTGAACACTTGCTGCGGGTCGAGCCCTAACTTTTCTGCCGCCTCCAGGCCGTATGACGCCGACTTGGGGTCATGTTCATAACTGTGCACACGGTGCTCGGCGCGGTGCTTCTTCAACAGGTCTAGGGCGGGGGTCATGCAGGGGCTCCGGTCTGGGACGGCTCGGCGGCTACTTTAGGACAATTCCCACATCGCAGCCAGCGCACTGCAATCGCGCACCTCTAGCACGGGCATTCGCAGCTACTTTTAACGACCATTTCGTGACTGGTCGTTCACTTTCGACCTTTGACATCAGCGTTTCTTGTCTATATTTTTTCGTTTCTGAAGAAATGGTGCACATTTAAGGTGCATTTCCTACATCTGCCCGGGGTCAATGGGGATGGACACCGGGCTTTGCTGTCGAGCGCCACGCGCCTCACAACAAAAAAAACGAGGTCATACATGACGACTGCTCTACGCCAACCCACGCTGTCCAGCCAATGCCTGGCCGAGTTCCTCGGCACCGCCCTGCTGATCTTCTTCGGCACCGGCTGCGTCGCCGCGCTCAAGGTGGCGGGCGCCAGCTTCGGCCTGTGGGAAATCAGTATTATTTGGGGCGTGGGCGTGAGCATGGCGATCTACCTCACCGCCGGTATTTCCGGCGCGCACCTGAACCCGGCGGTGAGCATCGCCCTCACCCTGTTCGCCGGTTTCGACAAGCGCAAGCTGCCTTTCTACATGCTGGCCCAGGTGTGCGGCGCATTCTGTGGCGCGGCGCTGGTCTACACGCTGTACAGCAACCTGTTCTTCGATTTCGAACAGACCCACACCATGCTGCGCGGAAGCGAAGCCAGCCTGGAGTTGGCCTCGGTGTTCTCCACCTACCCGCATCCATCGCTTACCACCGGCCAGGCGATCCTGGTCGAAGTGGTGATCACCGCGATCCTGATGGCGGTGATCATGGCCCTGACCGACGACAACAACGGCCTGCCACGAGGCGCCATGGCACCGCTGCTGATCGGCCTGCTGATCGCCGTGATCGGCAGTGCCATGGGCCCGCTGACCGGCTTTGCGATGAACCCGGCGCGCGATTTCGGGCCGAAACTCATGACCTTCCTGGCCGGTTGGGGCGAAATCGCCTTCACTGGCGGACGGGACATTCCTTATTTCCTGGTTCCGGTGTTCGCACCGATCCTTGGCGCCTGCCTGGGTGCCGCGACCTATCGCGGCCTGATTGCCCGCAACCTGCCAACGGCGTCTGCCGCGAACCCTGAGACAAATGACAATCGCCAGGGCGATACTCAAGCCAATTGATACCGGCATCACGCCCAGCCCTGACCCCTATTCTTGCAAGGCCTACGACCATGACAGACACCCAGGATAAGAACTACATCATCGCCCTGGACCAGGGCACCACCAGTTCGCGAGCGATCATCTTTGATCGTGACGCCAATGTGGTGGGCACCTCCCAGCGCGAGTTCGCCCAGCATTACCCGCAGGCAGGCTGGGTTGAACACGACCCGATGGAGATCTTTGCCACGCAGAGCGCGACCATGGTCGAAGCCTTGGCCCAGGCGGGTATCAGCCACGCCCAGGTTGCTGCGCTGGGCATCACCAACCAGCGTGAAACCACCGTGGTGTGGGACAAGGAAACCGGGCGCCCGGTGTACAACGCCATTGTCTGGCAGTGCCGCCGCAGCACCGAGATCTGCGCCCAGCTCAAGCGGGAAGGCCATGAAGACTACATTCGCGAAACTACAGGCCTGGTCACCGACCCGTACTTTTCTGGCACCAAGCTGAAGTGGATCCTCGACAACGTCGAAGGTGCCCGTGAACGCGCCGAGCGTGGCGAACTGCTGTTCGGCACCATCGACACCTGGCTGATCTGGAAATTCTCCGGTGGCAAGGTACACGTCACCGACTACACCAACGCTTCGCGCACGCTGATGTTCAACATCCACAATCTGCAGTGGGACGACAAGCTGCTGGAGATCCTCGGCATCCCGCGGCAAATGCTGCCCGAGGTGCGCCCGTCCTCGGAAGTGTACGGCCATACCAAGAGCGGCATCGCCATTGCCGGTATCGCCGGTGACCAGCAGTCGGCGCTGTTCGGGCAGATGTGCGTGGAGCCTGGCCAGGCCAAGAACACCTATGGCACCGGCTGCTTCCTGTTGATGAACACTGGCGACCAGGCGGTGAAGTCGTCTCACGGCTTGCTCACCACAATCGCCTGCGGCCCCCGCGGCGAAGTGGCCTATGCCTTGGAAGGCGCTGTGTTCAACGGTGGTTCCACCGTGCAGTGGCTGCGTGACGAGCTTAAGATCGTCAACGACGCCCTGGACACCGAGTACTTCGCCAGCAAGGTCAAGGACAGCAACGGCGTGTACCTGGTGCCAGCCTTCACCGGCCTGGGTGCGCCATACTGGGACCCGTATGCCCGTGGCGCGCTGTTCGGCCTGACCCGAGGCGTGAAGGTGGACCACATCATCCGCGCCGCATTGGAGTCGATTGCCTACCAGACCCGCGACGTGCTCGATGCCATGCAGCAGGACTGCGGCCGGCGCCTGTCCGAGTTGCGTGTGGACGGTGGTGCTGTGGCCAACAACTTCCTCATGCAGTTCCAGGCCGACATCCTCGGCACCTGCGTGGAGCGCCCGAAAATGCGCGAAACCACGGCGCTGGGTGCCGCTTACCTGGCGGGCCTGGCCTGTGGCTTCTGGAGCGGCCTGGACGAACTGCGCGACAAGGCAATCATCGAGCGCGAGTTCAGCCCGCAGCTGGATGAGGCACAGAAAGAGAAGCTGTATGCTGGCTGGAAGAAAGCAGTCGAGCGTACTCGTGACTGGGAAGATCACGATGCTTGATGCCTTGTGATCGCTTGTAGGAGCGGCCTTGTGTCGCGATCGGGCTGCAAAGCAGCCCCAGCAATATTAGCCTTGACGTGAAAAACCTGGGGCCGCTTTGCAGCCCGATCGCGACACAAGGCCGCTCCTACAGGGACCGTGTAAGGCAATGGCATCGCTCGTCTACTGGCCGTAGTCCACTTCCTACGGCATCATTGCAGAATTTGTCCGGCAGCCCCAAAGGACCGCCCATGAATCTGCCCCCACGCCAACAACAAATCCTCGAACTGGTGCGCGAGCGCGGTTATGTCAGTATCGAAGAAATGGCGCAGCTGTTCGTCGTGACGCCACAAACCATCCGCCGTGACATCAACCAGTTGGCCGAGCTCAACCTGCTGCGTCGCTACCACGGTGGTGCGGCGTACGACTCGAGTGTCGAAAACACCGCCTACGCCATGCGCGCCGACCAGATGCGCGACGAAAAGCAACGCATCGCCGAAGCTGTCGCCCGGCAGATTCCCGACCATGCTTCAGTGTTCATCAACATTGGTACGACCACCGAGTCGATTGCCCGGGCCTTGCTCAATCACAACCACCTGAAGGTCATTACCAACAACCTGCATGTGGCCGCGATCCTCGCTGCCAAGGATGATTTCGAAGTACTGGTGGCGGGTGGCACGGTGCGCCGCGATGGTGGCGTGGTCGGCCAGGCCAGCGTCGACTTCATCAACCAGTTCAAGGTCGACTTCGCCCTGGTGGGTATCAGCGGCATCGACGAAGACGGCAGCCTGCTCGACTTCGACTACCAGGAGGTACGGGTGTCCCAGGCGATCATCGCCAACGCCCGGCAAGTGATCCTCGCCGCCGACTCCAGCAAGTTCGGGCGCAACGCCATGGTGCGCATGGGGTCGATCAGTTTGGTTGATTGCCTGGTGACCGACTTGGCGCCAACGCCTGCGCTTACCCAGTTGTTGAATCAGTACAAGATTCGGCTTGAGGTGGTTTGAGGGCTGGCAGCGTTTGCCTTGGGAAGGAGTCGGGGCTGGCAGGTGTTTGCCTTGGAAAAGAGTCGGGGCTGGCAGGTGTTTACCTTGGAAAAGAGTCAGGGCTGGCAGGTGTTTGCCGCAACATCTCCAGCGTCTGTGAGATCGAGCGCCGCCCGCGCGGCGCTTCGCGGCTAAAGCCGCTCCTACGTTTGTTTCGGGCCAGTTATGCCTGTGGCATTTGCGCGCGAACGCCTTGGCGCATACCTCGAAATCGAGTCTTACAGATTTCGGGCCAGTTATGCCTGTGGCATTTGCGCGCGAACGCCTTGGCGCACACTCGATATCGCGTCGTACAAACAAGGCGGTCGCGCGCGCCTGGCACAGGATGGACTGGCCCGAAACAAACGTAGGAGCGGCTTTAGCCGCGAAGCGCCGCGCGGGCGGCGCTCGATCTCATAGGCGCCACAAGGACTGCGCCATACACTCGGCGCTCGATCTCAAGGGCGCCACACCTCTCAACCCAATCACCCCAATCTCCCCAATCTCCCCAATCTCCCCGCCCCTGACCACCCAAAATTTTCGAAAATGTTCATTTCATTGTCATCCAATCAGTTTTTTCTATAAAGACTGACTGGCGACCGGCTTTCTGTTGCGCTAGTATTTTCGGAAACGAACATCAATGTTCATATTCGATGTGAACAGCCCCAGGAGGCCTTGCCCGTGTCCCAACCCGTTTCGTCCCAGCTCCCACCCGCCGACTGCTATGACCTCGCCGTGATCGGCGGCGGCATCAATGGCGTGGGCATCGCTGCCGACGCCGCCGGGCGAGGCCTCAAGGTATTCCTCTGCGAGAAGGACGACCTGGCCCAGCACACCTCCTCTGCCAGCAGCAAGCTGATCCATGGCGGCCTGCGCTACCTGGAGCACTACGAATTCCGCCTGGTCCGTGAAGCGCTGGCCGAGCGTGAAGTGCTGCTGGCCAAGGCACCACACATCGTCAAGCCGATGCGCTTCGTGCTGCCGCACCGCCCGCACCTGCGCCCGGCCTGGGTGATCCGCGCCGGCCTGTTCCTGTATGACCACCTGGGCAAGCGCAAGCGCCTGGGCGCCTCGCGCAGCCTGCACTTTCGCCCGGGCTACCCGCTCAAAGCTGCGATCACCCGCGGTTTCGAATACGCCGACTGCGCCGTGGATGACGCCCGCCTGGTGGTACTCAACGCCATGGCCGCCCGCGAGCACGGCGCGCACATTCACACCCGCACCCGCTGCTTGCGCGCCGAGCGTGTAGATGGGCTGTGGCAGGTGGACCTGCAGCATGCCGATGGCAGCCTGCAAAGCATTCGTGCACGCGCCCTGGTCAACGCCGCCGGGCCGTGGGTCGCCAGCTTCATCAAAGATGACCTGAAGCTCGATGCGCCTTATGGCATCCGCTTGATCCAGGGCAGCCACATCATCGTGCCGCGCCTGTACGAAGGCGAACACGCCTACATCCTGCAGAACGAAGACCAGCGTATCGTCTTCTGCATTCCGTATCTGGAGCGTTTCACCCTGATCGGTACCACCGACCGCGAATACAGCGGCGACCCGGCGAAGGTGGCGATTACCGAGCAAGAGACCGACTATCTGCTGAAAGTAGTCAACGAACACTTCAACCATCAAATCGGTCGCAACGACATCGTTCATACCTATTCGGGGGTTCGCCCGCTGTGCAACGACGAATCGGACAACCCCTCGGCCGTCACTCGCGACTACACCCTGGCGCTATCCGCCAGTGCAGGCCAGGCGCCGTTGCTGTCAGTGTTCGGCGGCAAACTGACCACCTACCGCAAGTTGGCCGAGTCGGCCATGGCCGAACTCAAGCCACATTTCCCGCAAATGAGCGGCAGCTGGACCGCCAGCGCGCCGTTGCCGGGTGGCGAGCAGCTGGACAGCGTACAAGCGCTGGTGGATAAACTGCTGGCTCGTCACGGCTGGCTGCCGGTGGACATCGCCAAGCGCTGGGTGCTGACCTACGGCAGTCGTGTGTGGCAACTGCTGGAAGGGGTCAATGGGCCTGATGATCTGGGGCAAGCCATCGGCGCTGGCCTGTTCGGCCGTGAAGTGGACTACCTGTGCCGTGAGGAATGGGCGCGCGACGCCGAGGATATCCTCTGGCGCCGCACCAAGCTGGGCCTGTTCACCAGTGCTGGCGAACAACAGGCACTGCGGGACTATCTGCAGTCGAGCGCGACAAGGCACTCCTCTGCCAAGGTAGCCTGACCGTCAAGCCCGAGTGCTTACTGTGCATCGCTACTGCCCTGGCCAGACGCACGCGCCCACGCCTCCGTGGTGAGGATACGCATCAGCGCTTGCTCCTCCAGCGCATGTTCGTTCATCAACGCCGAGGCGCGTGCAGCATAGCCACCTTCCTGACCATCCCTGGCCTGCGTCTCCAAGCGCTCCAGGCGGTCATGGAACGGAATGGCCAGCGCCTCGAAACGGGCTGGGTAGGCCTCACGCAAGTAATGCTGCCAAAAAGGCCGCTCGCTTAACGAGTCCAGCATCGCCGCAGTCGTATCAGCCCGTAGCACTTGCATTTCCGCCTGGGTCAGGTCAGCGACGGAGACATGGGCAAAAAACGCGTAATGCATTTCGTCGGGCTGCACCGGCAGCTCGAGTACGCCGGCCAGCCTCGAACGGTAGAGCAGCCGGACTTCGATCTCATCGACAGCCTCGACATCAGCCCTGCGCATTGCCTGTACATGCTGGTTGGCAATTTCATCGAGCAGGTCCAAGCGGTGCAATTGGCGCCCTAGTCGCAACAGGCGTCCTTCCCTGGCGGCCGCAGGCACGCCCTCGACGCCCAGGTGCACCAGTATGCCGACCTCGAGCTGGTTAAGCATGAGCAACAGGCGGTCCTGGCAGCTGCGAGGCGCATCGGCCTCTCTGAACAATTGTTCGCGCAACGCCTCGTTATGCTCGCAAGCACTCAGGATTCGCCAGATTCGTTCGCGGTAATGGCTGGGATGGCGTTCGAAATCTTCACTGCTGGAAAAATCGGCCAGAAACCGAAACAGTCCTTCCGACCCTGGTTCCTCCACCAAGCGATCCCATGCCAGGCCACGCTCGCTACGCAATGTGCCATCCCGGTGTGCAACCCAGGCGGCACGAGTGTCAGCATCAACAGACTGATGGACATGCAATGCACTGCCCTGCTCACCCGTGGCCGTCACGCCGCGCGCGGCATCGAGGCGTCGCGCGCTGCGTTCGCTCAGCGGATTGTCATGCAGAGACAAGCGCTGCAGGCGCAGGCGCAAATCGTGCATTTCATGCTGCAGTTCACTGATCCGATTGTCCCGCAGGTCGACATGCGCCCTGAGCACCACGCTCTCGTGAAGCTGGTCAAGGCTGACCTGCCCCGTTGAGCGCAACCGCAAGTCACGGATATTCGGCAGCCCCGACAGGTCAGGAATACCGTTGAGCGGGTTGAAACTCAAGACCAGGGTATCAAGGCGGTGCAAGCTGGATAGCCGCGCGTTACCGGCGGCGTCCAGCGAGATTTGATTGTTCCCCAGGGTGACACGCCTGAGCTGGGTCAAACCTTCAATGCCCTCAGGAATCTGGGTGAGCCGGTTACCGCTCAGGTCCAGATCGATCAGGTTGGGAAAGCGGCTCAGAAACGCTGCGTCGATCACTTGCAATCCCATGTTGCGCAAAGTCAGCCGTCGCACATGAACGAAGTCAATGTCCGCTGGTAGCGAAGGCAACGCATCTACATGCTCACCATCGATCACAAGCTCGTACTGTTCATTGACATCCACCAGCTTGCGTCGCCAACTGCGGCGTAGCACGTCGGCAACACGCCGACGCCGGATTGCGTCAACGGGCGACTGCCATTCGCCTTGCCACTGCCGAAGGGCTTCGCGCAGATCGGTGAGCTGGCGCTGCAGCATCTGGTAATGATCCCACAGGTTTTCCCCGCGCTGGCGCACGGCATCCATGTAGGCTTGCAGCTGCAAATCACTCAAGGTCGGAAAAATCTGATGAATGCCTCGCCGGATTGCCTGGTGACTGCTTTCTCCGCCCCCGCTCAAGGCAAAACCCAATCGACCATCAGCAAACCGCTGCGGGGGCCGTACGCCCACGCCGTGACGCACGATACCGACCAGTTCGGCAGCCTGGTCGCGATCAGCACTGGCGCTGGCAAGCAACCAGTCGCGTAGCTGCTCAAGCGATAGCCGCGAATTACCAGCAGCGGCTTTCTGGGTATCGTCCAGGCACTGATTGACTGCCGCGAGCCACGACAGCCCTACCCCCGTATCATCCAGCCCGTCGGCCAGTCGGTAACGCCGTTGGTCCCTGACTATGGTCTTGACGCGGGTCGCACCGTCAAGGCCGCTCGAGAGCAACAACAAGCCTTGCGGGCTGCCGTCGCGCAACTCGATGCGCAGATCGTCAGGCCACGGTAGCTTGCGCTCGATCAGCCGCAGCACCAATCGCTCGGTATCGCTGTTCACCGCCTCACGCAAGCGAATGCCCAGACATGCCCTGTCGATACGACTGTCCTGGGCATAACGCCGAGCGCGCTCTGCCATGGCCAGCGATGCACGCCCGGTCTTGAGCAACTGCTCCACGTGAACGGAGGACGACTGCTCGAGCACCTGCCTGGCGCCACGGACCGTCAATCCGCCAAAGGTGTTCATCAACGAGACTTGCCCGTGGGTCACGCTGTCATCCGAGCTGGTCAACTGCGCCTCAAGCGCCTCGACAGCAAGGGTCGGGTCATCCCGGTAGGCCATGAATCGCTGCCAGTTATCGAGCAACCTGGCCGAGGGCGGGGCCTGCTCCACAGACAACCGGCGCAATTGCGCTTCGCTCATGCCGGTCACATCGAGCAGGGTACGTGCCTCCGTTTCCAGCAGGTCATCGGGCAAACGGCCCTGCAAGCTCTCCATCAATGCTGCAAGGCTGGTTTGCTCCTGCGCGGCAAGAGGGCTGTTGGCCAGCTTCAGCGTGGTGCCGCTGACCACGGGGGTAAGGCCATCGATGAACAAGCGCCGGCTCAGGACTGGCACCACCGTGGAAGTAGCGGTGAACAGGACAAGGCTGGCCGCCACCCCGATCGCGTGATCCAGCGCCCCCTGGCGGTCACCCAGGCGCCAATCCTGAAAGCCCTCATAGATCTCGTCGACGACCTGAACTGCGCTCACCACCAGCATCAAATCACCGATTACGGGAATGAACATCCCGATCAGGCCAAGCAAGTCGAAACCGGCAGCGATCATGGCCTCCAACCGATGCTGCCGGTCACTCATGTCTTCATCACCGGTGGGCACGGCCAGACAACGTGCATCATCGTAGATCTTGGCGATCTGGAGCTCTCGCACATGGGAGAAGCACGTCTTGTCGATCGCCAGGTTGCGCCCATCCAGTTGCAGAGCGCCTGGCGAAGTACTGCGCCGCAGTAATGCCGCCAGTGTGGAATAGAAGGCCACTCGGTCCCGCTCCTTGATGAAACGGGTGAAAAATCGGCGAAACTCCGGCTGGTGCAATCGGCGGCCCAGTACCGCGTACAGACTGTCCCACGAATCATGCACCGTCAGTGCACCCTGCGGATCGTCGGGTATCCAGGCGACTACCGCCTGCGCGCCCCCCTCCTGCGCATGGATCCGCAGGGTTACCACGCCGATCACCGGTTTACCCAGCAGGTATAACTGGCGCGCAGAGATGCCACTACGCAACGCGTCTTCAGGCGACTTGGCGGTGAACAGCGGCAACAGCCGCTGGTACAGAGGCCGGTCAAGTTCACCTTTGATCCGCGCTTCGTGTACCGCTGCCTCCAGGCGCGCGCGCAGGTTGTCCTGAAACAGCTTTTCGACCTCCCGACGTCCATTGCCTTCAGGAAGATCAGGCCTGCCCTTGGGCGCCAGCACGCCCGCAAGAAGCTGTTGATAAGCCCCCCCCAGATCCAGTTGCCGGCACAATTTCGCAAAGCGCTCGAAAGCCATGGGCAGCACCGCTTTGTGCGCGTTTTCCAGCCGGGCCACGCGAAATATCGATGACTCGGTCTCGTCCTCGTGAAAGTTGTGCAAGGCAGCTGCCAGCAGGGTCTGTCGGGAATGGATTACGCGATACGGCAGGTTGAACTTGTTGCCAACCGAGCGATAGTGAAGCTCCTGGGAGATCACCACGAATCGGGTAAAAGGATCGATGTTGGCAAGCCCGGCGTCTGCCAGTGCCTGCTTGAGCCGTGGGGCCGCGAAGGCTTCAAGGGAAGGGATTGCCCCCAGCAGGTTGTTCAAGCGCTCCGCGCATTCCTGCTGGGCACGTAGTGCACGATGATAAGCGCTCAGCTCAGTGTGCTTGCGTTGCGCGTCAGCCTGATCGGTGGCGGGTACTTTCATCCAGTCAGGCAACCCTTGGGCAATCAAGTGATCGATCGAGTCATGCGCGGGCAAAGAGTGGGTCGTCATGATGAGTGCTTCCTGTGAAAGCACTACAACACCATCCGCACCGTTTGCAGCTGCGGTAAATAGATCGCGACCGAGTCAGCGCACCCTCATTCGAATTTCCGAACAACCAGCAGCTATTCATTCGGAAATCCGTCCGAAACACTCAGTACAGGTATCGTCAAAAAACTTTAATACCCTGCAATTTCGGGGCGTTATGATCGATACCAGAGCTTGGCACGACTCATGCTCTACACTTGGTAGCCGAATGCACTCGCTTCTTGCTGTATTCGTTGAACGAAAGAGTCCGCCAACGGCTCCATAAAAAAAACAAACACGTCGAGGAAAATTTGATGCGTATCGTTCGTCAATTGCTGGGCGCCGCCATCGCGGCCGCTGTGATCGCTTCGCCGGCCATGGCCGAAGAACTGACCGGCACCCTGAAGAAGATCAAGGATTCGGGCACCATCACCCTGGGCCACCGCGACTCCTCCATCCCGTTTTCCTACCTGGCCGGCAAACCTGAGCCCGTGGGTTATTCGCATGACATCCAGCTGGCTGTCGTCGATGCCCTGAAGAAGCAACTGGGTACCGACATCAAGGTCAAGTACAACCTGGTCACCTCCCAGACCCGCATCCCGCTGGTGCAGAACGGCACCGTCGACCTGGAGTGCGGCTCTACCACCAACAACGTCGAACGCCAGCAGCAAGTCGGTTTCACCGTGGGCATCTTTGAAGTCGGTACCCGTCTGCTAACCAAGGTCAAGGACGGTCAACCTGCGTACAAGGACTTCCCTGACCTGGCCGGCAAGAACGTCGTGACCACCGCCGGCACCACCTCAGAGCGCCTGCTCAAGGCAATGAACGCCGACAAGCAGATGAAGATGAACGTGATTTCCGCCAAGGACCACGGTGAAGCCTTCAACATGCTCGAAAGCGGCCGCGCCGTGGCCTTCATGATGGACGACGCCCTGCTCGCCGGCGAAATGGCCAAGGCGCGCAAGCCGTCGGACTGGGTCATCACCGGTACCCCGCAGTCGTACGAAATCTACGGCTGCATGGTGCGCAAGGATGACGCGGCCTTCAAGAAGGCGGTCGATGACGCCATCGTCGCTTACTACAAGTCCGGCGAAGTGCAGAAGAGCTACGACAAGTGGTTCCAGCAACCGATCCCGCCAAAGGGCCTGAACCTGCAGTTCAAGATGAGCGACGAGTTGAAAAAGCTGATCGCCGAGCCGACCGACAAGGCGGCGGACGAGAAGAAGTCCTGACCTCCGGCAAATAGTGGCCTGGTGCGCATCCGCGCACGATCGAACCGACAGGCCACGTATTAGTGTCTACCCTTTCATCCGAGGGCGCCCAGCGCCCTTGGATGCTCGAAGGTGCCCGTGAAACAACCGTCTGAGGGGAAATCCCGATGAATTACAACTGGGACTGGGGCGTATTCTTCAAGTCCACCGGCGTGGGCAGCGAGACCTATCTGGACTGGTACGTCACCGGTCTGGGCTGGACCATCGCCATCGCCATTTCTGCCTGGATCATCGCCTTGCTGCTGGGCTCGGTGCTGGGTGTGATGCGTACTGTGCCGAACCGTATGGTATCCGGCATCGCCACCGCCTATGTGGAGCTGTTCCGCAACGTGCCGCTGCTGGTGCAGCTGTTCATCTGGTACTTCCTGGTGCCCGACCTGCTGCCCGAAGGCCTGCAGGAATGGTTCAAGCAAGACCTCAACCCGACCACCTCGGCGCTGATCAGCGTGGTCATCTGCCTGGGCCTGTTCACCGCCGCCCGCGTCTGTGAACAAGTGCGTACCGGTATCCAGGCGCTGCCGCGTGGCCAGGAAGCCGCCGCCCGTGCCATGGGCTTCAGCCTGCCGCAGATCTACACCAACGTGCTGCTGCCGCAAGCCTACCGGATCATCATTCCGCCGCTCACCTCGGAATTCCTGAACGTGTTCAAGAACTCCTCGGTAGCGTCGTTGATCGGCCTGATGGAGCTGCTGGCGCAGACCAAGCAAACCGCCGAGTTCTCGGCCAACCTGTTCGAGGCCTTCACCCTGGCCACGCTGATCTACTTCACCCTGAACATGGGCCTGATGCTGCTGATGCGCATGGTCGAGAAGAAAGTCGCCGTGCCTGGCCTGATCTCCGTGGGGGGCAAGTAAATGGACATGGATTTCAGCGAAATCATCCCGGCCCTGCCTGCCCTGTGGGAAGGCATGGTCATGACCCTGCAGCTGATGGTCATGGGCGTGGTCGGCGGCATCGTGCTGGGGACCATCCTGGCCCTGATGCGCCTGTCATCGAGCAAGCTGCTGTCGCGTGTGGCCGGTGCCTACGTCAACTACTTCCGCTCGATCCCGCTGCTGCTGGTAATCACCTGGTTCTACCTGGCGGTGCCGTTCGTGCTGCGCTGGATCACCGGCGAGGACACCCCGGTGGGTGCCTTCACTTCGTGCGTGGTGGCGTTCATGATGTTCGAGGCCGCCTATTTCTGCGAAATCGTCCGCGCCGGCGTGCAGTCGATCTCCAAGGGCCAGATGGGCGCCGCCCAAGCCCTGGGCATGACCTACAGCCAGACCATGCGCCTGATCATCCTGCCCCAGGCTTTCCGCAAGATGACCCCGCTGCTGCTGCAACAGAGCATCATCCTGTTCCAGGACACCTCGCTGGTGTACACCGTGGGCCTGGTGGACTTCCTCAACTCGGCACGCTCCAACGGCGACATCATCGGGCGCTCCCATGAGTTCCTGATCTTCGCCGGTGTCGTGTACTTCCTCATCAGCTTCTCCGCTTCGTGGCTGGTCAAGCGCCTGCAAAAAAGGATCACCGTATGATTTCCATCAAGAACGTCAACAAGTGGTACGGCGACTTCCAGGTGCTCACCGACTGCACCACCGAGGTGAAGAAGGGTGAAGTGGTGGTGGTCTGCGGCCCGTCGGGCTCGGGCAAGTCCACCCTGATCAAGTGCGTCAACGCGCTGGAACCGTTCCAGAAAGGTGACATCGTGGTCGATGGCACCTCGATTGCCGACCCCAAGACCAACCTGCCCAAGCTGCGTTCGCGGGTAGGCATGGTGTTCCAGCATTTCGAGCTGTTCCCGCACCTGTCGATCACCGAGAACCTGACCATCGCCCAGCGCAAGGTACTTGGCCGCAGCGAAGCCGAAGCGACCAAGAAGGGCCTGGCCCTGCTCGATCGCGTCGGCCTCAGCGCCCATGCCAAGAAGCACCCCGGCCAATTGTCTGGCGGCCAGCAGCAGCGCGTGGCCATCGCCCGCGCCCTGTCGATGGACCCGATCGTCATGCTGTTCGACGAACCGACCTCGGCACTGGACCCGGAAATGGTCAACGAAGTACTGGACGTGATGGTCGAGCTGGCCCACGAAGGCATGACCATGATGTGCGTGACCCACGAAATGGGCTTCGCCCGCAAAGTGGCCAACCGCGTGATCTTCATGGACAAGGGCAACATCATCGAGGACTGCCAGAAAGAAGCCTTCTTCGGCGACCCGAGCGCCCGCCACGAACGTACCCAGCACTTCCTCAGCAAGATCCTGCAACACTGATTTTGCCTCACTGAACCGGTCGGCGCCGCTGCCCTTTCGGGCAGCAGGCGCTGGTCGTGACAAGGCCACTGTGATGAAATGCGACCCTTCGCTTCTTCTCCCTGCCAAGCCTGCCGTGAAATCCCGCCTGCTCCGCCAATTGTTGTTGCCGCCTCTGATCATCCTGCTGATGGTCGGCTTGGGCATGGCTGGCTACCTGATCAGCGAGAGCAACGGCATCCGCACCCTCAGCGAAAACGGCGAGCGCCAGCTGGAGCTGCACGCGCGCACGGTCGAAAGCGAAATCAGCAAGTACACCTACCTGCCCAGCCTGCTGGAGCTGGAAGACAGCGTCTCGCACCTGCTCACCGACCCGGATGGCGGTTCGCGCCAGACGGTCAACGAATACCTGGAGGGCCTGAACCGGCGCAGCCGCAGCCGGGCCATCTTCGTGCTCGACACCAATGGCCGGGTGCAGGCCACCAGCAACTGGCGTGATGCCGATTCGTTCCTCGGTGAAGACCTGTCGTTCCGCGCCTATTTCCAGACTGCAGTGCGCGGCGAGCCTGGGCGCTTCTACGGTATTGGCAGCACCACCGGCGAGGCCGGCTACTACCTGGCCCACGGCCTGGAAGAACACGGCAAGATCATTGGCGTGGCGGTGATCAAAGTGCGCCTGGACACCCTTGAGGAGCGCTGGCAGCGTGCCCGCCTGGAGGCGTTCGTCAGCGACGAGAACGGCATCATTATCCTCTCCAGCGACCCCGCCCGGCGCCTGAAATCGGTGCGCCCGCTGACCCCGCAGATCAAGGAGCGCCTGGCGCGCAGCCTGCAGTATTACTGGTGGCCGCTGAACGAGCTGCAGCCCCTGGCCCGGGAAACCCTGGCTGATGGCGTGGAAAAACTGACCTTCCCGGCCAACAGCGAAACCGCACAGGGCAAGGCCCGCGAAGTGGCCTACCTGGCCCAGACCCGGCGCCTGGCCGATACCCCCTGGCACTTCACCCTGCTCACCCCGCTGCAGGACCTGCGCCGCGAATCCATGGTGCAAGGTATCCTGGTGGCCGTGGCCTTCGCCTTGCTGGCGATCCTCGGCATTGCCTGGAACGAGCGGCGCAAGGTCATCGCCACCCGCCTGGCGGCCCGCGAGGCACTGGAAGAGGCCAACAGCCAGCTGGAACGGCGGATTGCCGAGCGCACCGCCGACCTGCGCGCCAGCAACGAACGCCTCAAAGGCCAGATCCGCGAACGCCGGCATGCCGAGCAGACCCTGCGTCACGCCCAGGATGAGCTGGTGCAGGCCGGCAAGCTGGCCGCCATCGGGCAGATGTCCACCAGCATTGCCCACGAGCTGAACCAGCCACTGGCCGCGCTGCGTACCTTGTCTGGCAACACCGTGCGCTTCCTTGAGCGCGGGGCACTGGAAACTGCCAGCACCAACCTGCGCACCATGAACGACCTGATCGACCGCATGGGCCGCATCACCGCCAGCCTGCGCTCGTTCGCCCGGCGTGGCGACGACAGCGGCCAGGCCTCGCTGGCCAAGGCGGTGGAGGCCACCCTGCAAGTGCTGGCCAACCGCATCAGCGCCTGCCACCTGCAGTTGCACCACCAGTTCGAGGACCAGCAACTGGCCATCGATCAGACCCGCTTGGAGCAGATCCTGGTCAACCTGATCGGCAACGCCCTAGACGCCATGGCCGCGCAACCGCTGCCCGAGCTGTGGCTGGAAGGCGAGTTGCAAGGCGACAAGTACCGCTTGCAGGTGCGCGACAACGGCCACGGCATCGACGCCGAGGCGCGCAAGCATCTGTTCGAACCTTTCTTCACCACCAAACCGGGCGAACACGGCCTGGGCCTTGGCCTGACCCTTTCGGCGAGCCTTGCTGCCGCCGCCAAGGGCAGCCTCAACGTCGAGCACCCCGCCACTGGCGGCACGGCCTTCGTCCTGGCCCTGCCGCTGGTTTCTCCCCCTAGCGAATCGGCAGAGCCCCCATGAACCAAGCGCCACTTACCGTCCTGATCGTCGAAGACGACCCGCATGTGCTGCTCGGCTGCCAACAGGCGCTGGCCCTGGAGGACATCGCCTGCGAAGGTGTAGGCAGTGCCGAACAAGCGCTGGAACGCATCGGCGACGATTTCGCCGGTATCGTCGTCAGCGATATCCGCCTGCCCGGCATCGATGGCCTGGAACTGCTCAACCGCCTCAAGGCCCGTGACCGCAGCCTGCCGGTGGTGCTGATCACCGGCCACGGTGATATCGACATGGCGGTGGGCGCCATGCGCAACGGCGCCTACGACTTCATGGAAAAGCCGTTCTCCCCCGAGCGCCTGGTCGACGTGGTGCGCCGCGCCCTGGAACAGCGCGGGCTGTCGCGCGAAGTGGTGGCCCTGCGCCGGCAACTGGCCGAACAAAGCAGCCTGGAGGGGCGCATCATTGGTCGCTCGCCGGCCATGGAGCACCTGCGCGAACTGATTGCCAACGTTGCCGATACTTCGGCCAACGTGCTGATCGAAGGCGAGACCGGTACCGGCAAGGAATTGGTCGCCCGCTGCCTGCACGACTTCAGCCGCCGCCAGGGCCAGCCATTTGTGGCGTTGAACTGTGGTGGCCTGCCGGAAAACCTGTTCGAAAGCGAGATTTTCGGCCACGAGGCCAACGCCTTTACCGGTGCCGGCAAACGCCGCATCGGCAAGATCGAGCACGCCAACGGCGGCACGCTTTTCCTCGACGAGGTGGAAAGCATGCCGATCAACCTGCAGATCAAGCTGCTGCGCGTGCTGCAGGAGCGCACCCTGGAGCGGCTGGGTTCGAACCAGAGTATTGCCGTGGACTGCCGGGTGATTGCCGCGACCAAGGCCGACCTCGATAGCATGGGCCAGAGCGGCCAGTTCCGCAGTGACCTGTATTACCGGCTGAACGTGGTGACGCTGGAGTTGCCGCCGCTACGCGAGCGCCGCGAAGACATCTTGCAGTTGTTCGAACACTTCCTGCAGCAGTCGGCCCTGCGCTTCGACCGGGAAGCACCGACGCTGGACAGCCAGACCCTGTCGCGCCTCATGGCTCACGACTGGCCGGGCAACGTGCGCGAGTTGCGCAACGTTGCCGAACGCTTCGCCCTGGGCCTGCCAGCCTTCAAGAAAGGCCCTAGCGGCGGCGCCAGCCAGGGCTTGGGCTTTGCCGAGGCGGTGGAAGCGTTTGAACGCAACCTGCTCAGCGATGCCCTGCAACGCACTGGCGGCAACCTGAGCCAGGCCAGCCAGGAGCTGGGGATGGCCAAGACCACGCTGTTCGACAAAGTGAAAAAGTACGGCCTCGGCTGATTTCAACCCAACCTGGAAAGACAACGTGGACCTGGTATTCAAAGCCGCCCTCGGCGCTGGCGTGGTACTGCTGCTGGCGGTGCTGTCGAAGACACGCAACTACTACATCGCCGGGCTGGTACCGCTGTTCCCCACCTTTGCCCTGATTGCCCACTACATCGTCGGCAAGGGGCGCAGCATTGCCGACCTGAAGACCACCATTTTGTTCGGCATGTGGTCGATCATTCCGTACTTCGTGTACCTGGCAACCCTGTATGTGTTGGTCGACCGTATGCGCCTGGAGGCATCGTTGGCGTTGGCCACGGTAGCCTGGCTGATGGCTGCGACGGTGCTGGTGACCTTGTGGGTGCGGATGCACTGACCGGCATCGGCGTGGCCCTCTTCGCGGGTAAACCCGCTCCCACAGGGACCCCACAATGCCTTAGGCCTGTGCAATTCCTGTGGGAGCGGGTTTACCCGCGAAGTAGGCGACGCCGCTTCAAAGCCCTGCGATATGCGTGACATCCTGCCGATGCGCCTGCAGGTAGGGCAGCACCGCCCCTAGCAGCGGCGCCTTGAACTGCTCCTGGAAGCGGTGCGCCAGCCCCGGGATCAAACGCAGTTGGCTGCCCTGGATGTGCGCCGCCAGGTGCACGCCGTGCATCACCGGCAGCAACGGGTCAGCCGTGCCATGCACCACCAGGGTCGGCACCCGCAGTTGATTGAGTAACTCGACCCGGCTGGGTTCGGCCAGTATCGCCATGATCTGGCGTTTGGCGCCATCCGGGTTGAACGCCCGGTCGTAGGCCACGGCCGCCTGGTGCAATAATGCCGCACGGTCGTCATGTACATCGGGGCTACCCAGGGCCGCCAGCAAGTCGGCCTGCTGCTCGATCGCCACTTCACGGTTCGGCGCACTGCGCCGGGCCAGCAACTGCACCAGCGCTGGGTCCGGTGCCGGCAGCCCCGCCGCCCCTGAACTGGACATCACCAGTGTCAGGCTACTTACGCGCTCGGGCGCCATGGCCGCCAGATGCTGGGCAATCATGCCGCCCATGCTCACGCCTAATACATGAAAATGGCGCACACCCAAGGCGTCCATCAAGCGCAAGCCGTCATCCGCCATATCAGTCAGCGTGTAAGGCGCAGACACCGGTAGGCCCAGCTTGTAGCGCAGCAGCTCGATCGTGAGGTTGGCCGACGGCGGCACCTGGTTCCAGCGTGACAGGCCGACATCGCGGTTGTCATAGCGAATCACGCGAAAGCCCTGGCGGCACAACGCCTCGACCACATCATCCGGCCAGTGGATCAGTTGCCCACCCAGGCCCATGACCAGCAGCAAGGCTGGGTCGCGCGGCGCGCCAACGCTCTGGTACACCAGGCTGACCGCGCCCAGTTCGGCGCGCTGCACCGGTATGTGGGCGTCACAACGCTGTTCGGCGAAACTCGCAGGTACGCTGAATACAAAGAAAAGAAAAAGCCAAAAAGCCCGCATGAAAGAAACACCAGAATGCAGATCCCCAGTAGAGCGCGAGTCTGATGAATTCTGTTCGGGCGCGCTGCCACAGTTCAGTGACAGTTTGATGACTCCCGCCAGGCGGTGCGGCCGAACGCCCAGTCGACAGCTGCAGCAACATGAGGGAAACTCAACTCATTCCCTGTTTCCATAAGTCCACACCCCGGAGTCAGCCGTGCTGGAGATCCGTCACCTGAAAACCCTTCATGCCCTGCGCGAGGCCGACAGCCTGGTTGAGGCCGCCGAGCGCCTGCACCTGACCCAGTCGGCGCTGTCACACCAGTTCAAAGAGCTGGAAGAGCGCCTGGGCCTGCCGCTGTTCGTGCGCAAGACCAAGCCGATCCGCTTCACCAGTGCCGGGCTGCGCCTGCTGCAACTGGCCGACGCCACCCTGCCGCTGTTGCGCGGCGCCGAGCGTGACATCGCGCGCCTGGCCGGTGGCACCGCCGGGCGCCTGCACATGGCGATCGAATGCCACAGCTGCTTCCAGTGGTTGATGCCGACCATCGACCAGTTCCGTGATGCCTGGCCGGAAGTTGAGCTGGACCTGGCCTCCGGTTTTGCCTTTGCCCCGCTGCCGGCCCTGGCCCGTGGCGATCTGGACCTGGTGGTAACCTCCGACCCGGTGGACCTGGCCGGTATCACCTATGTGCCGCTGTTCACCTATGAGGCGATGCTGGCCGTAGCCAACCAACACCCACTGGCCAGCAAGCCCTACATGGTGCCGCAGGACCTGCTCGACCAGACGCTGATCACCTACCCGGTGGAGCGCGACCGCCTGGACATCTTCACCCGCTTCCTGGAGCCGGCCGACATCGAACCGGCCGCCGTGCGCACCTCGGAGCTGACAGTGATGATGATGCAACTGGTGGCCAGCGGCCGTGGCGTGTGCGGCATGCCGCACTGGGCATTGCATGAATACAGCTCGCGCGGCTATGTGAAGGGCAAGCGCCTGGGTGAGAAAGGCCTGTTCGCCACGCTTTACGCGGCGGTGCGCACCGACATGCTCGATGCGCCGTACATGCGCGACTTTTTGCTGACTGCCAAGGACACCTCGTTCGCCACTCTCGATGGCGTCAGCGCGGTGCGTTGAGCGCCTGGCGGTACAGCGGCAGGATCAGGTCGCGGGTCAGCGGCGCCAGCTGCATGGCGGGTGCCTGGTCTGCGGCCAGCCACACCACTTCTTCGATCTCCGCGGCTGGCACCACGGCTGCGGCGCTGTCGACACGGAACAGTTCGGCTTGCACTTCGAAGCCGGGTTCGTTGGCGGCTGGGGCGCTGAACTGGCCCAGGTGCACCGCCTGGGCGGGGTCGATATGCAGGCCCAGTTCCTCGTGCAGTTCGCGCACCAGCGCCTGCACCGGGGTTTCGCCGGCATCGATCTTGCCGCCTGGCTGCATGAAGGCCTCGGTGCCGCGCTTGCGTACCAGCAAAGTACGGCCCTGAGGGTCGATCAGCAGGGCGGCGGCGATGCGGATGGTGTTGGGCATGGGTGGGCTCGCTGGAAACAATGGCCGGGGAGGATCCCATGGGGGTCCTGGCCTGACAAGGCCAGTCAGTCCTGTGCCGGCCTCTTCGCGGGTGAACCCGCACCCACAAATAGAGCGCAAACCAGAAGGTATGTGCGATCCCTGTGGGAGCGGGTTTACCCGCGAAAGGGCCGGCACAGGTTATAGTTGGCCAGCCAGACGAACGGCCCCTTGCCAAAGAGTCCGCTGCCCTCCATAACCAACTCATGAACCTGCCCGCCAAACACCACCCGGTGCTCGAGCTGTTCCACCCCGCCGTACGCACCTGGTTCCGTCGCCATTTCGCCACGGTCACCGATGCCCAGGCCCAGGCTTGGCCGTTGATCCATTCCGGCCAGTCTATGCTGCTGGCCGCGCCGACCGGCTCAGGCAAAACCCTCAGTGCGTTCCTGGCCGTGCTCGACGAGCTATTCCACCAAGGCCTGGAGCACCAGGGCGAGCTGCCCGCGCAAACCCAGGTGATCTACGTTTCCCCGCTGAAGGCCCTGTCCAACGACATCCGCCTGAACCTGCAAGCCCCGCTTGAAGGCATCAGCCAGGCCCTCGCAGAGCAGGGCCTGAATGCCCCACGCATCACCACCGCCGTGCGCACCGGCGACACGCCGCAAAAGGAGCGTGCCGCCATGCGCAAGCTGGCCCCGCACATTCTGGTGACCACCCCTGAATCGCTCTACGTGCTGATGGGTTCGGCTTCAGGTCGCGAAGGCCTGGCCAATGTGCACACGGTGATCGTCGACGAAATCCATGCCTTGGCCGGCAACAAGCGCGGCGCCCACCTGGCCCTGACCCTGGAGCGCCTGCAGGCCTTGTGCAGCCAACCACTGCGGCGTATCGGCCTGTCCGCCACGCAACGCCCGGTCGAGCGGGTGGCGCAGTTTCTGGTCGGTAGCGGACGCCCCTACGCCATTGTCGATGTCGGCCATGCGCGCCAGCGTGACCTGGCTATCGAAGTGCCACCCGTGGCGCTGGGCGCGGTAATGGCCACCGATGTCTGGGGCTTGGTGTATGACCGCCTGGCTGCGCTGGCGCGGGAACACCGCACCACCCTGGTGTTCGTCAACACCCGGCGCCTGGCCGAGCGCATTACCCGCCACCTCAGCGACCGGCTGGGCAAGGAAGCGGTTGCCGCACACCATGGCAGCCTGTCCAAGGAGCTGCGCCTGGATGCGGAGCAACGGCTGAAAAGCGGCAGGCTGCAGGTGCTGGTGGCCACTGCGTCGCTGGAACTGGGCATCGACATCGGCGATATCGACCTGGTCTGCCAGGTCGCCTCGCCGGGTTCGATTGCCGCCTTCCTGCAAAGAGTCGGTCGTGCCAGCCACCAGGTCGATGGCGTGCCCAAGGGGCGCTTGTTCCCCACCTCACGCGACGAGCTGATCGAATGCGTGGCCCTGCTCGACTGCGTTCGCCAGGGCGAGCTGGATGAGCTGCACATCCCACGGGCCCCACTGGACGTGCTGGCCCAGCAGATCGTTGCCGAAGCCAGCAACCAGGCCTGGGCCGAACAAGCGCTGTTCGACTGCCTGCGCCAGGCCACGCCCTACGCCGAACTCGACCAGCGCCATTACCAGGCCCTGTTGCGCATGCTCGCCGAGGGCTACAACGGCCGCCAGGGCATCCGCAGCGCCTACCTGCACCGCGATGCAGTCAGCGGCACCTTGCGCGGTCGCCGTGGCAGCCAGCTGACGGCCCTGACCAGCGGCGGCACCATCCCCGACAATGCCGACTACGCCGTGTTGCTGGAACCGCAGGCGCTGAACATCGGCAGCGTCAACGAAGACTTTGCCGTGGAAAGTATCGCCGGCGACATCTTCCAGTTGGGCAACGCTTCCTATCGCATCCTGCGGGTAGAACCGGGCCGGGTACGGGTGGAGGATGCCCATGGCCTGCCGCCGACCATTCCGTTCTGGCTGGGGGAAGCGCCGGGACGCAGTGACGAGCTTTCCGCTGCGGTGGCCCGGCTACAGGCGCAAATCGACCAGCAACTGGCGCTGGCTGGCGGCAACATGGCCCAGGTGCTGGCGTGGCTGCAGGGTACTTTTGAACTGGGCGAAGACAGCGCCGGCCAGTTACTCGACTACCTGGCCCGTACCCGCGAAGTGCTCGGCGCCCTGCCCTCGCAAGACACCTTGGTGATGGAGCGCTTTTTCGATGAGTCTGGCGGCACCCAGCTGATCATCCATTCGCCCTACGGCAGCCGCATCAACCGCGCCTGGGGCCTGGCCCTGCGCAAACGCTTCTGCCGCACCTTCAATTTCGAATTGCAGGCGGCGGCCAGCGAAGACGCCATCGTGCTGTCGCTATCGACCAGCCATAGCTTCGCGCTCGATGAAGTATGGCGCTACCTGAACAGCCGTAGCGCCGAGCAGATCCTTATCCAGGCCCTGCTCGATGCGCCGCTATTCGGCGTACGCTGGCGCTGGAATGCCGGCGTGGCCATGACCTTGCCGCGCTTTGCCGGCGGGCGCAAGGTGGCGCCGCAGATCCAGCGGATGAAAAGCGAAGACCTGATCGCCGCCGTGTTCCCTGACCAGATCGCTTGCCTGGAAAACATCGTCGGTGAGCGGCAGATTCCCGACCACCCGTTGGTCGAACAAACCCTTGACGACTGCCTGCACGAGGCAATGGACAGCGAAGGCTGGCTGGCCCTGTTGCGGCGCATGGAAAGTGGCGCAGTGCGCCTGCTGTGCCGCGACCTGCCCGCCCCTTCGCCGCTGGCTTCGGCCATTCTCAATGCCAGGCCGTATACCTTCCTCGACGATGCACCGCTGGAAGAGCGGCGCACCCAGGCCGTGCTCAACCGGCGCTGGAACGAGGCGCACAGTGACGATGACCTTGGCGCGCTGGATGCTGATGCCATCGCCGCAGTCGCAGCAGAGGCCTGGCCGCAGCCCGCCAATGCCGACGAAATGCACGAGGCGTTGATGGGGCTTGGCACCATCAGCCAGGACGAAGTGCAGGGCAACGCCAACTGGGACCTGCTGCTTCGGCAATTGGCCAAGGCTGGGCGGGCCTTGCGCCTGGTCGGTGAACAGCAGTGGCTGGCGCGTGAGCGGTTGAACCTGTTGCTGGTGCTGTATCCCGGCGCTCGGCTGGAACCTGCGTTGCAGGTACTGCCGGGCTTCGATCAGGCCGTCGACCCGGACCTTGCGCTGAGCGAACTGTTGCGCGCCCGCCTGAGTGGCCACGGCCCTTTGACCGCGCCACAGATTGCCGCACCGCTGGGCAAGCCGCTGCCGGCCATCGAGCAGGCCCTGGCCCGCCTGGAAGCCGAAGGCTATGTGCTGCGCGGGCATTTCAGCCCCGGTGCAACCGAACTGCAATGGTGCGAACGCCATTTGCTGGCGCGCATCCACCGCTACACAGTCAAACGCCTGCGCCGCGAGATCGAGCCGGTCAGCCTGCAAGACTTCATGCGCTTTCTGTTCGACTGGCAGCACCTGGCCAGCGACACGCGCCTGCTCGGCCCGCAAGCCGTGGCCGAGGTGCTCGGCCAGTTGCAAGGTTTCCCCAGTGCGGCCGGGGCCTGGGAGGCCGAACTGCTACCGGCGCGGATCAACGACTACAGCCCGCATTGGCTTGACGATGCCTGCCGCAGTGGGCAATTCGCCTGGAGCCGGCTGGCCGCAACCGTATCGAGCAATACCTTGACGAGCACGCCGCTGGTGCTGCTGCCACGCGAGCACCTGAGCCTGTGGCGCAGCCTTGCCCCCGCGCCAGCCCTGGACAGCCTTGGTGCGCGAGCGCAACGCGTGCACGAGGTGCTGCAGGCGCATGGCGCGCTGTTCTTTGACGAACTGACGCACGATGCGCACCTGCTGCCCAGCGAACTGGAAACAGCACTGCAGGAGCTGGTAGGCGCCGGGCTTGCAGGTGCCGACAGCTTTACCGGCCTGCGCAGCTTGATCACTCCGGCAGCGAAACGCGCGTCACGCACTAGCCGGCGCGGCCACGCACCACTGTCCAGCAGCATGGCCCATGCCGGGCGCTGGGCCTTGCTGCGCCGGGGCACAGTGGATGAGGGCCAGCGCCTGGAGCACATAGCCCGGGCCCTGCTACGGCGCTATGGCGTAGTTTGCTGGCGGCTGCTTGAACGCGAGAGTGATGTGCTGCCGCCGTGGCGTGAACTGTTGCGCTGCTATCACCGCCTGGAGGCACGTGGCGAGATTCGTGGCGGGCGCTTTATTGCCGGGTTGGCCGGTGAGCAGTTCGCCTTGCCAGAGGCGGTGGGGTTGCTGCGGCAGGTGCGTCGGCGCGAGCCGGATGGGGCACTGGTGGTGCTCAGTGCCAGTGACCCGCTGAACCTGATCGGCTCGTTGCTGCCGGGGGCGAAGGTGCCGGCGGTGACTGGTAACCGCCTGCTGTATCGCGATGGGGTGCCGGTGGCGGTGCGAGTCGCCGGGCGCTATTCGTATCTGGTCGAGGCGCCGGCACAAGAGCAGGAAAGCTGGCGGCAGAAGCTGCTGCGCGACGCGCATTGGGTATAAACGAAAATCCCAAGCGCACTGCATATCGTTGTAGGAGCGGGTTTACCCGCGAATGCGATGGTAGGGCTACCGACGCATTCGCGGGTAAACCCGCTCCTACAACGAGAATGATTTTCGCTACCCCGATTTTATTTTGCAGCAACCGGCAACTTGGCTATGGTCGGGGTTTGCCCCCAGGCCCTGAGCCTGACCGCGCCATCGCAAGGACCCTGTATGAGCCTGTCACTTCTCAGTCGCTATGCCTTCTTCGCCGCCTGTGTGTTGTTCACCCTGGCGAGCCTGCCCTTCACCCACCACGAATGGTTGTGGCCGTTCACCCTGACCACCGCCATCCTCAGCCTGATCGGCCTGTTCGACCTGCTGCAGCAACGCCACGCGGTACGCCGTAACTACCCGATCCTGGGCAACATCCGCTACCTGGTCGAGGCCATTCGCCCGGAAATCCGCCAGTACCTGCTGGAAGCCGACAGCGACGCCCTGCCGTTCTCCCGCGCCCAGCGCTCGCTGGTGTACGCCAGGGCCAAGAACGAAGCCTCGGACAAACCCTTTGGCACCCTGATCGACGTGTACGAGTCCGGCTTCGAGTTCATCGGCCACTCCATGCGCCCGGCACCGCTGGCTGACCCGTCCAGCTTCCGGATCATCGTCGGCGGGCCGCAGTGCAGCCAGCCGTACTCCGCATCGATCTTCAACATATCGGCGATGAGCTTTGGTTCGCTCAGTGCCAATGCCATCCGCGCCCTCAACCAGGGCGCCAAGCTGGGCAATTTCCACCATGACACCGGCGAAGGCAGCATCAGCCCCTATCACCGCGAGCATGGAGGCGACCTGGTTTGGGAATTGGGCAGCGGCTACTTCGGCTGCCGCACGCCGGACGGGCGCTTCGACCCCGAACGCTTCGCCGCCCAGGCGCGCAGCCCGCAGGTGCGGATGATCGAGATCAAGATGAGCCAAGGCGCCAAACCCGGCCATGGCGGCATCCTGCCCAAGCACAAGGTCACCCAGGAAATTGCCGAAACCCGTGGCGTGCTGATGGGCGAAGACTGCATCTCGCCATCGCGCCACAGCGCTTTCTCTACCCCTATCGAAATGATGCAGTTCATCGCCCAGCTGCGTGAGCTGTCGGGTGGCAAACCGGTGGGCTTCAAGTTCTGCCTGGGCCACCCGTGGGAGTTCATGGGCATCGCCAAGGCCATGCTGGAAACCGGCATCCTCCCCGACTTCATCGTCGTAGACGGCAAGGAAGGCGGCACCGGTGCGGCGCCAGTGGAGTTCACCGACCATATCGGCGTGCCGCTGCGCGAAGGCCTGCTGTTCGTGCACAACACCCTGGTCGGCCTGAACCTGCGCGACAAGATCAAGCTGGGCGCCAGCGGCAAGATCGTCAGCGCCTTCGACATCGCCAGCGTGCTGGCCATTGGTGCCGACTGGGCCAACTCGGCGCGCGGCTTCATGTTTGCCATCGGCTGCATCCAGTCGCAAAGCTGCCACACCAACAAGTGCCCGACCGGCGTGGCCACGCAAGACCCGCTGCGCCAGCGCGCCCTGGTGGTGCCGGACAAAGCCCAGCGGGTGATGAACTTCCACCACAACACCTTGCGTGCCCTGGCCGAAATGCTTGCCGCAGCAGGCCTGGAACACCCGGCGCAGCTGGAAGCCAAGCACCTGGTACGGCGCGTGTCGGCCACCGAGATCAAGCTGTTCTCGCAGATGCATGTGTTCTTGAAGCCGGGTGAGTTGCTGACCGGCGAGGTGAATGGCCAGTTCTATTCGCGCATGTGGCAACTGGCGCGGGCGGACAGCTTTGAGCCGCACAGTGAGGTGGCGGCCTGACAGGCCCCTGGGGCTGCTTTGCAGCCCTATCGCGACACAAGGCCGCTCCTACAGGAGATCGCGACCCTTGCAGCTGTCGCGGCCCCCTGTAGGAGCGGCCTTGCGTCGCGATGGGCCGCAAAGCGGCCCCGGCAATCTAAAGTCAGGAAGCAGTATTGGCCACACCTTGCACTTCTTTCGGCGCCAACCGGAACGCGTAATACAACACCGTCAACAGCACCAGGAACGCCGGGCCAATGTACAACGCCACACGCGTATCCTCGAAGTACGCCATCAGGCCGACCACCAGCACCAGGAAGGCCAAGGCCAGGTACGAGCTCAGCGGCCACAGCCACATGCGGTACTTCAGTGTGCTGCGTTCAGCAGTGCTAAGGCCGGCACGGAACTTCAGCTGCGCCAGCAGGATCATCACCCAGGTCCAGATCGCGCCGAAAGTGGCGATCGAAGTCACCCAGACGAAGACCTTCTCAGGCACCAGGTAGTTGGCCAGCACGCCCAGCAGCAGCGCGCCGATCGACAGCAGCAGCGCATTGCGCGGTACGCCGTTCTTCGAAGTGCGGGCAAAGGCCGCCGGGGCCTGGCCGTTCTGCGCCAAACTGTAGAGCATGCGCCCGGTGCTGAAGATGCCGCCGTTGCACGACGACAGTGCCGCAGTGATGACCACGAAGTTGATGATGCCTGCGGCGGTCTTGATGCCAAGGCGCTCGAAGGTCATGACGAACGGGCTGCCCTGGCTGCCGATTTCGTTCCACGGGTAGATCGACAGGATCACGAACAGCGCACCGACGTAGAACAGCAGGATGCGCCAGAACACCGAGCCGATGGCTTGTGGAATGGTCTTTTGCGGATTGCGTGCTTCACCGGCGGTCAGGCCGATCATCTCCACGCCCAGGTAGGCGAACATCACCATCTGCAGCGACATCAGCACGCCAGTCACGCCATTGGGCATGAAGCCGCCATTGCTCCACAGGTTGGAGATACCCAATGCCACGCCGTCATTGCCGAAGCCAAATGCGATGACGCCAATGCCGCCGAAGACCATGGCGATGATGGTGACAATCTTGATCAGGGCGAACCAGAATTCGAATTCACCGAACGCCTTCACCGCCACCAGGTTGACTGCGCCCATGCTGCCCAGTGCCGCCAGGGCCCAGATCCAGCGGGGAACATCAGGGAACCAGATGCCCATGTAGATGGCCACGGCGGTAATTTCGGCGACGCAAGTCACCAGCCACAGGAACCAGTAGTTCCAGCCAGTGAGGAAGCCCGCCAGCGGGCCGAGGTAGTCTTGGGCATAGCGGCTGAAGGAGCCGGCGACAGGGTTATGCACGGCCATTTCGCCCAGGGCGCGCATGATCACCAGGATGGCCAGGCCGCCGATGATGTAGGACAGCATGATGGCTGGGCCGGCCATTTCGATGGCCTTGGCCGAACCCAGGAAGAGACCGACACCGATACAGGCGCCCAGCGCCATCAGACGGATGTGCCGTTCGCCCAGTTCACGCTTGAGCGGGCCGCCTTCAGTGGCCTGGCCGTGGGCAGGATGGTTGCCGACTGGCATAGCAATACAACCTCATTTTGTTATTGGATTTGACCTTCGTGCAGCACCGGCCATGCCGATAGGCGTGGCGTTGGCTTGCCAGGCTGGCCTTGTGGGCCGACCCGTATGCCGGGATAGAGCGCCCGGCAGGGCGAAGGGGGCGAGCAGTATAGGAAGACCGTTGTAGGAGTTTTCACTGTATATGTGCAGAAATTTGGCGAGAAATCTGGGGGCGCGCAGCGGCCCTAAATCTCGCCCAGGCACCATAGCAACATTGCCGTATGAAGAAACCGACACCAAAGCCGCATAGCCCTACGCCACCTTTCCCCATCTCCTACAAATTTTTCACCTAACCCGCTCAACGTCTAAGCTTCAGACAAGCAAGACGAATACACTTGGCCGGATAGAAGACTATGGGCGCACTGTGGCAATCGGAACCAACCAGAACGGAAGCATCCGAGATACCTCCGGCCGAGACGCCACAACCCGAGTCACCTCGTCAGCGTCGGCTGTGGTGGCGGCTGATCCTCCTCATCCTGCTGGTGGCACTGGTGGCCATCGGCTTCGCCGCGTATGACGAATTCCGTACCTCCGAACTGCAATCGCGTGAATTCAGCAAACTGGCCGGTACGCTGACCTACTCGCTGCAACCCGGCCCCAGCGAAGCCATTGCCTACCCCGGTGAAGGGCCGTTCGACAAACGCCTGGGCTATAGCGCCCTGGGCGAATTCCTGCCGCGCCTGCTCAAGCGCGACTACTTGATCAGTGAGCAGGTGAAGTTCTCACCCGCGTTGATGAACTACGTCGATCATGGGCTGTTCGCCCCCTATATCGAGAAAATCCAGGCCGGTTTGTCGATCACCGACTGCCGCGGCGACACGCTGTACCAATACAACTACCCGCAGCACCTGTACCCGGACTTTGCCGCGATCCCGCCGGTGATGGTCAACAGCCTGCTGTTCATCGAGAACCGCGACCTGCTGGATACCAAGGACCCGCGCAACAACCCGGCAGTGGACTGGCCACGCTTTGCCAAGGCCGCCTACAGCCAGGTGGCCAAGTACCTGGCCCTGCCCGGCCAGTCCGCTGGCGGCAGTACCCTGGCCACGCAGCTGGAAAAATACCGCCACTCGCCAGACGGCCTGACCGTATCGGGGGCCGAAAAAATCCGCCAGATGATTTCTGCCAGCGTTCGCGCCTACCAGGGCGGCCCCGACACCACCGAGGCGCGTCAGCGTATCGTGCGTGACTACCTTAACAGCGTGCCTCTGTCGGCAGTGCCTGGGCATGGCGAAGTGCATGGCATGGCCGAAGGCCTGCGGGTGTGGTACGGCGCCGATTTCGACCAGGTCAACCAGGCCCTGACCTCGACCGCCAGTGACCCCGAGAGCATGGCCGCGCGTGGCCTGGCCCTGCGCCAGGTGCTGTCGTTGATGATTGCCCAGCGCCGGCCCTCTCACTACCTGTCCAAGGGTAGGGTCGAGTTGGCTGAGCTCACCGACTCGCACATCCGTGTGCTCGCCGCCAACCAGGTGATCGAGCAGCCTCTGGCCGATGCCGCACTGGCCAGCAAGGCGGTATACCGTGACTGGGTGGCGCAACCGACCATCGTGCCGATCGTCACCAACAAGGGCATCAGCCTGGCGCGCAACCGCCTGGCGGCCATGCTCAACCGCCCGCTGTACGACCTCGATCGCCTTGACGTATCGGCCACCAGTACCTTGCAGGCCGACCTGCAGCTGCAGGTCAGCCAGTACCTGAAGAACCTTGCCGACCCAGAGTTCGCAGCGCAGATGGGCCTGATCGGCGAGCGCCTGCTGACTTCCAAGACCACCGACCAGGTGAGCTACAGCTTCACCTTGTTCGAACGTACCGCCGATGGCTCGCGGGTGCGGGTGCAGACCGACAGCACCGACCAACCCTTCGATATCAACGAAGGCAGCAAGCTGGAGTTGGGCTCCACCGCCAAGCTGCGGGTGCTCACCACCTATCTGGAAATCATCGCCGAGCTGCATGACAAGTACGCCGGCAAGCCCGCCGCCGAGCTGAAGAAAGTGGAAGTGGCCGAGCTGGACCGCATCACCCAGTGGTCGCTGGAATGGCTGGCGCAAAACAGCAAGAACCAGAGCCTGGACGCCATGCTCGACGCCGCGCTGGAGCGCAAGTATTCCGCCAACACCGGCGAAGCCTTCTTCACCGGCGGCGGCATGCATGTGTTCAACAACTTCCGCAAGGAGGACAACAACCGCAACCCAACCCTCAAGGACGCGTTGCGCGAGTCGATCAACCTGCCGTTCATCCGCCTGATGCGCGACCTGGTGCGCTACGTGACCTACCAGCAGCCCTTCAACCGGGTGCCGCTGCTCAAGGACGACTCCGACCCGCGCCGCCAGGAATACCTGGCCCGTTTCGCCGACAAGGAAGGCACCAACTACCTGATGCGCTTCTGGAAGAAATACCAGCGCAAGACCTCGCAGCAGCGCCTGGACACCTTCCTCGACAGCATGCGCGTGACCCCGCAACGGCTGGCGGCGGTGCACCGCTACCTGTTCCCCGAGGCCGGCCAGGAAACGTTCAACGCCTTTGTCCGTGCCCATCTCAAGGGTGACAAGATCGTCCTCGGCAAGCTGACCGATGGCCGCTTGTCGGAGATGTACGACGCCTATGGCCCGGGCAAGTACGACCTGCCCGACCAGGGTTACATCGCCAAGGTCCACCCACTGGACCTGTGGCTGCTTGGCTACCTGCTGAAGAACCCGAGTTCGACCCTGACCGAGATGGTCAACGCCAGCCGCTTCGAGCGCCAGGAGGTGTACGGCTGGCTGTTCAAGAGCCGCCATCAGGGCGCCCGTGACAGCCGCATCCGCACCATGGTCGAGATCGAAGCCTTCCTCGACATTCACCAGCGCTGGAAGCGCGTAGGCTATCCATTCGACCACCTGGTGCCGTCGCTGGCCACCGCCATCGGCAGCTCGGGCGACCGCCCCGCCGCCCTCTCCGAACTGGTCGGCATCATCCAGAACGACGGCGTGCGCCTGCCGACCTTGCGCATCGACACCCTGCACTTCGCGGCCAATACGCCTTACGAGACCAAGCTGGTCAGCGACCCGGACCGAGGCGTGCGAATTTTACCGGTCGAAGTGGCGCGGGCCCTCAAAGGCGCCATGTCGCAGGTGGTGGATGCGGGCACCGCGCGGCGTATTTCCGGCAGCTTCAAGCTGCAGGACGGTACGCCACTGGTGATGGGCGGCAAGACCGGTACCGGTGACAACCGTATCGAAAGCTTTGGCGCTGGCGGCCGGCTGATTGGCTCACGCTCGCTGAACCGTACCGCCACCTTCGTGTTCTTCCTGGGCGACAACCACTTCGGCACCTTGACCGCATTCGTGCCAGGGCGCTCGGCGGAAGCGTTCAAATTTACCTCGGCGCTACCCGTGCAGGTGCTCAAGGGCATGGCACCGATTCTCATGCCGTACCTGCAGCCAGGCAACCCGAACGAATGCAAACCGCCGCAGGTGGCGGTGCACTCCACCACGTCGCAAGGGGATGCATCGATCAACTAGATGATAATCATCTGCAATTAAGGGCTTGTCTTTAGATATATCTTGAGTAATATCTTACGATATATCGCAAACGACGGAGCCCTATCCCCATGCGCGAACACACCCCCCATGACCCCTTCGAGCGGCGCCCCGGCCGTGGCGAGCGCGGCCCACGCGTTTTCGCCCCCGGTGACCTCAAGCTGCTGATGCTGGACCTGCTCGCCGAGCAACCCGGCCACGGCTACGACCTGATCCGCAAGATCGAAAACCTGTTCGATGGCAGCTACAGCCCCAGCCCTGGGGTGATCTACCCCACGCTGAACTTCCTTGAGGAGGCCGAACTGATCAGCGGCCAGGTGCAGGGCAGCAAACGCCTCTATGCCATTACCGATGCCGGCCGTACTGCCCTGGCCGAACAGGCGGTTGCCCTGGACGGTGTGCGCATGCGCATCGAGGTCAGCAAACGTGCCCTGCGCGGCCATGACCGCCCACCAGAAATTCATGAGGCAGTGGGCAACCTGCGCCACGCACTGCACATGCACAGCGGCCGCTGGACACCGGAAGAAATCGAACGGGTCCGTGAGCTGCTCAACCACACGGCCAAGGCCATCGCCTCTGGGCCGGCCGAACTTGTCAGGGAGGCTCCCCATGAGTAACACCATTCACCGCGTCAACCACGAGATCCATCAACGCCGCCTGCAGGTGCTGCGGGTCACCGAGCTGACCCCGCGCATGCGCCGCATCACCCTGGGCGGTGCCGAGCTGCAAGGCTTCACCAGCGTGGGCAGCGACGACCATATCAAGCTGCTGTTCGCCGAAACGCCGGAGCAGCAACAGGCCATCGAGGCCGGTAAACTGGGCAAGGACGGTGGTGCACGGCCGACCATGCGCGAATACACGCCACGGCGCATCGACCTGGTGGCCAACGAGCTGGACATCGACTTCGTGCTGCACGGCGATGGCCCTGCCTCCACTTGGGCCGCCCAGGCTGCGCCAGGGCAAACCCTGAATATCGCCGGGCCGCGAGCGTCGATGGTGGTGCCGGATATTTTCGACAGTTACCTGCTGATCGGTGACGAAACCGCCATCCCCGCGATTGGCCGACGGTTGGAAGAATTGCCTGCCGGGCGCCAGGTGCTGGCGGTGATCCAGATCGAAGACGAGCAAGAGCGTCAGCCGCTGCCGAGCAAGGCACAGGTGGAAGTGATCTGGGTACGTCGCCAGCAGGAAGACTTGCTGGCACTGGTGCAGAACCTGAGTTTGCCGCAAGGCCGGTTGTACGGCTGGGTGGCGCTGGAAAAAACCCTGACCCGCCAGGCCAAGGCACTGTTGCTGGAGAAAGGGGTGCCTGAGGATGCGCTGAAGGCTGCGGCCTACTGGCGGGCTGACGGGACTGCGGACGACGAGTGATTGTTATCGCCTGTGCCGGCCTCTTCGCGGGTGAACCCGCTCCTACAACGATTGGGTAACGCCATCCATGATTGGGTAACGCCATCCATTGTAGGAGCGGGTTCACCCGCGAAGAGGCCGGAACAGGCTAAGCAAGCTTTTGCACCCCACGCCACCGATCCAGCCCCAGCAACACCAGCCCAATCCCCCAGAACCCCGCCAGCACCCCCAGGGCATTGAGCATCACCTGCCCATACCCCAGGCTCGCCACATCGATGAACGGGTAGGCATACACGCCAATCTCGCTCCCCCGCCACAGCGCATAGGCAAAGTACACCGTCGGGTACACCGCCCATGCCGCCAGGTGCCATAGCCGCAGCCTGCCTTTGGGCACCTCGCACCACCAGTACAAGGCATAAAGCACCGGCATCACGTCGTGCAGCAGTTCATCCGCCAGCCATTGCCAGCCCTGCGGTTGCCACAAGTGGCGCAGCAATACGCTGTAGGCCAGTGCCACCAGCACGATGCTGGCGGCCACTGCAGCACTCACCGCAGGCGACAGGAAAAAGCGTTTGCCACGGCCTTCCCGGCCGAAAGCCGCATAACTGAGCACCGTTGCCACCAGGGTATTGGTCAACACAGTGAAATAGCCGAACACATTGATCAGGCCGCCAATCAGGCTGGCCTGTTCCTGCCAGCGCGCCAGCAGCACCAGGTACACCTGCACGGTAAGGCCGAACCAGCCCAGCACAGCCATGCCGGTCAGCCAGGGGCGGCGCGGCATATCAGGCCTGGCGCTGCAGCTTCACGTACAGCTGCTCGACCTTTTCCCGGGCCCAAGGTGTTTTGCGCAGGAAGGTCAGGCTCGACTTGATGGTCGGGTTGCTTTTGAAGCAGCGCACGTCGATGCGCTCGGCCAGCCCCTGCCATTGGTAATGCGCCACCAGCTCGGTGAGGATCTGTTCAAGGGTCTTGCCGTGCAGCGCGTTGTGTTGGGCCGTGCTCATGCTGTGCTCCGTAGGAAAGATGCGCACCTTACACGAGTGTAGTGGCGGGTGGGATCAGGCAAGTAGACAGAAAAATTGCTGGCCACGGGCAAAACCTCTGTGCTGAAATAGTTATGTTATGTTGTAACACTAAAAAAGCATCTGCCAAGGAACGCCCCCTTCCCATGCTGTACTCACCGCTTCGCCTCTCCCCCCTCGCCGTCGCGCTCTGGCTGGCCGCATCACCCAGCCAGGCCGTGGAACTCGAACCCCAGGTCATCACCGCCAACCCATTGGGCAACCGCCAGCTGGCCGCGCCCAGCACCGTGCTCGAAGGCGACAACCTGCTGCAACAGCAGCACGGCAGCCTGGGTGAAACCCTGAACAAACAGCCCGGTATCGCCTCGACCTGGTTTGGCCCAGGCGCCAGCCGCCCGGTAATCCGCGGCCTGGATGGCGACCGCATTCGCATCCTGCGCAACGGGGTAGGCGCCCTGGATGCCTCGTCGCTGTCCTATGACCACGCCGTGCCACTGGACCCGGTGACCGTCGACCGCGTCGAGATCGTCCGTGGCCCGGCCGCCCTGCTCTACGGCGGCAACGCCATCGGCGGCGTGGTCAATACGTTCGACAACCGCATTCCGGACGCGCCGATCGAGGGCATCCACGGTGCCGGCGAACTGCGTTACGGCGGCGCCGACACCACCCGCAGCAGCGCCGGCAAGCTGGAGGCCGGCAACGGCGCCTTCGCGCTGCACCTGGATGCCAACAGCCGCCAGTTCAACGACCTGCGCATCCCTGGCTACGCGCGCAGTGCCAAGGTGCGCGATGTCGACGACCCCGGCAGCAAGCACCGCCTGGAAAACAGCGATGGCCGCCAGGACGGCGGCGCCATCGGTGGTGCCTACCACTGGGATCACGGTTACGCCGGCCTGTCGTACAGCCGCTACGACAGCAACTACGGCTCGGTGGCCGAATCCGGTGTGCGCCTGGACATGAAGCAGGACCACTACGCCTTCGCCTCCGAGCTGCGTGACCTGGACGGCCCGTTCAGCTCGATCAAGGTCGATGCGGGCTACACCGACTACGAGCACAGCGAGATCGAAGAAGGCGAAGTCCACACCACCTTCAAGAACAAAGGCTACGAAGCGCGCATCGAAGCCCGGCACCAACCGCTCGGGCCGCTGGAAGGAGTGATCGGCGCCCAGGTCAGCCGCAGCGAATTTTCCGCCCTGGGCGAGGAAGCGTTCGTCCCACACACCGATACCGATAGCCTGGCGCTGTTCATGCTGGAGCAGTGGCAGGCCACCGAGCGCCTGAACCTGAGCCTGGGCGCGCGCATGGAGCACACCCGGGTCGATCCGGATGCCAAAGGCAACGCGAACTTTGTCGACGCCGACAGCGCCAGCAGCTTCAATGCCTTCAGCCTGTCTTCGGGGGCGGTGTACCAGTTCGACCCGATCTGGTCGCTGGCCGCCAACCTCGGCTATACCGAGCGCGCCCCGACATTCTACGAGCTGTATGCCAATGGCGCCCATGTGGCCACGGGTGCCTTTGAAGTGGGCGATGCCAGCCTGAACAAGGAAAAAGCCATTTCCACCGACCTGGCGCTGCGCTTCGACAACGGCACCCACAAGGGCAGTGTCGGGGTGTTCTACAGCCACTTCCGCAACTACATCGGTCTGATCGGCACCGGCAACACCCGCGAGGGCGGGCATGACCACGACCATGACGAGGATGACCACGACCACGATCATGACGACGGCTTCCCGGAATACCAGTACCAGGGCGTACGGGCACGCTTCTACGGCATCGAGGCCCAGGACCGCTGGCAGCTGGCCGAAAACCGTTACGGCAGCTTCGCGCTGGAACTGTCCGGTGACTACACCCGGGCGAAGAACCTCGACAGCGGCGAGCCATTGCCACGTATCGCCCCGCTGCGCCTGAACAGCGGCCTGGTCTGGGAGCTGGACCGCTGGCAGGCGCGGGTGGACGTGCAGCACGCTGCGTCGCAGCACCGCAAGCCGGCCAACGAAACCAGCACCGATGGCTACACCACGCTTGGGGCTAGCGTTGGCTATCGCTTCGACATTGGCCAGAGCCAGTGGCTGGCGTTTGTGCGCGGCGAGAACCTGACCGACCAGACCGTGCGTTACGCCAGCTCGATCCTGCGCGACATTGCGCCGGCGCCGGGGCGTAGTGTGGAGGTGGGCCTGCGTACCACCTTCTGATCTGAATGCCCCCTTTGGGATCAACTGTTTTATTCAGTACCTGGAAGCAGTCAAGATCCCTGTAGGAGCGGGTTTACCCGCGAATGCGATGGTGGAGCCACCGACGCATTCGCGGGTAAACCCGCTCCCACAGATTCCGAGCCCGTATCACCCGCCATCGACTATTGCCAGATCAGCAACAATCAACTGCGACATTTTGTCTTTTTTTCTTACAACTTCCCCTATATCCTCCCTGCCGCAAGCTGAAACGCTTCATCGAAACCATCTTGTCGCCATATCCATTGAAGGGCTCGCCCTTTGATGCGCTTGCCGTTTTTTCAATAATCAAAAGATAGCGCTATCTCATGCTCCAACTGCCCAAAACCTGTTACATCGGCCTGGCCCTCAGCACCCTGGCATCTCCCGCCGTCGCTAGCGAAATGTTCGCCAGCGACTCCCCGTGGATGCTCGGCGACTGGGGCGGCACCCGCAGCCAATTACTGGAAAAAGGCTACGACTTCACCCTCGGCTACACCGGCGAGATGGGCAGCAACCTGCACGGTGGCTACAACCACGACCGCACCGCGCGTTACAGCGACCAGTTCACCTTTGGCAGCCACCTGGACCTGGAAAAGATCCTCGGCTGGCACGACACCGAACTCCAACTGACCATCACCGAGCGCCACGGCGACAACATCAGCAACGACCGCATCAACGACCCACGCGTCGGCGGCTTCACCTCGGCCCAGGAAGTCTGGGGCCGTGGCGAAACCTGGCGGCTGACGCAGATGTGGATCAAGCAGAAGTACTTCGATGGTGCGCTGGACGTGAAATTCGGCCGCTTCGGCGAAGGCGAGGACTTCAACAGCTTCCCCTGCGATTTCCAGAACCTGGCGTTCTGCGGCTCGCAGGTGGGCAACTGGGTGGGTGGCATCTGGTACAACTGGCCGGTCAGCCAGTGGGCCCTGCGCGTGCGCTACAACCTCACCCCCGAGCTGTACGCCCAGGTCGGCGTGTTCGAGCAGAACCCTTCCAACCTGGAATCGGGCAATGGCTTGAAGCTCAGCGGCAGCGGCACCCAAGGCGCGGTGATGCCAGTCGAACTGGTATGGAGCCCACGGCTCAATGGCATGAAAGGGGAATATCGCGCCGGCTACTACTACAGTAATGCCAAGGCACAGGATGTTCTCAAGGACAGCAACGGCCAGCCGGCAGCCATCAGTGGCGCCGCCTACCGCAGCAGTTCGAGCAAGCACGGTTTGTGGCTCGGCGCCCAGCAGCAGGTGACCTCGCTGGCGTCCGACCAGTCGCGTGGCCTGAGCCTGTTCGCCAACGCCACGGTGCACGACAAGAAGACCAATGCCATCGACAACTATGTGCAGGCAGGACTGGTATACAAAGGGCCCTTCGACGCTCGCGCCAAGGACGACATCGGTTTCGCCCTGGCCCGGGTGCACGTCAACCCTGCCTACCGCAAGAACGCCCGCCTGGCCAACCAGGCCGCCGGCCTCGACGACTACGACAACCCAGGTTTCCTGCCGGTGCAGGACACCGAGTACAGCGCCGAGCTGTACTACGGCATCCATTTGGCTGACTGGCTCACGGTACGCCCCAACCTGCAGTACATCCGCCACCCGGGCGGGGTGTCGCAGGTCGATGGCGCCCTGATTGGCGGCCTGAAGATCCAGAGCAGTTTCTAACCTTCCTTTTTTGACCTGACGGAGAACCTACGATGAGCACTGAAGGTGCCAACAATGGAAGCCGCTGGCTACCGCGCCTGATCGGCGCGCTGCTGTTACTGATGGGCCTGGCCCTGCTGGCCGGAGGCATCAAGCTGAGCCAGGTGGGCGGATCGCTGTATTACCTGATTGCCGGTATCGGCTTTGCCCTGTCGGGCATCCTGCTGCTGGCCCAGCGCCGCATCGCCTTGGGCCTGTATGGCCTGGTGCTGTTGGGCAGCACCGTCTGGGCCCTGCTCGAAGTGGGCCTGGACTGGTGGCAGCTGGTGCCGCGCCTGGCCCTCTGGTTCGCCATCGGCGTGGTGTTGCTGCTGCCCTGGGCACGTCGCCCGCTGATCGGCCCGGCCAACAGAGCCAACACCGCACTGCTGGGCGTTGCAGTGGTCGCTTCGGGCGCTTGCGCCCTGGCCAGCCAGTTCACCCACCCCGGCGAAGTGTTCGGCGAACTGGGCCGCGAAAGCAGCGAAATGGCCAGCGCCGCCCCGGCCATGCCCGACGGCGAATGGCAGGCCTACGGCCGCACCGAACATGGCGATCGCTATTCGCCACTGCGCCAGATCACCCCGCAGAACGCCTACCGCCTGGAAGAGGCCTGGCGCATTCGTACCGGTGACCTGCCAACTGAAAACGACCCGGTGGAGCTGACCAACCAGAACACCCCGCTGAAGGTCAACGGCATGCTCTATGCCTGCACCGCGCACAGCCGCGTGTTGGCCCTGGACCCGGACACCGGCGCGGAAATCTGGCGCTACGACCCGCAGGTCAAGAGCCCGACCGGCACCTTCAAAGGCTTTGCCCACATGACTTGCCGTGGCGTTTCGTACTATGACGAAAACCGCTACGTCAGCCGCGACGGCAGCCCTGCGCCAAAAATTACCGACGCCGGCCAGGCCGTGGCCCAGGCCTGCCCACGCCGCCTCTACCTGCCTACCGCAGACGCCCGCCTGATTGCCATCAACGCCGACAACGGCAAGGTCTGCGAAGGCTTCGCCAACCAAGGCGTGATCGACCTCACCACCGGCATCGGCCCGTTCACCGCAGGTGGCTACTACTCCACCTCGCCTGCCGCGGTCACCCGTGACCTGGTGATTATCGGTGGCCACGTCACCGACAACGAGTCGACCAACGAGCCATCCGGCGTGATCCGCGCCTACGACGTGCACGACGGCCACCTGGTGTGGAACTGGGACAGCAACAACCCGGACGACACCAAGCCGTTGGCCGCCGGCAAGATGTACAGCCGCAACTCGGCCAACATGTGGTCGATCGCCAGCGTCGACGAAGACCTCGGCATGATCTATCTGCCGCTCGGCAACCAGACGCCAGACCAGTGGGGCGCCAACCGTACCCCAGGCGCCGAGAAGTACAGCGCTGGCGTGGTCGCCCTGGATCTTGCCACCGGCAAGGCCCGCTGGAACTACCAGTTCACCCACCACGACCTGTGGGACATGGACGTCGGCAGCCAGCCGACCCTGGTGCACCTGAAGACCAACGATGGCGTGAAACCAGCGATCATCGTGCCGACCAAGCAAGGCAGCCTGTACGTGCTCGACCGCCGCGACGGCACGCCGATCGTACCGATTCGCGAGATCCCCACCCCGCAAGGTGCGGTGAAGGGTGACCACACCTCGCCGACCCAGGCCCGCTCCGACCTCAACCTGCTTGGCCCAGAGCTGACCGAACAGGCCATGTGGGGCGCCACGCCGTTCGACCAGATGCTGTGCCGCATCCAGTTCCGCGAGCTGCGTTACGAAGGCCAGTACACCCCGCCGTCCGAGCAAGGTTCGCTGGTCTACCCAGGCAACGTGGGCGTGTTCAACTGGGGCAGCGTATCGGTCGACCCGGTGCGCCAGCTGCTGTTCACCTCGCCCAACTACATGGCCTTCGTGTCGAAGATGGTGCCGCGTGAGCAAGTGGCCGAAGGCAGCAAGCGCGAAAGCGAGACCAGCGGCGTGCAGCCGAACACTGGCGCGCCCTATGCGGTGACCATGCACCCGTTCATGTCGCCACTGGGCGTACCGTGCCAGGCACCGGCCTGGGGCTATGTCGCCGCCATCGACCTGTTCACCAACAAAGTGGTGTGGAAGCACAAGAACGGCACCACCCGCGACAGCACCCCGGTGCCGATCGGCCTGCCGGTTGGCGTACCAAGCATGGGCGGTTCGATCGTGACTGCAGGTGGCGTCGGCTTCCTCAGCGGCACCCTGGACCAGTTCCTGCGCGCCTATGACGTGAACAATGGCAAGGAACTGTGGAAAGCCCGCCTGCCAGCGGGTGGCCAAGCCACGCCGATGAGCTATACCGGCAAGGATGGCAAGCAGTACGTGCTGGTGACTGCCGGCGGGCATGGCTCGCTGGGTACCAGAATGGGCGACTACATCATCGCTTACAAACTCGCTGAATAAGCTGCAAGTCATAAGCTACAAGCTGCAAGTAAAAGCGGGGCCAATGCGGTCCCGCTTTTTTCTTGCACCTTGAAGCTTGAAGCTTGAAGCTTGAAACCCATCCCCCTCCGCCCCATCTAAGCACCATAGTCATTCACGCAGGTGCCCCATGAGCGACCAGCAGGATTTCCCGGAACTCCCCGACGAACACAGCGAAGTCGAACACACCACCACCCAGGCTGAAACCAGCCACGCCCTCGCCCTGCCCGGCCAGCAGCTACCGGACAAGGTCTACGTGATCCCGATCCACAACCGCCCGTTCTTCCCGGCGCAGGTGCTGCCGGTCATCGTCAACGAAGAACCCTGGGCCGAAACCCTCGACCTGGTGGCCAAGTCACCGGACCACTGCCTGGCACTGTTCTTCATGGACACCCCGCCAGACGACCACCGCCACTTCGACACCTCGGCACTGCCGCAGTACGGCACGCTGGTCAAGGTGCACCACGCCAGCCGCGAAAACGGCAAACTGCAGTTCGTCGCCCAGGGCCTGACCCGGGTACGCATCCGCACCTGGCTCAAGCACCACCGCCCGCCCTACCTGGTCGAAGTCGAATACCCGCGCCAGCCCGCCGAGCCGACGGACGAGGTCAAGGCCTACGGCATGGCCCTGATCAACGCGATCAAGGAACTGCTGCCGCTCAACCCGCTGTACAGCGAAGAGCTGAAGAACTACCTCAACCGCTTCAGCCCCAACGACCCGTCGCCACTCACCGATTTCGCCGCCGCCCTGACCTCTGCCACCGGCAGCCAGCTGCAGGAAGTGCTCGACTGCGTGCCCATGCTCAAGCGCATGGAAAAGGTCTTGCCGATGCTGCGCAAGGAGGTAGAAGTCGCGCGCCTGCAGAACGAGATCTCGGCCGAGGTCAACCGGCAGATCGGCGAGCACCAGCGCGAGTTCTTTCTCAAGGAACAACTCAAGGTCATCCAGCAGGAGCTGGGCCTGACCAAGGACGACCGCAGCGCCGACCTGGAGCAGTTCGAACAACGCCTGGAAGGCAAGACCCTGCCGCCCCAGGCGCGCAAGCGCATCGATGAAGAGATGGGCAAGCTGGCCATCCTCGAAACCGGCTCGCCCGAGTACGCCGTCACCCGCAATTATCTCGACTGGGCCAGCGCCCTGCCATGGGGGGTGTACGGCAAGGACAAGCTCGACCTCAAGCATGCGCGCAAGGTCCTCGACCAGCACCATGCCGGCCTGGACGACATCAAGGAGCGCATCCTCGAATTCCTCGCCGTGGGCGCCTGGAAAGGCGAGATCAGCGGCTCGATCGTGTTGCTGGTGGGCCCGCCCGGGGTGGGCAAGACCAGTATTGGCAAGTCCATTGCCGAATCGCTCGGCCGGCCGTTCTACCGCTTCAGCGTTGGCGGCATGCGTGACGAAGCCGAAATCAAGGGCCACCGCCGCACCTACATCGGCGCCCAGCCCGGCAAACTGGTGCAGGCCCTGAAAGACGTCGAAGTGATGAACCCGGTGATCATGCTCGACGAGATCGACAAGATGGGCCAGAGCTACCAGGGCGACCCGGCTTCGGCGCTGCTGGAAACCCTCGACCCGGAACAGAACGTCGATTTCCTCGACCACTACCTCGACCTGCGCCTGGACTTGTCCAAGGTGCTGTTCGTGTGCACCGCCAACACCCTCGACTCCATCCCCGGGCCGTTGCTCGACCGCATGGAAGTGATCCGCCTGTCTGGCTACATCACTGAAGAAAAGCTGGCCATCGCCAAGCGCCACCTGTGGCCCAAGCAGCTGGAAAAAGCCGGCGTAGCCAAGACCAGCCTCAGCATCAGCGACAGTGCCTTGCGCACGGTGATCGAAGGCTATGCCCGTGAGGCCGGCGTGCGCCAGTTGGAGAAGCAACTTGGCAAACTGGTGCGCAAGGCGGTGGTCAAGCTGCTGGAAGACCCAGATGCCAAACTGAAGATTGGCACCAAGGACCTCGAGGCCGCGCTCGGCATGCCGGTGTTCCGCAGCGAGCAAGTGCTGGCCGGCAAGGGTGTGATCACCGGTCTGGCCTGGACCAGCATGGGCGGCGCTACCCTGCCGATCGAAGCGACCCGCATCCATACCCTCAACCGCGGCTTCAAGCTGACCGGCAAACTGGGTGACGTGATGAAGGAATCGGCCGAAATCGCCTATAGCTATGTCAGCTCGAACCTCAAGCAGTTTGGCGGTGACCCAGGCTTCTTCAATGAAGCGTTCATCCACCTGCACGTGCCTGAAGGGGCCACGCCCAAGGACGGCCCCAGTGCCGGCATCACCATGGCCAGCGCCCTGCTGTCGCTGGCCCGCGACCAGGCGCCAAAGAAAGGCGTGGCCATGACCGGTGAACTGACCCTCACCGGCCAGGTGCTGCCAATTGGTGGCGTGCGCGAGAAGGTGATTGCGGCGAGGCGGCAGAAGATCTTCGAGCTGATCTTGCCGGAGCCTAACCGGGGGGACTTCGAGGAACTACCGGACTACCTGCGTGAAGGGCTGACGGTGCACTTTGCCAAGCGCTTTGCCGACGTGGCGAAAGTCCTGTTCTAGCCGGCACCGGCCTCTTCGCGGGTAAACCCGCTCCCACAGGTATCAAATCCTGTGGAGATCCCTGTGGGAGCGGGTTTACCCGCGAAGAGGTCGGCTCTGACAACACATTTCTCCTCGATCATCGGTTATCCTCAGGCCATTGCCAGCCTCCGGAGCCAACATGACCGCCCCTCGTCTGCTCGTTCCCCTGAGCTTCGCCCTGCTTTCCGCCTGCGCCCAACAGCCCACGCAGCCCGTCGAACTGGATGCCGAAAGCGAATGCCCCACGCGCTTGCAAGTTGGCCAGGCGCTGACCCTGACCTTGCCCGGCAACCCGTCCACTGGCTATCGCTGGCGCGTCGAAAACCCCGCCTCGAACGTGCTGCGCAGCCTTGGCCCAGAGGTATACAGCGCCCCCGCAGAGGACGATGTGGTCGGTAGCGCCGGTGTCTCCACCTGGCGCTACCAGGCCAGCAGCACCGGTGATGCCCAGCTGGTGCTGGTCTACCAGCAGCCGTGGGCCGCAGATGTCGCACCAGTACAAACCTTCGACTGCAAGATCATCGTTCGCTGAAAATTGTCAGCTACGGTCATAGGCAATCTGAACCGCCATCAGGTAAGTACAGAGGTCCTTCAGCGCCAATGTGGCAACCTCCAAGTCCATCAGCGCGCTGAGCTGCCCGGCCTGAGCTTGCCATTCATGCTCAACCTTGCGCAGTTCGCGCAACCATTCTTCTTTGAGTAGCTCAAGACCAGACAGTGCCTTGACTGCCTGCAGTTCGTCCTGGGCAACCTGCAATGACTGCTGCACATACGCCTGGTCGCCAAGCGACTCCTTGATTTTCACGTCGAGCCTGGCGCGCGCCTTGCTCAGATCACTGAAAGTTTTTGCCCCCTCAAGTGCATCGATGTGGCTGTTCAGCTTCTGGGTCACGGCCTTGAACAATTCACTATCAATTTTGGGGTCCTTGATCAGGCCCAAGACCCGATCAATATCGTCTTCGCTGGGTATCAGCCCCTTCAACGCATTGGCAACCGAGGGTTTTTCGAACAGCTCAAGCGCTTGCACGATGTCCGCCCGTTGTTGTCGCAGGCGCACCAATCGCTCCTTGAACGCCCCTACCTCACGCCCAAGTTGCGCAGTACGGTTTTCCAGTTCGCCGACGTATTGCCCCAACGCCGACAACGAAAACAATTCCAGCCTCAAGTTTTGCCTGACCAACAGCGCGTGTTGCTGGTCAAGCCGGGCAAGCACGCTGGCCAGCCTGCTATCGGTAACCGCGCCTTGTGCACGGGGTGGAAACTCGCGGTTCTCCAGCAGCACGATAGCGCCCACCAAGCTCTCCAGGAATGAGCGCTCAACGCTTGGCAATAATGCCCGCAGTTCATCCAGTTGTTCACGCGCAGCCGGAAGTACTTTGATGTCCCAAGTATCGATCAGCTGCAGCAGTTGATCATGCACGGTGCTCATCCGTACGAAATCAGGCATTGCCAATTTGACGTTGACTACGTCCATGTCATGCATCCTCGTATTCTTCGATCAGTTCATTGAATAACTCCGACAATGTATGGCAAATACTGCCTATCTTGCTCCACGGATTGATAACTTCCGAAAAGTCATGGACAAAGGATTCCAGCTGGCTAATGTTACTCAGCTCTTTTGCCTCGTTGACGGAGTTTGTGGCATAAGAGGCCAGAAACAGCCAGACATCCGCCAGCCGCTTGGTAGCCGCCGACAAGTCCTTGCACCTGAATTGCAAGTCCCTGACCAAGGTCGAGACGCACTCGAAATCCTTGCGCGCCGGCTCCATCCGCCCCAGTGCTCTTGCCAGTTCGCTGCGCTGCTTGATCAGCTCGTTTTTTACCGCGCGAATCTGCTCGGCCTTGGCGCCAAACACCCCGCCTGTCACCAGCAACCCTACCGGCCCCAGTACAAGCCCGGTGAAGGCATAACCGACATTGGCATCGTACTCGGCCTTCAGCAGGTCGATCTCTTCATCCCACTGGTCAAGCTGTTGCCGTTTCTCCAGCACGTCTCCGTTGGCAAGCTTTTCATCGAAATGCTTCAACAACCGCCCCATACGCGGCTTCAGCTCTCGCCTGACTTCACTGTTGAACCAACTGGCCCGCTCATCCACCTCACAGATGCGCCGTCTTGTGTATTCGATCTCCCTGATCAAACCGTTCATACCACTGCTCAACACCGCAGTGATCTGCTCACGCTCATCGTCAGTCAGCTCATGGCTGTAAATGTCCGAGCCTTGCTCAGCCTTGCGCCTTTTGATTTGCTGGAAGGCCTCACTCCGCTCAAGATTGTCCAGCAATGCCCCGCCGCGCTGCACCAGGCTATCAGCAAACAGCTCGATTTCCGGTCCCAGTTGCTTGATACTGCGTTCAAGCTTGTCCCATTCATGCACATGCCTGTGCAGCGCCATGTACAAGTCATGCACCAGCGAAGCATCAATCCCCAGAGAAACATAATCCACTTCCCGGTCTATTTCTTCCCGAGAACGCGGCAGCTGATTGACAGTATTTACATACTGCTTGATGACTTTAAGGTTTTCCGCAGTCAACAAGTTGCCCACCTGCTGACCACTGCTCAGTCGGCTCCCGATAAATGCGAAGTAACGTTCCGGCAACACTTTGACTTTACCTGCCAGGTCCATCTCGTCGATGGATACCCCTTCCTGCTCCGCAGCAATACTCATCATCTATTCCATACTTATAAGAACTTCAGTTATAAAACACCTATAAAGCTCCCATAATCACGCCCTCACAGACATCAACCTTGTTAACCCGATAGTGTAGGAATCTTCAATAGCGCTGGAATGAACGCTCCGTCCCCCCCTGAAGCATTGCCATGGCAAGATGCGTGGCCATTGGCTAAAATGCGCCTCCGTTTCACCCTGCATCGAGCCCGCCGTGAGCAAACAACCCGACCGTCTCTTCGCCCAGCCCCTGGAGCAGGTGCCCGACTTCGTCTTCAACGAAGACGTGGTGCGCGTGTTCCCGGACATGATCAAGCGCTCGGTGCCAGGCTACCCGACCATCGTCGAAAACCTCGGCGTGCTGGCCGCCCGCTTCGCCCAGCCGCACACCGCACTCTACGACCTGGGCGCGTCGCTGGGTGCCGTCACCCAGTCGCTGCGCCGCCATGTGCGCAGTGATGGCTGCCGGGTCATTGCCGTGGACAACTCCGCAGCGATGGTCGAACGCTGCCGCCAGTACCTCACCGCCCAGGACTCGATGTTCCAGGAACTGCTGCCAGTGCAAGTACTGGAAGCCGATATTCTGGCCCTGCCGTTCGAGCCCGCCTCGGTGGTGGCTATGAACTTCACCTTGCAGTTCATCGCCCCCGACCAGCGCCTGGAGCTGCTCGGCCGTATCCGCCAGGCGCTATTGCCCGGCGGTGCGTTGATCCTCTCGGAAAAGCTGCGCTTCGCCGATGCCGAACAGCAGGATCTGCTCAATGAACTGCATCTCGACTTCAAGCGTGCCAATGGCTACAGCGAACTGGAAATTGCCCAGAAGCGCAGCGCCATCGAAAACGTGATGCGGCCCGACACCCTTGAAGCCCACCAGGAGCGCCTGCGCGCCGCCGGGTTCTCGAAGGTGGTGCCTTGGTTCCAATGCCTTAACTTTGCCTCGTTGATAGCCCTGCCATGATCGATCTGTCCCCCCTCGTCCGCCGCTTGGCGGGCACGCCCCTGGCTTCCTGGTCGCAGGGCCTGCAAGCGCAACTGGAAGCCAAGCTGGAGAAAGGCCACGGCGACCTCGACCGCTGGCGCGGCGCACTCGATGCCCTGCCCGCCCTGCAACCGAGCGAAATCGACCTGGTCAACGGGTTGCGCCTGGACTGCGCTTGCGATGACGTCACCCGTGCGCAGATGCGTCAGGCGCTGATGGGCCTGTCGCCCTGGCGCAAAGGGCCGTTCGACCTGTTCGGCGTGCATGTGGACACCGAGTGGCGTTCGGACTGGAAATGGTCACGGGTCGGCCCGCACCTGGACCTCAAGGGCAAGCGCGTGCTCGACGTGGGCTGCGGCAACGGCTATTACCAGTGGCGCATGCTCGGTGCCGGCGCCGACATGGTCGTTGGTGTCGACCCCAACTGGCTGTTCTTCTGCCAGTTCCAGGCCGTGCAACAGTACCTGCCCGAGCTGCCAGCCTGGCACCTGCCCTTCGCCCTGGAAGACCTGCCCGCCAACCTGGAAGGGTTTGACACGGTGTTTTCCATGGGCGTGTTCTACCACCGCCGCTCGCCCATCGAACACCTCCTGGCGCTCAAGGACTGCCTGGTCAAAGGCGGTGAACTGGTGCTGGAAACCTTGGTGATCGAGGGTGACGAAAATCAGGTGCTGGTACCCGAGGACCGCTACGCGCAGATGCGCAACGTCTGGTACCTGCCGTCGGTACCCGCCCTGGAACGCTGGTTGCGCCGTGCCGGTTTCAGCGATGTGCGTTGTGTCGATGTGAGCGTCACCAGCGTAGAGGAGCAGCGCAGCACCGAATGGATGCGTTACCAGTCGCTGGGCGACTTCCTCGACCCGAACGACCACAGCAAAACCATCGAAGGCCTGCCGGCCCCTCGCCGCGCCACGCTGGTAGCGCGCAAATAAAAAAGGCGCCCGGTCGGGCGCCTGAATACACCTGCGGCGAGGAGCTGTCGCGGCGCAGGTGCTGCTAGCTCAATCCTTGGCCACCTCGCGGGCCTTCTCCTGCGCTTTGCGCTCGCGCTCGGCAACGGCCTCCTGTTGCTTGTCACCGTACAAGCGCTGCTGGTCTTCGCGGAAGGCTTGCCAGAACTGCCTGGAGCGCTCCGCACCGCCCTCGGCGTAAACACTGGCGCTACCCAGGGCAAGGGTGGCCAACAGCAGGTATTTGGTCAGGTTCATCGTGTTTGCCTCGTGGTAACCGATCAGACAGGGCCATCGTAGCGAGGGCTAGCTAACGGCAAGGTGAGGCGGGGATTACAGTCCTGCAATGTGGGCTTGTTTCGCCAGTTCCGGCCTCTTCGCGGGTAAACCCGCTCCTACGGGTAAACCACAAAATTCAGCATCTGTGCTGTACCTGTGGGAGCGGGTTCACCCGCGAAGAGGCCGGAACAGACACCCAGATAACACCAGGATTACAAATCCGTTATCTACGCCGCCGTCGCCTACTCATGCCGTAACATCCTGCCCCTTGACCCTGATGTCACTTCAGGCTCGAGAATCGCCCCTTTTCATCACACCGAGCCCCCCATGCGCCTACTGATCATCGAGGACGAACTGCGTACCGCCGACTACCTGCAACAGGGCCTGCGCGAGAACGGTTACGTGGTCGACTGCGCCCACACCGGCACCGACGGCCTGCACCTGGCCCGCCAGCAGCCCTACGACCTGGTCATCCTCGACGTCAACCTGCCTGAGCTTGATGGCTGGGCCGTACTGCAGCGGCTGCGCGCCGAATCGGCCACGCGCATCATGATGCTCACCGCCCACGGCCGCCTGGCCGACCGGGTCAAGGGCCTGGACCTGGGCGCCGACGACTACCTGCTCAAGCCCTTCGAATTCCCCGAGCTGCTGGCACGCATCCGCAGCCTGTTGCGCCGTAACGATCAGCAACTGCTGCCCAGCACCTTGCGCGTTGCCGACCTTGAACTGGACCCCGGCCGCCACCGCGCCTACCGCGCCGGGCAGCGTATCGACCTGACCGCCAAGGAATTTGCCCTGCTGCACTTGCTGATGCGCCAAAGCGGCGAGGTGCTGTCGCGCACACAGATCATCTCGTTGGTGTGGGACATGAACTTCGACTGCGACACCAATGTGGTGGAGGTCTCGATCCGCCGCCTGCGGGCGAAGATCGACGACCCGTTCGACAACAAATTGATCCATACCCTGCGCGGCGTTGGCTACGTGCTTGAGGCACGCTTTTGATAAACGCCAGCCTGTCGCTACGCTTGGGCCTGGGCGTGACCCTGATGGGCGCAGCCCTGGTGCTGCTGCTGGCCTGCCTGGCCGTATTTGCCCTGGATCACGAACTGGACAGCCGTGCGCGCAAGGATTTGGCGCGCAAGATGCTGCAGGTCGAGCACAACCTGCGCGTCGACCTGCGCAGCGAAGACCTGGGCAGCCGTGCCCATCCACTGCTCGACCTGGTGATGGGCCATGACAACCTCAGCCTCAGCGTGCTGGCCCTCGACGGCCGCCACCCGCACCTGCTCAGCCTTGGGCCAGCCCTGGAATCGCGCGTGGGCGAGCTGCACACTGATGCCCGTTTGGCCTTTCACGAATGGCGCGACGACAGTGGCAGCCAGATCCTCACCGTAACCCGCCTGATGCGCTTGCGCGACAACACGCCGGTCAAGGTGATGATGTCGCTCAACCGCGCCGACGATAACGCTCTGCTGCAGGCTTACCTGCACTCCACCCTGCTTGCATTGCCCCTGCTGCTGGTGCTGATTGGTGCGGGAGCCTGGTGGCTGATGCAACGCGGCCTGAAACCGCTGCGGCACTTCCGGCGCATTGCCGGACAGGTCTCGACCCAGGACCTGCAACACCGCCTGCCCACCACTGGCCTGCCACTGGAACTGGCAGAACTGGCCAGCAGCATCAACGTGATGCTCGACCGCCTCGACCAGGGCGTCAGCCAACTGTCGCAGTTTTCCGACGATCTGGCCCATGAATTGCGCACGCCGTTGAGCAACCTGATGGGTAAGGCGCAGGTAACCCTGGCCCGTGAGCGGGACAGCGCGAACTACCGGGAAGTGCTGGAAGACAGCATCGAAGAATTGACCCGGCTCAACCGTATCATCAACGACATGCTGTTTCTCGCCCAGGTCAGCCAGCCGCAGACACAGATCAGTCTCAAGCCCATGGCATTGGCCGACGAAACAGCGAGGGTTGTCGAACTGTTCGCCTTCAGCGCCGAGGTGAAAGAGGTTGAATTGGCTGTTCAGGGCTGGGGGACGGCATTGGCAGACCGCCTGATGTTTCAGCGGGCGCTGTCGAACCTGTTGAGTAACGCTATTCGGCATAGCCCCGACGGCAAGCCTGTGCAACTGCGCATACAGCGCCAAGGCAGTGAAGTTTGGCTATCAGTGGAAAACCAGGGGCCTGGCATTGCTGTGGAGCATCAACCGCGTTTGTTCGAGCGGTTTTACCGGGTGGGCTCGGGGCGCTCGCGGCTGGAAGGCGGGACGGGGTTGGGGCTGGCGATCGTGAAGTCGATCATGCAGTTGCATGGGGGGCGAGTCGAGGTGAGCAGCAGCCCCTTGGGGCCTACCTGCTTCACCCTGGTGTTTGCAGCCGAATAATCGGCTGCCTGTGCCGGCCTCTTCGCGGCGGTTCGACGCCTCGATAAACCCGCTCCTACACAGATTGTGGTGCCTGTGGAGCGGGTTTACCCGCGAAAGGGCCAGTACAGGCGACCAACAAATCAGCGCGAAGCCGCCACGATCAACGCCTTCATCTCAGCCACAGCAGCCTTGAAACCAACGAACAAGGCATGCGCCACCAGCGCATGCCCAATGTTCAGCTCATTGATGCCCTTGATCGCCGCCACCGCCTCGACGTTGTGGTAATGCAGGCCATGGCCGGCATTGACGATCAGCCCCTGCCCCACACCAAAGGCCACACCATCGACGATGCGCTTGAGTTCCTCTGCCACTTCGGTCGGGGTCTCGGCATCGGCATAACGCCCGGTGTGCAATTCAATTGCCGGCGCGCCAACCCGACGCGAAGCCTCGATCTGCCGCTCGTCAGCATCGATGAACAGCGAAACTTCAGCACCGGTACGCGCCAGGCGCTCTACCGCCGCCTTGATTCGCGCTTCCTGCCCTGCCACATCCAGGCCACCTTCGGTGGTTAGCTCCTGACGGGTTTCGGGCACCAGGCAGATGTGCGCCGGGCGAATCTTCTCGGCAAAGGCCATCATCTCTTCGGTGACGCCCATTTCGAAGTTCATGCGGGTCTGCAGCACATCCTTGAGCAGCACCACATCACGCTCCTGGATATGCCGACGGTCTTCGCGCAGGTGCACGGTGATGCCATCGGCGCCTGCTTCCTCGGCGTCCAGGGCAGCCTTGACCGGATCAGGGTAACGCGTGCCCCGGGCTTGGCGCAGGGTCGCCACGTGGTCGATGTTTACGCCGAGAAGCATGCGGTTGCTGTGAGTCACGAAAGGCTCTCCTGAAGGTTGAGCCCCACAGCATACGTCGTGATCAGCGCTTGCGAAACAGTTCCCGGCTGACCAGCGGCTTTGAGCCCAGGTGAACGGCCAATGCCTGGCGCATCAGGCGCTTGGCGGCCAGCAAAGCGCCTGGGGCATCCCAGTCGGCTTCGGCCAAGGCCAATAACTCGGTGCCGCGGAACAGGCCGGGTTGCACCAACTCGACCCGCTCCAGGCCGGCATCCACGCGCAAGCGGTACAGGCCGTCGGCGGCGATCGGCTGGTCGTTGACGTCATGGCTCAGGGAAAACGCATAACCAAGCTCATCCAGCAGCCGCCATTCGAACGAGCGCAGCAGCGGCTCCAGCGGCCGCCCTGCGGCCAAGGCCTGCAAGGTCAGGGTGTAGTGTTCGAAAAGTGCCGGGAACGGCGCTTCAGCGGGCAGCAGGCGCATGAGCAGTTCGTTGAGGTACAAACCGCTGAACAACGCATCACCGTGCAACCAGGTGGCGATGCCGGCGCTGTCCATGCGCCCGACATTCTTCAGCTCGCCACGCCCGCGCAGCTCCACTTCCAGCGGCACGAATGGCCGCACCAGGCTGCCACCCTTGCCGCGTGCACGACGTAGCACGGCGCGCATGCGGCCCTGCGGGGTGAAGAAGTCCACCAGCGCGCTGGTTTCCTTGTAGGCACGGCTGTGCAGCACATAGGCTGGCTGGCCGACTGGTTGTTCCATAAGTGATCTCTAGACACCAGATGCAACTGTGGGAGCGGGTTTACCCGCGAATGCGTCAGTGAACCCACCATAGCATTCGCGGGTGAACCCGCTCCCACAGATAAACCTGGCCGTCAGGTAGGGTTACAGGTCGCCGTAGCCCAGCGAACGCAGGGCGCGCTCGTCGTCGGACCAGCCGCCTTTTACCTTGACCCACAGGTTGAGCATGACCTTGGAGTCGAACAGCACTTCCATGTCCTTGCGCGCCTCGGAGCCGATACGCTTGATGCGCTCGCCCTTGTCGCCAATGATGATTTTCTTCTGGCCGTCGCGTTCAACCAGGATCAGCGCGTGGATGTGCAGCACATGGCCCTGCTGCTTGAATTCTTCAATTTCCACGGTGATCTGGTACGGCAACTCCGCACCCAGCTGGCGCATGATCTTCTCGCGCACCAGTTCGGCAGCCAGGAAGCGGCTGCTGCGGTCAGTGATCTGGTCTTCCGGGAAGAAGTGATCGTTTTCGGGCAGGTGCTTGGCGATCTGGGCTTCCAGCGCTTCGAGGTTGTGCCCCTGCTGCGCAGAGATAGGCATGACCTCGGCGTTCGGCAGTTGCTCCTGCAGCCACTGCAGGTGCGGAATCAACTCGGCCTTCTCTTCCATGCGGTCGGTCTTGTTGACCGCGATGATCAGCGGGCCAGTCACGTACTGCACACGCTCCAGCACCAGTTGGTCCTCGTCGGTCCACTTGGTACGGTCGACCACGAAGATCACCACGTCGACGTCCTTCAGGGCCGCCGAGGCGTTGCGGTTCATGTAGCGGTTCAGGGCCTTGTCGTTGGCTTTGTGCATACCCGGGGTATCGACGTAGATCGCCTGCACGTCACCTTCGGTCTTGATACCGAGCATGTTGTGGCGGGTGGTCTGCGGCTTGCGCGAGGTAATCGCCAGCTTCTGGCCGAGGATGTGGTTGAGCAGGGTCGACTTGCCGACGTTGGGGCGGCCGACAATGGCTACGTAGCCGCAGCGGGTCGGGTTGTTATCAGTCATTGCCATTCTCCACGCCCAGGGCGATCAGTGCAGACGCGGCGGCGACTTGCTCGGCAATACGCCGGCTAACGCCCTGACCACGGCTTTTGTTGTTCAGCAGCACCACTTCGCATTCGACGAAGAAGGTGCGGCAGTGCGGTTCACCCTGGATATCCACTACTTCGTAACGCGGCAGCTCACAGCTGCGCGACTGCAGGAATTCTTGCAGGCGGGTTTTCGGATCCTTGTTGGTGTCGACCAGGGTCAGGCCTTCGAACTCGTCGGCCAGCCAGGCCAGCACGCGCTCCCGGGCCGTATCCATGTCCGCGTCCAGGTAGATGGCGCCAATCAGCGCCTCCAGGGCATCGGCCAGGATCGACTCGCGGCGAAAACCGCCGCTCTTGAGTTCACCCGAACCCAGACGCAGGTACTCACCCAGGTCGAAACCACGCGCCAGGCGAGCCAGGGTCTCACCCTTGACCAGACGCGCACGCAGTCGCGACAACTGGCCTTCGCGGGCCTGCGGAAAGCGCTCGAACAGCGCTTCGCCGGCGACAAAGTTGAGAATGGCGTCACCGAGAAACTCCAGGCGCTCATTGTTGCGACCGGCATAGCTGCGATGGGTCAGCGCCAGGAGCATCTGGTCCTGGTTCTTGAAGGTGTAACCGAGCTTACGCTCCAGACGGTCAAGGGAAGCACTCATGCGGCCACCCGTTCGTTGTTCAACGCGTTGTTCAAATCAACATCCTGAAAGACTGTTTGGCTGTGGCCCGCCGCAATGTGCGGCGATTCTCCCGATCCCTGAGAACACAGCCTATGTCAGAAATGCATTCGGCGCTGTCTGCTGGACAGCGCCGATGGGTATCAATGGATCAGACCAACCCGCGACAGGTTGGGCAGGTGGCTGAGCTTGGGCTCTGGCCAGCTCATCCACACCGCAAAAGCCTTGCCGACGATGTTCCGGTCCGGAACCATGCCGTGCAGTTCCTTGGGAATATTCGGGTCATCCCAGTAACGGCTGTCGTTGGAGTTGTCGCGGTTGTCGCCCATCATGAAGTAATGGCCTGCCGGCACGGTCCATTGCTGGTCTGGCGGCATGCGATAACGGCTCATTTCCTTGCGGATCAGGTGTTCGGCCTCGCCAAGCTTTTCCTTGTACAGCTCGGCGCTGCCCAGGGTGCCCGGCTCGGCGCCCACCAGTTGTTCGGCAATCGGCTGGCCGTTGACGAACAGCCGCTTGTCGTTGGTGTAGCGTACCTGGTCGCCCGGCAGGCCGACCACGCGCTTGATGTAGTTGACGTTCGGGTCGCTCGGGTAGCGGAACACCATCACATCACCGCGTTGCGGGTCACCTACCTCGATGACCTTCTTGTCGATCACCGGCAGGCGAATGCCGTACGAGAACTTGTTCACCAGGATGAAGTCGCCCACTTCCAGGGTCGGTTTCATCGACCCCGAAGGGATCTGGAACGGCTCGACCAGGAACGAACGCAACACCAGTACGATGAACAGCACCGGGAAGAACGACTTGCCGTACTCGACCAGCAACGGCTCCTTGTTCAGGCGCTCGACCACGGCCAACTCGGGCTGGCTTACGCTGCCCTGGTAATTGGCAATTGCCGCACGCCGGCGCGGGGCCAGGAACAGCAAGTCGATCAAGCCCAGCAGACCGCAGACGAATACGGCGATGACCAGCAACAGCGGGAAATTTAGCGACATAGGACCTAGCTATCCAACCTGAGCACGGCGAGGAAGGCTTCCTGTGGAATTTCCACGTTGCCCACCTGTTTCATGCGTTTCTTACCGGCCTTCTGCTTCTCCAGCAGTTTCTTCTTACGGCTGACGTCACCACCGTAGCACTTGGCCAGTACGTTCTTTCTGAGCGCCTTGACGGTTGTACGCGCGATGATCTGGCCGCCAATGGCTGCCTGGATCGCCACGTCGAACATCTGCCGAGGGATCAGTTCCTTCATCTTCTCGGTCAACGCACGGCCTTTGTAGGCCGCGTTGTCGCGGTGCACGATCAATGCCAGGGCATCAACCTTGTCGCCGTTGATCAGTACATCCAGTTTGACCAGGTTGGCCGACTGGTAGCGATCAAAATGATAGTCCAGCGAAGCATAGCCGCGGCTGGTGGACTTGAGGCGGTCGAAGAAGTCCAGGACCACTTCGTTCATCGGCATGTCGTAACGCACCTGCACCTGGCTGCCGAGGAACTGCATGTCGCGCTGCACGCCACGCTTCTCGATGCACAGGGTGATCACGTTACCCAAGTGCTCCTGGGGTACCAGGATGGTCGCGGTAACGATTGGCTCGCGGAAGTCGGTGACCGAGGACACATCCGGCAGCTTCGACGGGTTGTCGACGATGATGGTTTCGCCAGTCTTGAGCTCAAGCTCATAGATTACGCTAGGCGCCGTGGTGATCAGGTCGAGGTCGTACTCGCGCTCCAGGCGTTCCTGGATGATCTCCATGTGCAGCATGCCGAGGAAGCCGCAACGGAAGCCGAAGCCCAGGGCGTCAGAGCTCTCCGGCATGTACTGCAGCGACGAGTCGTTCAGCGTCAGCTTCTGCAGCGCGTCACGGAAGTCTTCGAAGTCGTCGGAGCTGACCGGGAACAGGCCGGCGTAAACCTGTGGCTGGATCTTCTTGAAGCCTGCCAGCACTTCCACTTCCGGGGTGGAGGACAGGGTCAGGGTGTCACCGACCGGTGCACCATGGATGTCCTTGATGCTGGCAATGATAAAACCCACTTCACCGGCTTTCAGATCAGCGGTCTGGGTGTGTTTCGGGGTGAATACACCGACGCTGTCGACCAGGTGCACCTTGCCGGTGGACTTGACCAGGATCTTGTCGCCTTTCTTGACGCGGCCCTGGCGCACGCGCACCAGCGAGACCACGCCCAGGTAGTTGTCGAACCAGGAGTCGATGATCAGCGCTTGCAGCGGTGCGTCGATCTCGCCTTCCGGCGCGGGAATGCTCTGCACCAGGCGCTCGAGCACCTCGTCCACGCCCATGCCGCTCTTGGCGCTGCAGGCCACGGCGTCGGTGGCATCGATGCCGATGATCTTCTCGATCTCGTCCTTGACGCGGTCCGGGTCGGCCTGTGGCAGGTCCATCTTGTTCAGCACCGGCATGACCTCAAGGCCTTGCTCGATGGCGGTGTAGCAGTTGGCTACGGACTGGGCTTCCACGCCCTGGCCGGCGTCGACCACCAGCAGCGCACCCTCACAGGCCGCCAGCGAGCGCGAGACTTCGTAGGTGAAGTCGACGTGCCCCGGGGTGTCGATGAAGTTCAGCTGGTAGGTCTTGCCATCCTGCGCCTTGTAGTGAAGCGTGACGCTGTGGGCCTTGATGGTAATACCGCGCTCACGCTCCAGGTCCATGGAATCGAGCACCTGGGCTTCCATCTCGCGTGCCGACAGGCCACCGCACATCTGGATGAAACGGTCGGCCAGCGTCGACTTGCCATGGTCGATGTGGGCGATGATGGAGAAATTGCGGATATGACTCAAATCACTCACGGGTCAACACTCGAAAAGGCTGCGAGCCGGACGCCCGCCGAAAAATAGCCGGGAATTGTACCTTAAGCTGCCGGGATATGGGAGGTTCCTCTATCCGACTGTACACAGCAATCATCCACTCAATTGTGAAGATTCATGAAAAAGGGCAGCCGAAGCTGCCCCTTTTCGCCTTGCAAAGCCGCTTATTCCGCGAGCTTGAAGGTGATGAAGCTGGCACGGCCCTGACGCAGCACGCGCATCGACACCGAACGGTTCTTCGGCAGATCCTTGGCAATTTCGGTGAATTCCTTGGCCGAGCCGATGGCCTGGTTGTTCAGGTGGCTGATGACATCACCCGGACGCAGGCCGATCATTGCCGCCGGGCCATCTTGTACTTCCTTGATGACCACGCCACCCTTCAGTTCCAGGGACTTTTTCTGCTCGGCGGTCAGGTCTGCTACCGATACGCCCAAGCGGTTGCTGCTGCGCTCGGCGCTGCCGTCCGGGCCGGTACCGGTACCGATGTCGGCTTCCTCGTCCGGCAGGGCGCCGACACTGATGTCCAGGTTCTGGCGCTTGCCGTTGCGGATGATTTCCAGCTTGGCCTTTTCGCCATCCTTGAGGCTGCCGACCAGGTGCGGCAGGTCGGCCGACATGACAATCGGCTGGCCGTTCATGCTAAGGATCACGTCACCCACCTGCAGGCCACCCTTGGCGGCCGGGCCGTTTTCCAGCACCTGGGCCACCAGGGCACCGGCCGGCTTGTCCAGGCCGAAGGATTCAGCCAGGTCCTTGTTGACCTCCTGGATCACCACGCCCAGCCAGCCACGGCTGACCTTGCCGTCTTTTTTCAGCTGGTTGGAAACATCGATCGCCACGTCGATCGGGATGGCGAACGACAGGCCCATGAAACCGCCGGAGCGGGTGAAGATCTGCGAGTTGATACCCACCACTTCACCCTTCATGTTGAACAACGGGCCGCCGGAGTTACCCGGGTTGATGGCCACGTCAGTCTGGATGAACGGCACATAGGTGTCGTTAGGCAGGGTACGCCCCTTGGCACTGACGATACCTTTGGTCACCGAATGATCGAAGCCGAACGGCGAACCGATGGCCAGTACCCACTCGCCCACCTTGAGCTTCTCGGAATCACCCAACTTCACGGTCGGCAGGTTCTTGCCCTCGACCTTGAGCAGGGCCACGTCGGTGCGCGGGTCGGTGCCAACCAGCTTGGCTTGCAGTTCGCTGCGGTCCGACAGGCGGACGATGATCTCGTCGGCATCAGCCACCACGTGGTTGTTGGTCAGCACGTAGCCATCAGCAGAAATGATGAAGCCCGACCCCAGCGACGTCGCCTCACGCTGGCGGTCACCGCGCGGCGAGCGCGGCTGCTGCGGCATGTTGCGCTCGAAAAACTCGCGGAACATTGGCGGCAGGCCTTCCAGGTCGGGCATTTGCCCGGCGGCGATGCGGCGGTCTGGCAGTTTCTGCTTGGTACTGATGTTGACCACCGCCGGCGAGGCCTGCTCGACCAGCGTGGTGAAGTCCGGCAGGGCTTCCTCGGCCTGGGCGGTGAGCACCTGGCCGAGCATCAGCACGGCGGCGAACACCGATAGGTAGGATTTCAAGCGTGGTATTGACATACGGCTCCCGTCACAACGAGCGGTAGTTTAGAAAGGCCCCCGCACAAAGCAGGAAAGGCCAGGCTCCTAGAAGCCTGACCTATAGAAAATTTGCCGGTGGATTGCAAATGACAATGCTTTAATTTCATTTCAGCCGCATGTCCGTGCGCCTTGGCATGAGCCGAAAAAGCGCGCCATCACTGGCGCGCCTGGGCATCCTGAGGGCGCATCGACAGTGCGACGCGTTCTGCCGTACCCAGCGGAATTTCGCCGACCACGGTGACCATCACCTTGCCCTTCGGCGTGTTCAGGCGGCGTGAAACTGCCGAGGTCGGGCCAAGCTGGGTGCGCATGTCGGTGCTGCCATCATCGTTCACCGGTTCGAGAAACACCGAGAAGCGCGCCAGGCCATCGTCATACATCAGGCTGCTGACCGAACTGTCACGCTTGGGGTCACGGCGCACCGAGCTGTTGACCAGTTCAAAGCCAGGGGGCAGCCAGTCCGAACGCCAGCCGGCAACGGTGTCATTGCTTGTGGCTGCAACATGCGGTACCGGCTTGCAGGCAGCACTGGGGCGCAGGTCATCGTCGCTGGGCGGCTCATCGGTGTCGAGACGGGTCATCTGGAAGCGCTCCAGCAACTGCCCCTTGTCGTTGAGCATCAACGAGCGCAGCGGCAAGCCGGTGTTGCGGTCCAGGTGCAATTCGAAGGCATAGCGGTGCTGATCGCGCGGGGTGAGCGTAACGATCACGGCGTCGCGCCCGGCGACCCGTGATTTGCCTGCCACACTCAAATCGTACCAGCCCATCAGTTTCAACGGATCAAGTACACGCTGCGCGGAGTCAGGAGGCGACGTCACGCCGCTGGCCAAGGCGCCGCTGACGCACTCCACCCTGCCATCAACGCGCACGATTTCCTGGGCGGCGCCATCGAGCTGCAACAGCCGCTCGCTGACCTTGCCGCCATCAACCCTGTGCCAGATATCGTGGGAAGAGAAGCTGCCGTTGCGTTCGTAGACAAAAGAGCCTTGGTAGCTCTGCTTTTGCTCGGCCTGTGCCAGCTTGTTCAGCCACTCACTCGCCTCGGGCGAGGAATTGGCCGCCAATGCTGGCACCATCATGCAGCTGCCCATCAGCAGCGACAGGAGAGGTAGCGCGCGCATGATCCTCCTTACTTAACGGTTTTCCAGGCTGGCGGCGCGGGCATACGGCAAAGCCGTTTCAGTGCCCTTGAGCGCAGACTCCTGGGCATGCTGACGCAGGTAGCCTGGCAGACGTTGGTCCCAGCCAGCCTGGTTCTGCAGCACGCCGTTGGCCATCGGCCCGGTGGGTTGCTCACTGCTCTCACTATAGCCTGCCAAAACGGCCGGGCCCTGGGCTTGTGGCACGCTCAGGCCTTGCTGGGCTGGCTGCTGGGCAGCCAGCTCGGCGCCAGTGATCTCGTCCTGGTTGTACATGCGCACGCCGGCCAGCACCGCAACGGTGACCGAGGCGGCTACCGCCAGGCGGCCAATGCTGCGCCATGGGCCCTTCTTGACCTTGGCCGGCACAGCTTCGTCAGCCAGCGCCGCAGACACCGCCGAGGCGATATCCAGGTTAGGCAGCAGCAGCTCCTTGTGCATGGCTGCACGGGCAACCTGGTAACGCGACCAGGTAGCACGGGTTTCGGCATCGTCGACGGCGCTCAACACCCGACGCAGTTCCAGTTCGTCCGCTTCGTTATCCATCACCGCGGACAGCGATTCCTGCAAAGCTTCACGACTCATGGCGGTTCCTCTCTTGGCTGTCGCCGCTGTCTCAGGTTTCCTGCAACAACGGCTGCAGGGCTTTATCTATGGCCTCCCGAGCGCGAAAAATTCGAGAGCGCACGGTACCCACCGGACACTGCATGACGCTGGCAATGTCTTCGTAACTCAGCCCGTCGAACTCGCGCAGGGTCAAAGCCGTACGCAGGTCTTCGGGGAGTTGCTGGATGGTGCGATGGACAGTGCCTTCGATTTCATCCCGCAACAACGCGCGCTCTGGTGACTCGAGATCCTTGAGGCCATGATCGCCGTCGTAAAACTCCGCATCCTCGGAGCTCACATCACTGTCTGGCGGCCGTCTTCCACGGGACACCAGGTAATTCTTCGCCGTGTTGATGGCGATGCGGTACAGCCAGGTATAAAACGCACTGTCACCGCGGAAATTGCCTAGCGCACGGTAGGCCTTGATAAAGGCTTCCTGTGCTACATCCTGGGCCTCGTGGGTATCGTGAACGAACCGCACGATCAACCCGAGAATCTTGTGCTGATACTTCAGCACCAACAGATCGAACGCTCGCCTGTCGCCGCGCTGAACGCGCTCGACAAGCTGCTGATCCTCTTCCTGGGTTAGCATGAACACTCCTCAGTTAGCTCGAAGGAGCGTTGCAACAGCCATCGTTCAGGCTTGCAACCATAGACTCGGGCTTTGAGCAAAAGTTCTCCCCTCCAAGCAAGTTTCCTGCAGCCCTTGGTCGGCTTGCACGGAAGACGCGCCGCGGTCATGGCCGGCTACGTCGATAATCAGGTTTCGAGTACACAGGGACAGCCCGGACAGGCCTGCCGCCCTGCGTCGCCGCGGCAAATTGTGGCGTGCGGGCAGCCTTCATGAGATTTCCGGCCATGTCGGAAAGTTCCCACAAAGGTTGTCGCAACCTGGCAAGTGGCATGGAAATTGGCCACTCGGGGCTGCTATAAAGGCAACCCGGCCAAGTTTAACCATAGTTTCACATTGCCATCCGCGCGTGACTATTGTGCCGCGCCCCTTCCGAAGATTACTAGTGTCCCGACATGAGCCAACAATTCCAACATGATGTCCTGGTGATCGGCAGCGGTGCCGCCGGTCTCAGCCTGGCACTGAACCTCCCCAGCCACCTGCGCGTCGCCGTGCTCAGCAAAGGCGACCTGGCCAACGGCTCGACCTTTTGGGCCCAAGGCGGCGTCGCGGCGGTGCTGGACAACACCGATACCGTGCAGTCGCATGTCGAGGACACCCTCAATGCCGGCGGCGGCCTGTGCAATGAAGAGGCGGTACGCTTTACCGTCGAACACAGCCGCGAAGCCATTCAGTGGCTGATCGAGCAAGGCGTGCCCTTTACCCGCGACGAGCACTACAGCGTCGACGACGGCGGCTTTGAGTTCCACCTGACCCGCGAGGGCGGCCATAGCCACCGGCGCATCATCCACGCCGCCGACGCCACCGGTGCGGCGATCTTCACCACACTGCTGGAACAGGCCCGCCTGCGCCCGAACATCCAGTTGCTGGAGCAGCGTGTAGCGGTCGACCTGATCACTGAACGTCGCCTGGGCCTGCCCGGCGAGCGCTGCCTGGGGGCCTACGTGCTCAACCGCAACACGGGCGAGGTGGACACGTTCGGTGCGCGCTTCACAGTGCTGGCCACCGGCGGCGCGGCCAAGGTCTACCTGTACACCAGCAACCCCGATGGTGCCTGCGGCGACGGCATTGCCATGGCCTGGCGGGCGGGCTGCCGGGTAGCGAACCTGGAGTTCAACCAGTTCCACCCGACCTGCCTGTACCACCCGCAGGCCAAGAGCTTCCTGGTTACCGAGGCCCTGCGCGGTGAAGGCGCCCTGCTGCGCCTGCCCAATGGCGAGCGCTTCATGCCACGCTTCGACCCGCGCGAAGAACTGGCCCCGCGCGACATCGTGGCCCGTGCCATCGACCACGAAATGAAACGCCTGGGCGTGGATTGCGTGTACCTGGACATCACCCACAAGCCGGCCGATTTCATCAAGAGCCACTTCCCCACCGTGTACGAGCGCTGCCTGGCCTTTGGCATCGACATCACCCGCCAGCCGATCCCGGTGGTACCGGCGGCGCATTACACCTGCGGCGGGGTGATGGTCGATGACCGCGGCCACACCGACGTACCAGGCTTGTACGCCATTGGCGAGACCAGTTGCACCGGCCTGCACGGCGCGAACCGCATGGCCAGCAATTCGCTGCTGGAATGTTTCGTTTATGGCCGCGCCGCCGCCGCCGACATCCAGGCAAACCTGGATCAAGTGGCCATGCCCAAGGCCCTGCCCGGCTGGGATGCCAGCCAGGTCACAGACTCGGACGAGGACGTGATCATTGCGCACAACTGGGACGAATTGCGGCGTTTCATGTGGGACTACGTCGGCATCGTGCGCACCAGCAAGCGCCTGCAGCGGGCCCAGCACCGCATTCGCCTGCTACTGGATGAAATCGACGAGTTCTACAGCAACTACAAGGTCAGCCGCGACCTGATCGAACTGCGTAACCTGGCCCAGGTGGCCGAGCTGATGATTATGTCGGCGATGCAGCGCAAGGAAAGCCGTGGACTGCACTACACCCTGGATTATCCGGGGATGCTGGACGAGGCCAAGGACACGATTCTTAGTCCTGCCTGAAAGCTGTGGCGCCTGTGAGATCGAGCGCCGCCCGCGCGGCGCTTCGCAGCACAAGGCTGCTCCTACATCTGTTTCGGGCCAGTTGTTCCTGAGGCGAAGGCGCGCGGCCCCTTGGCGTTCACCTCAATATCTTGCCGGACAAACAAGGCGGTCGCGTGCATTGGCACAGGCGTGACTGGCCCGAAACAGATGTAGGAGCAGCCTTGTGCTGCGAAGCGCCGCGCGGGCGGCGCTCGATCTCACAGGCGCCAAACCTGCCACGGCGAACACCTGTCAGCCCCGACTCGCTCCCACCCCAACCCAGCGCCGACGGCTGAATTTGAGCCGCACCCGCAAACGCCGATGCTCATCCGCCCCCAGCGCATCCCGCGGTATGCACTGGCTTTGCCCCACCCATCGCCCCGCCCGAACAAAGCGCAACACCACCAGCCCCGGCAACGCCACGCTATCCCGGCACAAACGCACCGGCTGCCAACCACGGGCACGGCTGAACACCTGCCAGCCGCGCACATCACGGCGCAGGCCGACAACGGCATGCTCATGCGTCAACAGAATACGTCGGGGGATAACCCAGCCAGCGTGGGCAATACATGCAGCAACAACAGGAAGGGCCAACCACCAGGGCAGCGAGCTCGCCCATACGGCAAGCCACGCCAGCACCTGGCAACCCAGGAAGGCCGCTAGCAGCAGGCGCGAGCCTTGCCAGCGGCACTCGAAGCACTCACTTGGGCTGGACACGGTCCAGAATGATGCGGACCATGCGCTGCAGCTCCGGGTCTTCGGACTCGGTGCGCTCCATGAACCAGCCGAACATGTCCTGATCCTCACAGCTCAACAGCCGCACGTACAGTTCACGGTCGGTCTCGTTGAGGGTGGAGTAGACTTCCTGGGTGAAAGGCACCAGCAGTACGTCCAGTTCCAGCATGCCGCGGCGGCTGTGCCAGAAAAGCCGGTTGAGTTCAGTTTGTTCGACCATGGGGCCCTCCTCGAATGGCCCGCCAGTATACAGCCAGGCGCGCGAAGCGACACCGGGCGTTGGTCTAGTCACCTACCTATTTTGTTACCGGCGTTCTATGATGGCCGCCAGTCTTTAGCCACCGCGATGACCCATGGCCGATTCCGCTTTCTTCTGCCCCCTGTCCCACGAGGGCATCCTCGCCGTCCGCGGCTCCGATGCAGGCAAGTTCCTGCAAGGCCAGCTGACCTGCAACATCAACTACCTCAGCCAGGAACACGCCAGCCTCGGCGCCCGCTGCATGGTCAAGGGGCGCATGCAGTCGAGCTTCCGCATCCTGCCCGAAGGCAACGGCTACCTGCTGGCAATGGCCAGCGAACTGCTCGACGCGCAACTGGCCGACCTGAAGAAGTACGCCGTGTTCTCCAAGGCCACGCTGACCGATGAAAGCGCCGCCTGGCTGCGCTTCGGCCTGCAAGATGGCGAAGCTGCGCTGCAGGCACTGGGGCTCGACGTACCCGCCGCCGCTGGCAGCACAGTGCGCCATGAAGGGCTGATCGCCATTGCCGTGTCCGCTGGCCGTGTAGAGCTGTGGGTGCCGGCGGATAACGCCGACACCGTGCGCCAGGCCCTTGCTGCCGCAATGCCCGAAGGCAGCCTCAACGACTGGCTGCTGGGGCAGATCCGCGCCGGTATCGGCCAGGTCCTGGGGCCGACCCGTGAGCTGTTCATCCCGCAGATGATCAACCTGCAGGCCGTCGACGGCGTCAGCTTCAAGAAAGGCTGCTACACCGGCCAGGAAATCGTCGCCCGCATGCAGTACCTGGGCAAGCTCAAACGCCGCCAGTACCGCCTGGCACTCGACCAGCAGGACACCCCGGCCCCGGGTGCCGAGATCTTCTCGCCCACCCATGGTTCCTCGGTCGGTGAAGTGGTGATTGCTGCCGGCAACGGTGCAGGCTGCGAACTGCTCGCGGTGCTCAGTGCCGAGGCGGTGGAAGACGACAACCTGCACCTGGGCAGCCTGGAAGGCCCGCGCCTGCAAGTGCTGACCCTGCCTTACGAACTGGACCGCGACCGGGAAATCCAGCGCTGACCAGCCTGCCCCGCCCCTGTGGCGGGGCCGCACCACCACTGCGGTAGACACGCCCATGAACAAGCTGGCCGAGATGGTTCAAGCACAGTTGCTCGACGCCATCGAAAAGGATGACCTGGTCCTGCCAACCCTGCCCGAGGTTGCCTTGAGCATCCGCGAGGCGGCGGAAGACAGCGAGATCAGCGTAGCGGCCCTGAGCAAGGTAATTGGTCGCGATGCGGCCCTTTCAGCGCGCCTGATCAAGGTCGTCAACAGCCCGCTGCTGCGCGCGGCGGTCGAGGTCACCGACCTGCACACCGCAGTCACGCGGTTGGGCATCAACTACAGCTGCAACCTGGCCATCGGCCTGGTGATCGAACAGATCTTCCATGCACGCTCGTCAGCGGTTGAGCAGAAACTGCGCGATATCTGGGCCAACAGTCTGGAAGTGGCGGGTATCAGCTACGAAATATGCCGCCGATTCACACAGCTCAAGCCTGACCAGGCCACCTTGGGTGGGTTGGTCAACCAGATTGGCGCGCTGCCGGTGCTGATCTATGCCGAAGAGCACAACGAACTGCTGTCCGACCCGGTTTGCCTGCACTACGTGATCGAGCAGATCCAGCCGGTACTGGGGGACAAGATCCTCAAGGCCTGGGAGTTTCCGGAGCAGTTGGTCAACCTGCCGAGCCAGGTGCAGGACCTGGACCGACTGACCGACAAGGTCGATTACATCGACATCGTGCAGATCGCCCGCTGCATCAGCCAGCGCGGGCGCCAACGGCCGTTGGCGGCGCTGCCGGCGTACCGCCACCTGGGGTTGCCGTTCGGTACCGAGCTGGAGGTGGATGAGCTGCTTGAGGCGCGGAGCATGTTGCGCTGACCGGTGTCGGCCTGTGCGGGCCTCTTCGCGGGTAAACCCGCTCCTACAACGGGCTGCGCAGTCTTCAAATGCTGCGCAGTCCGTTGTAGGAGCGGGTTTACCCGCGAAGAGGCCCGCACAGAAAACTCATCAATCAGCAATAAAACTCACCCGCACCCGCAACCCACCCTTCGCACCATCATGCAGGCTCACTTGCGCCAGGTGCGCCCGGCAGATCTCGCCAACAATCGCCAACCCTAACCCGCTGCCCTGCGCGCTACGCCGATAGAAGCGCTCGAACACCCGCTCACGCTCGTCCTCGGGAATCCCAGGCCCGTCGTCTTCCACCTCCAGCACCGCCGGCGCCAGCACCCGCAAAATCACATTGCCGCCCGCCGGCGTATGCGCCAGGGCATTGTCCACCAGGTTGCTCAACAGCTCGTTGAGCAACGTTGGCTCACCCTTCAGCCATACCGGCGCCTCGGCCTCCAGGGCCAGCGCCACCCCCCGCTTGTACGCCAGCGGTGCCATGGCCATGCCCAGCTCACGGGCCAGTTGGCTCAGGTCCAGGCGCTGCGCACCGCCTTCGGCGATGGCCCATGCACCGTTCTCGACCCGCGCCAGCGACAGCAGCTGGTTGGCCAGGTGCGTCAGGCGGTCGGTGCCCTGGACCGCAGATTCCAAGGTCTGCCGCCACTCCTGCGGTTCGGGTGAACGCAAGCCCAACTCGACCCGTGCTTTCAGCGCCGCCAATGGCGTACGCAGTTCGTGAGCCGCATCGGCGATGAACTGCGCCTGGCGCTCGAACTGGCCACGCAAACGCTCGGTGAAATGGTTCAAGGCCCGCACCAAGGGGCTTAGTTCGCGCTGCACCTGCACCACTGGCAAGGCCCGCAGGTCGTCCGGCTGACGTTCTTCAACCGCCGTGCGCAGGCGCTCCAGCGGCCGCAACGCGGCACTCACGGCAAACCACACCATCACCAGCGCGCCCAATGCCAGCATGCCCAAGCGCAGCAAGGTGTCGGCCATCAGCCCACGGGCCATGCGCACCCGCGCTTCCTCGGTCTCGGCTACACGGATTTCCGCCATGCCGTTCATGTTCGGCTCACTTACCGGCTTCAGCAGGCTGACCACGCGCACGTCCTGGCCCAGGTAGGTAGCGTTATAGAACCGCGCCAGTGCCGGGTAATCGTCGGTACGCGGCGTGCCCGGCGGCGGTGGCGGCAGGTTCTCGTAGCCGGAAATCAACCGCTGCTTGATGTCCAGCACCGTGTAGTAGATACGCCCGGCACTGTCGTAGGCAAACGTGTCCAGGGCCACGTAGGGCACGTCCGCGCTCAGTGAGCCATCGCGCTGCGACAGGCCCGCGGCGATTGTCCGCGCCGAGGCCAGCAGGGTGCGGTCGTAGGCAGTGTCGGCAGCCTCGCGGCCGTTCCAGTAGGCGCTAAGGCCGCTGGCCAGCATCAGCACCACAAGCAGCAGGGCCAGATTGCCCAGCAAGCGCCCGCGCAGGCTGCCGTTGTCACGCATCGCGGTGCTCGAGCAGGTAACCCAGGCCGCGGAAGGTGACGATGGCCACCGGGTGGCCGTCAAGCTTCTTGCGCAAGCGGTGGATGTAGATTTCGATGGCGTCAGGGCTGGCCTCTTCGTCCAGGCCGAACACCTGGGCAGCCAGTTGCTCCTTGCTCATCACCCGGCCTGGGCGGGCGATCAGCGCTTCCAGCACGCTTTGCTCGCGCGAGGTCAGGGTCAGGTTGTCGTCGCCCAAGGAAAAGCGCCGGGTGTCCAGGTCGTACACCAACGGCCCGCAGCGCTGCTGGCGCTCGCCACCGAGCACGCTGCGGCGCAGCAGGGCCTTGACCCGGGCTTCCAGCTCGGTCAGCTCGAACGGCTTGGCCAGGTAGTCGTCGGCGCCCAGGTTAAGGCCGTGGACCCGGTCCTTGACGTCGCTGCGCGCGGTCAGCATCAGCACTGGCAAGGTCTTGCCACGGCCGCGCAGGCGCGCCAGCACCTCGAAGCCGTCCATGCGCGGCAAGCCGACATCCAGCACGGCCACGGCGTATTCCTCGCTGGCCAAGGCCAGGTCGGCAGCCACGCCGTCATGCAGCACATCCACGGTCAAGCCGTGGCTTTTCAAGGCCTGGGCCACGCTTTCGGCCAGTTGCAGGTGGTCTTCGACCAGCAGCACACGCATCGGATTCTCCCTGCTCGGGTGGGGCGGTGGCGCGGAGTGTACCGCTGTCGGCAGGACTGTGAAGCCCTGCCAACAAACCTTTCACGCTGAAAGGTTAGCGAAAGGTTCGTTGCCTAGCATCGCACCACGGTCGCCCTTCGCGCCGAAAAAAGCACCAGCAAGGTGCAACGAATAAGAACAATAAACGGAGTCATCGACGATGCTGTCATCGCAGCCGCAGGCGTTCGCGCCTACCCGTTCCTTTGCCGCACGCCCCTCTGCCATCGCCAGCGCCCTTGCGCTTGCCGGTGTCGCCCCGATGAGCCAGGCCGCCTTCTTCGAAGACAGCACGGCCACCTTCGAAACCCGCAACATGTACTTCAACCGCGACTTCCGCGACGGCACCAGCGCGCAGCAATCCAAGCGTGACGAATGGGCCCAGGGCTTCATGCTCAACTTCGAGTCCGGCTACACCGATGGCACCGTCGGCTTTGGCCTGGATGCGCTGGGCATGCTCGGCATCAAGCTCGACTCCAGCCCCGACCGCACCGACACCGGCCTGCTGCCGACCCACGATGATGGCAAGGCGGCCGACGAATACTCCAAGCTCGGCCTGACCGGCAAGGTCAAGATCTCCCAGACCGAACTCAAGATCGGCACCCTGATCCCCGAGCTGCCGACCCTGCAGCCCAACGACGGGCGCATCCTGCCGCAAACCTTCGAAGGCGGCCTGCTCACCTCGAAGGAGATCAAGGGCCTGACCTTCACTGGCGGGCGCCTGGACAAGGCCAAGGACCGCAACGACACCAACTGGGAAGACCTGGCCCTGAACAACAAGAACGGCCGCTTCGGTGGCACGTTCAGCGCCGACAACCTGGCGCTGGGTGGCCTTGACTACCAGTTCACCGACCGCATCACCGGCAGCTACCACTTCGCACAGCTCGACGATATCTACCGCCAGCACTTCATCGGCATGGTCGCCACCCAGCCGTGGGGCCCGGGCACCTTCGGCGCCGACCTGCGCCTGGCGGTCAGTGACGACGCTGGCGCGGCCAAGGCCGGCAACATCGACAACACCACGGTCAACGGCATGCTCAGCTACGCCCTGGGCGGGCACAAGGTCAGCGCCGCCTGGCAGCAACTGTCTGGCGACAGCGCCTTCCCGTATGTCGATGGTGCCGACCCGTACCTGGTCAACTTTGTCCAGATCAACGACTTCGCCGGCAAAGACGAACGCTCCTGGCAGGCGCGCTACGACTACAACTTCGCCGCCCTTGGCGTGCCCGGCCTTACCTTCATGACCCGCTACATCAACGGCGACAACGTCAGCCGCGCTGCCGGTGGCGAGGGCAAGGAATGGGAGCGCAACACCGAACTGAAGTACGTGGTACAAAGCGGCCCGTTGAAGAACGTCGCCGTGCGCCTGCGCAACGCCACCTTCCGCTCCAACTTTGCCCGCGACGCCGATGAAGTGCGGTTGCTGGTGAGCTACAGCGTGGCGCTGTGGTAACCCGATAGCGGTAATCCGATAACAACAACACTCACGGAGATAGACGATGACCTTTTCACTGCGCCGCCTCGTCCTCGCTACCGGCTGCCTGCTGTTGGCCGGCAACGCCCTCGCTGCCGAACCGAAACGCCCCGAATGCATCGCCCCCGCCTCGCCCGGCGGTGGCTTCGACCTGACCTGCAAGCTGGTGCAAAGCGCCCTGGTGCAGGAAAAGATCCTCAGCAAGCCGATGCGCGTCACCTACATGCCCGGCGGTGTCGGCGCAGTGGCCTACAACGCCGTGGTCGCCCAGCGCCCGGCCGATGCTGGCACCCTGGTTGCCTGGTCCAGCGGCTCGCTGCTGAACCTGGCCCAGGGCAAGTTCGGCCGCTTCGACGAAAACGCAGTGAAATGGCTGGCTGCCGTTGGCACCAGCTACGGCGCCATCGCGGTGAAAAGCGACTCGCCCTACAAGACCCTCGACGACCTGGTCGCGGCACTGAAGAAAGACCCGAGCAAGGTGGTGATTGGCTCTGGCGGCACCGTCGGTAGCCAGGACTGGATGCAGACTGCATTGATCGCCAAGGCCGCCGGCATCAACCCGCGCGACCTGCGCTACGTGGCCCTGGAAGGCGGTGGCGAAATTGCCACGGCGCTGCTGGGCGGGCACATCCAGGTCGGCTCGACCGATATTTCCGACTCCATGCCGCACATCCAGAGCGGCAACATGCGCATCCTCGCGGTGTTCTCGGAAAACCGCCTGGACGAGCCGGAGATGAAAGACATCCCTACCGCCAAGGAACAGGGCTACGACATCGTCTGGCCAGTAGTGCGCGGCTTCTACCTGGGGCCAAAGGTGAGCGACGAAGACTACGCCTGGTGGAAAGCCTCGTTCGACAAGATGCTGGCTTCGGAAGACTTCGCCAAGCTGCGTGACCAGCGCGAGCTGTTCCCGTTCGCCATGACCGGTGAAGAGCTGGACGGCTATGTGAAGAAGCAAGTGGCTGACTACAAGGCACTGGCCAAGGAATTTGGCTTGATCCAGTAAAACGCCACGCCGCTCGCTCTTTGTAGGAGCGGCCTTGTGTCGCGAAAGGGCTGCACAGCAGCCCCAGCGATTTGTGCAGCGCTGCTGAAATCCTGGGGCCGCTGTGCGGCCCTTTCGCGACACAAGGCCGCTCCTACAAAGGATCTGCGTCTTGCCGAACAACAAGAGGATTCCTTCATGATCCTGCAACGCATCTTCGCCCTGGCCCTGCTGGCGGTGTGCGCCGCCCTGGCCGTGATGGCCTGGCCCTACCAGGCGGCGTTTTCCTATGAACCGGTGGGCCCCCGCGCCTACCCGCTGCTGATGCTCGGCCTGATGGGCCTGGGCCTGCTGTACCTGGTGTTCCGCCCCACGCCCATCGTGCGCAAGGACGATGAACCAGAGCTGGACCGCGAAACCCTGATCAAGATCGCCGCCTGTGTCGGCCTGCTGCTCGTCTTCGCCGCTACCTTCGAACCCCTGGGCTTCATTCTCAGTGCCATCCTCGTCGGCCTGCCCATGGCCCGCCTGTACGGCGGCCGCTGGCTGCACAGCGCCATCGTGGTGGTGGGCATGAGCGTCTTCCTCTACTGGCTGTTCGACCGCGTGATGGACGTGCCCCTGCCCCTTGGCCTGCTGAGCGTACTGGAGAACTGACACATGGATACCTTGAGCTACCTGGGCCAGGGCTTCGGCGTCGCCCTGTCCCCCTACAACCTGGTCACCGCCCTCTCCGGCACCCTGATCGGCACCGTGGTCGGCCTGCTGCCGGGCCTGGGCCCGATCAACGGCGTGGCGCTGCTGATCCCCATCGCCTTCGCCCTCGGCCTGCCGCCGGAATCCGCACTGATCCTGCTGGCGGCGGTGTACCTGGGCTGCGAGTATGGCGGGCGCATCAGCTCGATCCTGCTGAACATCCCAGGCGAAGCCTCTACCGTCATGACCACCCTCGACGGCTACCCGATGGCCCGCCAGGGCCTGGCCGGCGTGGCGCTGTCGCTGTCGGCCTGGAGTTCGTTCATCGGCGCCTTCATCGCCACTTGCGGCATGGTGCTGTTCGCCCCGCTGCTGGCGAAATGGGCCATCGCCTTCGGCCCGGCGGAGTACTTCGTGCTGATGGTGTTCGCCATTGTCTGCCTGGGCGGCATGGCCGGTGACAAACCACTGAAAACCTTCATTGCCGCACTGATCGGCCTGTTCCTGTCGGCGGTCGGTATCGACGCCAACAGTGGCGTGTACCGCTTCACCGGTGACAGCGTGCACCTGGCCGACGGCATCCAGTTCGTGGTGCTGGTGCTGGGCCTGTTCTCGATCAGCGAAATCCTCCTGCTGCTGGAAAAGACCCACCATGGCCACCAGGCGGTCAAGGCCACCGGGCGCATGCTGTTCAACTTCAAGGAAGCGGCCTCGGTGTTCGTGGTCAACATCCGTTGCGGCCTGCTGGGCTTCATCATGGGCGTGCTGCCGGGTGCCGGTGCGACGCTGGCCAGTGCCGTAGCCTACATGACCGAGAAGCGCATTGCCGGTGCCGGTGGCAAGTTCGGCAAGGGCGATGCCCGTGGCCTGGCCGCGCCGGAAACCGCCATTGGCGCGTCCTGCTGTGGCGCCCTGGTACCGATGCTGACCCTGGGCGTACCAGGTTCCGGCACCACTGCGGTCATGATCGGTGCGCTGACCCTGTACAACATCACCCCAGGCCCTCTGCTGTTCGAACAGCAGCCGGACATCGTCTGGGGCCTGATTGCCTCGCTGTTCATCGCCAACATCATGCTGGTGATCCTCAACATCCCGATGATCCGCATCTTCACCCGCATCCTCGCCGTGCCGAACTGGGCGCTGGTGCCGGTAATCGCCATCATCACCGCGATCGGCGTGTACGCCGTGCATGCCACCACCTTCGACCTGTTCCTGATGGTCGGCATCGGCATCATGGGCTACATCCTGCGCAAGCTCGACTTCCCGCTGTCGCCGATCCTGCTCGGCTTCATCCTCGGTGGGCTGATGGAGCAGAACCTGCGCCGGGCGCTGTCGATCTCCAATGGTGAGCTAGGCATCCTCTGGTCGAGCCCGATCAGCATGTCGGTGTGGGTGCTGACCATTTGCATGCTGACCCTGCCGCTGCTGCGCATCTGGCGTAAACGCAGCCAGCAGCGCCGGGCCATGGCCGATGCCTGATCGCTCGTTGCCGTTGTTTGTCGCAACCGGGCTGGTCGGCCTTGCTGGCGGTTTTGCCGCCAGCAAGGTCGGCTGGCCTTTGCCGTGGATGGTTGGCTCGTTGCTGGCGATCATCCTGGTACGCTGCCTGACGCCCTGGCAGTTGTCGGAAATTCCCAATGGCCGCAAATGCGGGCAGTGGATTATCGGCATCGGCATCGGCCTGCACTTCACCCCGGCGGTCATCGAGCAGGTGGCCAGCCATTTCGCGTTGATCTTCTTCGGCGCACTGTTCACTACCCTATCCAGCGTGATCAGCGTGTGGCTGTTGCGGCGCACCGGTGAAGATCGCGCTACGGCGTTCTTCGCCAGCATGCCCGGTGGTTCGGGGGAGATGGTCAACCTCGGCGCACGCAATGGCGCCGTGCTGAGCCAGGTGGCGGCGGCGCAGAGCCTGCGCGTGCTGGCGGTGGTGCTGTGCGTGCCGGCGCTGTTCAAGTTTCTGCTGGGTGACGGGGTACCGCTGAACCACACCGGCAGCGTGAGCTGGGGCTGGCTGGCACTGATTGCACCGCTGGGCGTTGCCATGGCGTTGCTCTGGCAGCGCTTGCGCCAGCCCAACCCTTGGTTGTTCGGGCCATTGCTGGTGGCGGCGACAGTGAGCCTGGCCGGTAACCTGCAGATCGCCCTGCCCAATGGTGCCAGCCAGATCGGCCAGTGGCTGATCGGCAGTGGCCTGGCTTGTCACTTCAACCGCGCGTTCTTCCGCCGCGCACCGTCGTTTCTTGGGCGTACATTGGTGGCCACGGCGTTGTGCATGGCGATTGCCGCCAGTGCTGCGTGGGTGCTGAGCGTGATGACCTCACTGGACTTGCGCTCGTTGACGCTGGGGATGATGCCGGGCGGGATTGCCGAGATGAGCCTGACGGCGGAGACCTTGCAATTGTCGGTGCCGCTGGTGACGGCGCTGCAGGTGATGCGGTTGCTGTTTGTGTTGTTTCTGGCGGAGCCGTTGTTCCGGGTGTGGAATGCGCGTGTTGAGGAATGACTGATAAACCGCGTCGCCTTCTTCGCGGGTGAACCCGCTCCTACAAGGGGCGCGCCAGGCCTGAGGGCAGTGTAGGAGCGGGTTTACCCGCGAAAAAGGCGACGCGGTCTGTCAGGTGATCACAACGGCGGCAACGCCCAGTTGATCGGCGCCATCCCGCGCTGCTCAAGGAAGCTGTTGGTGCGGCTGAAATGCCCACAACCGAGGAACCCACGGTAAGCCGACAACGGCGACGGGTGCACCGACTTCAGCACCAGGTGCTTGGTGCCATCAATCAGCTTCTGCTTGCTTTGCGCATGCGCGCCCCACAACAGGAACACCACGTTCGGGCACTGCTCGCTGACCACCTGAATGACCCGGTCGGTGAAGAACTCCCAGCCCTTCTTGGCATGCGACGCCGCATTCGCACGTTCCACCGTCATGGTGGTGTTGAGCAGCAGTACCCCCTGCTCGGCCCAGCTCTGCAGGTAGCCGTGGCTGGCAATCGGAATGTTCAGGTCGCGATGCAGCTCCTTGTAGATGTTGACCAGCGACGGCGGCGTAGCCACGCCCGGTTGTACCGAGAAGCACAAGCCATGCGCCTGGCCCGGCCCGTGGTAAGGGTCCTGGCCGAGGATGACCACCTTGACCTGGTCCAGCGGTGTCGAATTGAGCGCGTTGAAAATCATCGGCCCTGGCGGGTAGATCTCCTTGCCGGCAGCGTACTCGCCACGCAGGAACTCGCGCAGCTGATGCATGTAGGGCTGGTCGAATTCGCCGCGCAACGCGGCCTTCCAGCTGGGTTCAAGCTTTATGCGATCGTCGTCAGTCATGGGGCCTTCCATAAACAATGGGCGCGACACTAGGTAAGCCCTTCCCGCTTGTCAAACGATCCGACCGACGACCGGCATGATCGGCCAGGCAGGCCATACTTGTGCGATGACTTTCGCGAGGTAGTCCATGGCCATTCATTGCGAGGTACTCACCGGCGCCGATGGCGCCCGCATCGGCATCGCCACCCTGGATGCACCCAAGGCGCTCAATGCCCTCAACCTGCCGATGATCGAAGTGCTGGGTGAACAACTGCACACCTGGGCCCGCGACCCAGGGATTGTCTGCGTGATGCTGCGCGGCAACGGTGCCAAGGCCTTTTGCGCAGGGGGTGATGTGAGTGCACTGGTGCAAGCCTGCCGCGACCACCCCGGCAGCGTGCCACCTCTGGCGGCCACCTTCTTTGCCGCCGAGTACCGCCTGGACTTTGCCCTGCACACCTACCCCAAGCCGCTGCTGTGCTGGGGCCACGGCCATGTACTGGGTGGTGGCATGGGGCTGCTGCAGGGCGCCAATGTACGCATCGTCACACCCAGCAGCCGGCTGGCCATGCCGGAAATCAGCATTGGCCTGTACCCGGACGTAGGCGCCAGTTGGTTCCTGGCTCGGCTGCCTGGCAAGCTGGGGTTGTTCCTCGGCCTGACCGGCGCGCCGATCAACGCCCGCGACGCGCTCGACCTGGGCCTGGCCGACCGCTTCCTGGGCGAGCACCAGCAAGAGGGCTTGATTGAAGAGTTGCTGCAACTGAACTGGCAGGAACAGACCGCCCTGCAGCTGAACAGCCTGCTAAAGGCCGAGCAGCATCGTGCCTGTGCCGAACTGCCCGAGGCCCAGTGGTTGCCGCGCCGGCAGGTAATCGACCCGTTGCTCGATGTGGCCGATGCGGCGGCTGCGTGGCGTGCACTGGAAGGGCTCAAGCACCATGACGACCCGCTGCTGGCAGCAGCAGGCCAGCGGTTGCATGAGGGTTGCCCGCTGACGGCGCACCTGGTTTGGGAGCAGATCCGCCGGGCGCGGCACCTGTCGTTGGCGCAGGTGTTCCAGATGGAATACAGCATGAGCCTGAACTGTTGCCGTCATCCTGAGTTCAGCGAAGGTGTACGCGCCCGCTTGCTGGACAAGGACAACCAGCCGCGCTGGCACTGGCCAGATGTGGCGCAGGTGCCAGCGGCGGTGGTGGAGGCGCATTTTGCAAAGGTTTGGGAGGGGCGGCATCCGCTGGCAGATCTGGGTTAGCTTCGAGAATTTGGGGCTGCTTTGCAGCCCGATCGCGACACAAGGCCGCTCCTACAAAGGGATCGCGTTCCCCTGTAGGAGCGGCCTTGTGTCGCGATCGGGGCGCAAAGCGCCACCCGCTTCAAATCACCTACGCTGCCAGTTCCCCCCTTGCCCCTGCCCACGCCGGCCATCCCAGCGCCCGCCGCCATTGCGCTGCCCGTTGGAATGCCAGTCACCGTGCTGGTACCGCTGGCTGCCATCACGATAGTCATGCCGGTCCCGGTTACCCCGATAGTCATTGCGCTGGCGATTACCGTAGTCATTGCGGGGGTTACCGTGCCACTGGTTCATCCCCGGCTGCGGGTGCGAGCGGTAATAAGGCGCTGGAGCCGAACGGTAGTAGCGCGGCGCCGGCTGATAGTAATAGCGCGGTTGCGGCGTCACGTAGTAACGGTCATAGCGGTAATAGCCCGGCGCTACATAGCGGTCGGTGGAGTAGTAATCCGAACGGTAATAGCCCCCGCTTCCGTAGTATGGAGCGCAGGCGGACGTCATCAGCCCTAGCAGGGCGATCAACAGGATTCGATAGGACATGGCGGCCTCCTGGACCGCTGGAGTGCCCGAGCAGCGGCGCTGGCGAGCGTCGATGCGTAATGCGTTCATCGACACTGAATAAGACCGCTGCGCCGTGGTGCAGTGCCATTTCTGCAACAAATTGATACAGGTAAGATAACCCTGAAAAACTTGCAGTCATTTTCCGGTCATCTCACTAGAATGGGCGGCTCGGCACACATCACGGGAAGATCATGCCCTTACGTTCCGCTCTGTTCTCGCAGCGCTTGCTGATCTTTACCCTGTTGTTGCTGCTGGCCTGCGGCTTCCTCGCCACTTCACTGCTCAGCTACTTCGCCTCGCGCAGCGCCATCCGCGACGGCATCATCAATACCGAACTGCCGTTGACCTCCGACACGGTCTACTCGGAAATCCAGAAAGACCTGATCCGCCCCGTACTGATCGCCTCGATGATGGCCCAGGACACCTTCCTGCGCGACTGGGTGTTGTCCGGTGAGCAGGATACCGCGCGCATGACCCGCTACCTTGGCGAAATCATGGGCAAGCAGGACACCTTCACCTCATTCTTCGTGTCCGACCGCACCCTCACCTATTACCAGGCCAAGGGCGTGCTCAAGCATGTCGAACCAGGCACCTGGCGTGACGCCTGGTACTTCCGCCTGCGCGACCTCAAGGCGCCCTACGAGATCAACGTCGACCTGGACATGGCCAACCAGGACAGCCTGACCGTATTCATCAATTACCAGGTGCATGATTTCCAGCACCGCTTCATCGGTGCAGCGGGGGTTGGGTTGAGCGTGTCGTCGGTGGTCAAGCTGATCGACCAGTATCAGCGCCGCTACCAGCGCTCGGTACTGTTCACCGATGCCAAGGGCAAGGTGCTGTTGACCGGGTCCGAAGGCGGCCCACATGGCTTGCGGGTCGGTCAGCCGCTCAATGGCACCCCTGAGCTGAGCGACGTGCTGGCCCAGCAACTGGTGCCCGGAGCAGGCAGCCACGAGTACCGCGACAGTGATAACCACAGCCACTTCCTTAACGTGCGCCACCTGCCCGAGCTGGACTGGTACCTGCTGGTGGACAAGCGCGAAACGGGCGCCCTCGACCGCATCCGCCACTCCCTGTACCTGAACCTGGCGATCTGCGCGATGATCACCCTGGTGGTGCTGAGGCTGGTGCATGCCATGGTCCGCCGCCACCAGGCCAGCACCGAAGCCCTGGCCACCCTCGACAGCCTCACCGGCCTGCCCAACCGGCGCAGCTTCGACTTGCTGGCCGCCCAGGCCCTGCACGAAGCCCAGCGCGACAGCGGCCCGCTGGTGGCATTGCTGATCGACCTGGACCACTTCAAGGCGCTGAATGACACCCACGGCCACCTGGCAGGCGACGAAGTGCTGCGCCAATTCGCCAATGTGCTGCAGGGCAGCCTGCGCCAGTCAGATATACTGTGCCGCTGGGGCGGTGAAGAATTCATCGTGCTGCTACGTGAAGCCGAAGGCCGGCAGGCCATCGAGGTGGCGGAGAAGATCCGCCGGCGTACTGAACAGCTGACCTTCAACTATGACGACCAGCCATTGCGCCTGACCACCAGCATTGGCCTGAGCAGCCTGCAATCGGGGGACACCTTGCACGCCCTGCTGACCCGCGCCGACCGTGCGCTTTATTGTGCCAAGCAGGCCGGCCGTAACCGCGTCTGCAGTGAAACCCACCATGAATGACAGCCAACACTGCCCCGCTTGCGGTGCCCTGAACCAATGCAGCCTGGCCGACCCGCGCCGCGCCACCCAGGCCTGCTGGTGCTACAGCGTGACCATCGACCCGGCCGTGCTCCAGGCGCTGCCTGCCGAGCTGCGCGACAAAGCCTGCCTGTGCCCGCGCTGCGCCGCCGTGGACCAACAACGCCAATCCCCCGCTTCCCACTGACTGTTTTCCATGCGCCTCGACCGTTTCCTCGCCAACCTGCCCAGCCACAACCGCCAACAAGCCCGCCTGATGCTGGCGCAACGCCGCGTGCGGGTGGACGGCCAGCTGGTCAGCGACCCGCTGGCCGAGGTGCGCGAATTCAGCCGCGTAGAGCTGGACGAGCAACTGCTGCAAGCCGGCCGCCCGGCCCGCTACCTGATGCTGCACAAGCCAACTGGCTGCGTCAGCGCCACCCAGGATCCGCAACACCGCACCGTGCTCGACCTGCTGCCCACTGCGTTGCGTGATGACCTGCACATTGCCGGGCGCCTGGACTTCAACACCACCGGCCTGATGATCCTGACCAACGATGGCCAGTGGTCGCGGCGCCTGACTCAGCCGGCCACCAAGCTGCCCAAGCATTACCTGGTAGATACCGAGGACGAGATTGGCGAGCACTATGTGGCCAAGTTCCGTGAGGGCTTCTACTTCGCCTTCGAAAACCTCACCACACAGCCTGCACAGCTGGATATCCTTGGCCCGCGCCAGGCGCGTCTGGTGATCGTCGAAGGGCGTTATCACCAGGTCAAGCGGATGTTCGGGCATTTCGACAACAAGGTGGTGGGGCTGCATCGGGAGAGCATGGGGGCGATCCGGCTGGACCCGGGGTTGGCGCCCGGGGCGTTTCGTGAGCTTACAGCTGAAGAAATAGCCACTGTCTAGGTTGCCAGTGCCGGCCTCTTCGCGGCGGTTCGGCGCCCCGATGAACCCGCTCCTACAGGGGCCTTGCCGCACTTGAAGGCTGCGTCGAACCTTGTAGGAGCGGGTTCATCGGGGCGCCGAACCGCCGCGAAGAGGCCGGAACAGACCGCACAGGGTCGTCATACGACCGCTCAGCGACAAAAGTCACAAATTTTCCCTGACCGCACTTGCGGGATCCCGGACTCACTGCTTGAATCCAACTCGTCAGTCTGCATGTGACTATCAAGTCACGCCCGCAGTCGAAGACACCTTTTTGCCGGCTACCTAGGGCCTTGATGCCTTGGGGCACGGCAAATTGCCCGCCAAAAACAATATCGTCGACGCAAGTGCCAAGGATCGACACAGGGCCCCCCGGTTACTCTTCAGGCGAATGCCTACCTGTCATAAAGAACGTGCACCCTAGGTGACGCGAATACCCTTTTTGCGCCAGGAGTCGATGACATGAGGCCAGAAATCGCTGTACTTGATGTCCAAGGTCAGTATCGGGTTTACACGGAGTTCTATCGCGCGGATGCGGCCGAGAACACGATCATTTTGATCAATGGCTCGTTGGCCACCACCGCCTCGTTTGCCCAAACGGTACGTAACCTGCACCCGCAGTTCAACGTAGTACTGTTCGACCAGCCCTATGCTGGGAAATCCAAGCCACACAACCGCCACGAACGCTTCATCAGCAAGGAGACCGAGGCGCATATCCTCCTTGAGCTGATCGAGCACTTCCAGGCAGACCACGTGATGTCTTTCTCGTGGGGTGGTGCAAGTACGCTGCTGGCGCTGGCGCACCAGCCGCGGTGCGTGAAGAAGGCAGTGGTGAGTTCGTTCTCGCCGGTGATCAACGAACCCATGCGCGACTACCTGGACCGTGGCTGCCAGTACCTGGCCGCCTGCGATCGCTATCAGGTCGGCAACCTGGTCAACGACACCATCGGCAAGCACCTGCCATCGCTGTTCAAGCGCTTCAACTACCGGCATGTCAGCAGCCTGGACAGCCACGAGTACGCGCAGATGCACTTCCACATCAACGAAGTGTTGCAACACGACCTGGAACGGGCGCTGAACGGTGCGCGTAACATCGACATCCCGGTGCTGTTCATCAACGGCGACCGCGATGAGTACACCACGGTTGAAGATGCGCGGCAGTTCGGCAAGCATGTGGGCCGAAGCCAGTTCAGCGTGATCCGCGATGCGGGCCACTTCCTGGATATGGAAAACAAGGCCGCCTGCGAGGATACCCGTAGCGTCATGCTGGGCTTCCTGAAACCAACCGTGCGTGAAGCCCGTCAACGTTACCACCCGGTACAACAGGGGCAGCATGCATTGGCCATCTGAGCAGCTCGGCGCCCTGTAGCCGTTACCCGCAGGCTATGGGGTGCCGACAAGCTTATTTATAACTTGGGCTTCTAATTCGTGGAGGGTTCTGGTAAAAAGTGCATCGCAGACGCGGGTATAGTTTAGTGGCAAAACGAAAGCTTCCCAAGCTTTAGTTGAGGGTTCGATTCCCTCTACCCGCTCCAAATCGCGTTACCGCATGGCGTTCCAGTGACGTCATCGCAGTCAAAAGGAGCCTTGGCTCCTTTTTTCGTTTCTGTCCTTTCCCTTTGATCTACCCCATGGCCATTTGCCTGCCGATCCGCTTCAATGCGCAGCGGGCGTACGCGCGTGCAAGCGAAACGGCTTGAGGCGGATATGCTCAATGGATCCGTGAAACATTTCGAAAGGACGACGCATGTTTCTCTCCCGCTGGCTACCGGGCCTTGCCAACCTGCTGCACTACCGCCGCGAGTGGTTCCACGCCGACCTGCAAGCAGGCCTCTCGGTGGCGGCGATCCAGATCCCCATTGCCATCGCCTACGCGCAGATCGTCGGCCTGCCGCCGCAATATGGCCTGTACGCCTGCGTGCTGCCGATGATGGTCTACGCCCTGATCGGCAGCTCGCGCCAGTTGATGGTCGGCCCCGACGCCGCCACCTGCGCGATGATCGCTGGCGCCGTGGCCCCCTTGGCCATGGGCGACCCGCACCGGATTGCCGAGTTGTCGGTGATCGTCACCGTGCTGGTCGGGGTGATGCTGATCGCCGCAGGCCTGGCCAGGGCCGGGTTCATCGCCAGCTTCTTCTCGCGGCCGATCCTGATCGGCTACCTCAACGGCATCGGCCTGAGCCTGATCGCCGGGCAGCTTTCCAAAGTAGTGGGGTTCAAGATCGAGGGCGATGGTTTCATCCTCAGCCTGGTCAACTTCCTCCAGCGCCTGGGCGAAATCCACTGGGTGACCCTGCTCATCGGCCTGGCCGCCCTGGGCCTGCTGATCTGGCTGCCACGGCGCTACCCGCGCCTACCTGCAGCGTTGATGGTGGTGGCACTGTTCATGCTGCTGGTCGGCCTGTTCGGCCTCGACCGCTTTGGCGTCGCCATCCTCGGCCCGGTGCCTGCCGGCATCCCGCAGCTGGCCTGGCCACACAGCAACCTGGCGGAAATGAAGAGCCTGTTGCGCGACGCGCTGGGTATCGCCACCGTCAGCTTCTGCAGCGCCATGCTCACTGCGCGCAGCTTTGCCGCCCGGCATGGCTACGCGATCAACGCCAACCACGAGTTCGTCGCCCTGGGCGTAAGCAACCTGGCGGCCGGGGCCTCCCAGGGCTTTGCCATCAGCGGCGCCGACTCGCGTACGGCCGTCAACGACATGGTCGGTGGCAAAAGCCAGCTGGTAGGCATCATCGCCGCGCTGGTAATCGCCCTGATCCTGCTGTTCTTCACCGCGCCAATGGCGTGGATCCCGCAGGCTGCGCTGGGCGCCGTGCTGCTGATGGCCGGCTGGGGGCTGATCGACATCAAGTCGCTGGGGCACATCCGCCGCCTGAGCCGCTTCGAGTTCTGGCTGTGCCTGCTGACCACGGTAGGCGTGCTGGGCCTGGGCGTGCTGCCCGGCATCGTGTTTGCCGTGACCCTGGCGATACTGCGCCTGCTTTACAGCATCTACCAGCCCACCGACGCCGTGCTGGGTTGGCTGCCAGGCACCGAGGGCCAGGTCGACATCCGCAAGTTCAAGAACGCGCGCACCGTGCCAGGCCTGGTGGTGTACCGTTTCGACGACGCGATCCTGTTCTTCAACGCCGACTACTTCAAGATGCGCCTGCTTGAAGCAGTACAAAGCCAGGACCAGCCCAAGGCCGTGCTGTTCGATGCCGAAGCGGTCACCAGCATCGACGTCAGCGGCATCGCTGCCCTGCGCGAAGTGCGCGACACCCTTGCGGCCCAAGGTATCTTCTTCGCCATCGCCCGCGCCCGCGGCACCTTTTTGCGCATGCTGGTGCGCTCGGGGATGGCGCGGGAGATGGAAGACAAACTGCTGTTCGGCTCGGTGCGGGCGGGGATTCGTGCGTACCGGGTGTGGCGTAACCGTAACCGCAGTGTGCAGGTGGCCGAGCAGAGCTGACCGGAACGCTGTTGCTACCTAATGCCGGTCAGTTAAGAAAAGGCAAGGTGTTCTCCATGCCTTTAGCATCGCCTATTCGATCGAGCGCCGCCCGCGCGGCGCTTCGCGGCACAAGGCCGCTCCCACATCTGTTTCGGGCCAGTTACTCCTGCCACCTGCGCACTCGCTCCCTGGGTGCATGGCTGGAGATTGATGAAGAGCAGCGTCAATGCCGATGTCGAAGGGAACAAACAGGGCGACCAGAGGTGATCTCACAGGAGTGATTGGCCCGAAACAGATGTGGGAGCGGCCTTGTGCCGCGAAGCGCCGCGCGGGCGGCGCTCGATCTAACAGGCAACCAAAATCCCAAGGCAAGCACCCGTCAGCCCTTACCGCTTGACTGACTGGCATTAGCCCTTGCCCTCTGACAAACGCCGGTAAGCGCTCAGTAGCCCAGCCTTTCCAGCGTAGCCACTTCAGGTTCTGCAGCACGCTGATAGAACCGCAACAACGCCCCCGTGCGGTTGGTGAAAATCCCGTTTACCCCCGCCTTCATGGCCTTGTCGAAATCTACCGGCTCGTCGAGTGTATACACATGCACCAGCAAATCGCGTGCATGGCTGGCCTGGTTCATCCAGGGCTGGATCAGGTCGGCATAGCTCTGCTCACCCAGGCTCGTGCGCCTGGCAGAGGGCCCTGTACCAATCGCTCCGCCTTGCCTGGCATGCTCAAGCCAGCGCAGGAATTCTGCCCGGTCTTGCGGTTGCTGGCGTGCGTAGAACGCAGCCTTGTCGGTTTCACCCGAGTCGGCGAAGTCCTGCCCCGAGGCGGGCTTGATGGCTTTCGTGCCGACCCATAGCAACAGTATCTTCGGTACTTGCGGCATGGCCTGGTGCAGCAGCGCCAGGCTGTTGCGATCGAAGGTCTGCAACACCACACGGCCCGGCCGGTCGAGCCAGCCACGGGCTTCCAGCCGTGCCTTCAGGTCCTTTTCGATACCGGGAAACTGATTGGGCACCTTGGTCTCGATATACAACCCGGGTTGCCGCCTGGGGTTGCCTTCGGCGATGTCGATGACCTCGTCCAAGGTAAGGATCGGCAGGTTGCCGAAGCTGGGCCGGGCACGTTCCGGATAGGCCTGGTTGAACCAGCTGCCTGCGTCCAGCGACTTGAGTTCGGCGAGTGTGAAGGCGCTGACCGGGCTGGCTTTGCGCTCAGGGAAACGCTCGGCGACATCACTGGTGCGTGACAGCACATCGTCATGCACCACCACCAGCACGCCGTCACGGGTGCGTTGCAGGTCCAGCTCCAGGTAGTCGGCGCCCTGCTCGCGGGCCAGCAGGTAGGCTGGAGCCGTGGATTCCGGGGCATCGTACGAGGCGCCACGGTGGGCGATCACTGCCGGGTGCGGGATGCCGTGGGCGGTGGCCAGGGCTTTGCTGTTGTTGGCGGAGACTGCGGATGCAGTGAACAAAGCAGTCAAAGCCAAAAAACTGAACCAGGGGTTGTGCATGAGAAAGTCCTTATCGTAAGCCTTGCTCTGCCTGCTCCGGCCCTTTCGCGGCGGTTCGACGCCTCGATAAACCCGCTCCTCCAGGTCCAGCACAGGTTTCAAGACTGATGCCAGGTTTCAGATCCTGTGGGGGTTTACCCGCGAAGAGGCCAGCATGGGCAACACTAGACTACTGCCTGGACAGCAACCCTCGCACACCTTGCATGACATGCTAAAGTCGCCCCGTTCCCCGCACCACCCAACGGACCCAGCATGCCCGCACTTGACGCCACCCTCACCCCTTGGCCAGAACTTGCCGCCCGCCACCCCTGCGACGCTCTGCTGCTGGGCAACGGCGCCAGCCGCGCATTGTGGAAGCCGTTCGGCTACTTCTCGCTGTTCGAGGAAGCACAACGTGCCGGCCGCAAGAAAGGCCTGGCTGTCAGCGACCAGGCACTGTTCAAATCGTTGACCACGGAACTGTTCGAGCCCGTACTCAGCGCCCTCAACACCACCGTGCGCACCAACGCTGCGCTGGCCATCAACTCCACCGCGCCACTGAACCGCTACTACTCGATCAAGGAAGCGCTGATCCACGCCGTGCGCACGGTGCACCTGCCGTGGCCGCTGATGCCGGCTGCCAGCCTGGCAACTCTCAACCAGGCCCTGCGCGGCTACCGCAGCGTCTACACCAGCAACTACGACCTGCTGCTGCCATGGGCCGTGCAACACAACCCGCATGGCTTCGCCGAACTGTTCGATGAGCAAGGTTTCTTCGACGTGCGTCGCACCAACAGCAAAGGCACTCGTGTGCTGCACCTGCATGGTGGCCTGCACCTGCTCAAGCTGCCCGACGGTACCACCCGCCAACGCAGCGCCGACAGTGCCGAAATGCTCGATGGGTTTGCCGTCAACATCCCGGGTGAAGTGCCGCTGTTCGTCAACGAAGAGCGCAGCGACGAGAAAATGCGCGCCATCCGCCATTCGGACTACCTGAGCTGGTGCCTGGCGCAACTGGCGCAGGAAAGCCAGGGGCTATGCCTGTTCGGGCAGCATCTGGACAGCACTGACCAGCACTTGCTTGAAGCTATTCGGCTGGCGCGGCCGAAGCAGCTGTCAATTGCTGTCCGGCCGCTGAGTGAGGCGTCGGTGATCAACCAGAAGCAGCATTTTGTCGATCGGTTCGGGGATATGCCGGGGACGGTTCTGCATTTCTTCGATGCCAGTACCCATCCATTGGGGCACGCAGAGCTTGCTGTTGAATCACCGCCCACCCGACGATGAGGTGAGCTTGAAGCACATGTTCAATGTGCCAGACCAGGGTCGCCGAAAACGCGCTCGTAGGCCCTCGACACATTGACAGCCATCGCTATGCGAGCAAGCTCCAACGTGTTCTGGCCGATGGCATAGCTCCCTCGTTCCTGCAACCAGGCCAGAATATCGGCAAGGTGCCAGAGAGACGTGCTGCCATCGTGAACAGGCACAGGGAAGCTATTGGCATGCGCGAGCATCAATTTGCGCATGTTCTGTCGAGGCACGCCGATGATTTCAGCCACATCGCTTAGCCCTACAAGGTCAGGGCTCGCCTCGATGAGACGAGCCCCTCTCTGCCAACGTCATTCAACGCGCTTTCGAGAGCCTGCCTGGCAGAGCTGGATTCGCGAATGAATGCCAGTGCCAGGCGCCCTGGCTGACCGACGCCGGCCAGCGCATCATCACATCCGCTTTCACACAGGCGTTCCAACAGCGCATCGATATCTTCGTTTTCGCCCAATTGATACTTGAGGGTGAACTCATACTCCATTGTTACTCCTCCTCCCCGGCATTGGGTGCACACATTGCCATTCTGCCAGCCGCACAGTTATCGACCACACGCCTTAGCTGTCGCGCTAAATTGTCGGCGCTCCTTGGAGTGCTCCATACGCTGGTAATGCAGGCTTGCCACCAAAAGGTTGTCAAATGACAACCTGATCTTCGACAAGCAAGCACGTCACACTACAGAAAGGTTGAAGCGAGAAGTCGCAGGAGCGCGCAATCAGGAAACGCCCTACAAGAATGCTGGAACACTATCTGAAGAATGGCCGGAGTTGACTGGAGGACAGGTGTTGGGCCGCTCAAAGCAACCCATCAGCCCGCAGCAACGTCTCCAGGCAATGCTCCTGCACCCCATAGAACGCCTTGAGCTGAGCAATCTTCTCCAGCAACGCACCGTTGTCCCCCGCCTGGCGCCGTTTCACCGCAAGAATCATCTTGTTCTTGTTGGTGTGCTCCAGCGAGATGAACTCGAACACCTTGGTCTCGTAACCGCAGGCTTCCAGGTACAGCGCGCGCAGGCTGTCGGTGAGCATTTCGGCCTGCTGGCCCAGGTGCAGGCCGTACTGCAGCATAGGTTGCAGCAACCCTGGGCTGTGCAGTTGCGGGCGGATCTGCTTGTGGCAGCATGGCGAGCACATGATGATCGCGGCATCGCAACGGATGCCGGTATGGATGGCATAGTCGGTGGCGATGTCGCAGGCATGCAGGGCAATCATCACTTCGATGGCCGCAGGCACCACGCTGCGCACGTCACCACACTGGAACTCCAGGCCTGGGTGCTCCAGGCGCGAGGCGGCTGCGTTGCACAGGTCGACCATGTCCTGGCGCAACTCCACGCCGGTCACCTGGGCCTGGCGGCCAAGGCTGTTGCGCAGGTAGTCGTGCATGGCAAAGGTCAGGTAGCCCTTGCCCGAACCGAAATCCGCCACCCGTAGCGCTTGTTCCGCCGCCACCGGGGCGCTGGCCAGGGCGTGGTCGAAGACTTCGATGAATTTGTTGATCTGCTTCCACTTGCGCGACATGGCCGGGATCAGCGCGCCTTGTGCGTCGGTCACGCCGAGGTCGCGCAAGAACGGCCGCGACAGCTCCAGGTAGCGTTTTTTCTCGCGATCATGGCCGCTGGTCGTGGCTGCCTCGCGCGGTGCCTGTGCGCCGTGGCGCTGGAGCATCGGCTTGCCTTTCTTGCTGAATGTCAGCTGCACTTCGCCGTCAGCGTCGAACAGGTGGGCGTTGCGAAAGCTGTCTGGCAGCAGCTCGGCGACCAGCGCCTGGGCCTGGTCCAGCGCCAGGTTGCGGGTGATGTCGCGGGTCTGGTGGCGGTAGACCAGCGACAGGCACGGTTGGCCCTTGACCTGCAGCGGCTTGGCAATGATCCGTTGCAGGGTCTGGTCGGCACCGACATGGCGCGCCAGCACCAGTTTGACCAGGGTGTTGCCGTGCAGGGCAGCGTGCAGCAGGTCGAGAAACTGGGCGCGCGCATCCGGCGCGGCGGAAGCGGAATTACTGGCGGACATGGAGAAACGGTGCCTCGAATAGCGGGAAGCGCTTGGCGCAATGCATGCATTCTACAGGGAGGGGTACATCCTGTGGGAGATTGCTCCGCCCGCACATGGATCTGACTTCGCAAGCACCACACGGCCCTTGTGGGAGCGGGTTCATCGAGGCGTCGAACCGCCGCGAACACCGGCACAGCCGGTGCCATTTACCGTGTTGGATTCTTCGCGGGTGAACCCGCTCCCACAAACCATCGGACTGCGAGTCAGTCGAGGGTCACCAGGCGGTTGGGCAGTTCATTACGGGAGTGGGTAGGCGGCACATGCTCACTCAGCAGCTCACCACAGGCCTCGATGCATTCGACAAAACCCTGCAAGGTCCTACCCTGGCGCACCTGTTCGGCAAAGCGGGCGACAATGGCCGCGCGGGCCGTGGCATCCATATGGTGCTCGATGCCGCGGTCGACCAGAATCTCCACATGCCGCTCCGCCTCGCTGACAAAAATCAGCACGCCCGTGGCGCCTGCCGTGCGCTGCAAGTTCTGCTCGCGAAACTGTTGCCGGGCCAGGCGCGAGGCGCGCCAGCGGCGCAGGGCCCGGGGTATCAGCCAGCCGGCCAGGCGCGGATTGCGCAGCAGCAGGCACAGGCCGATGAACAGCAGCACATTGGCTACCAGCAAGCCGCGCACGCCCGGCCAGCCCAGCAGCCAGTGCAACAGGCCCGGCACGGCCAGCGCCAGCACGGCGGCCCAGAACAACGGCCAATAGGCGTAATCGTCGGCACGGCGGGCCAGCACCGTCACCAGTTCGGCATCGGTGCGCCGTTCGGCACGGGCAATCGCTTCGGCAATCTGCCGCTGATGGTATTCGTCAAAGGGGGTCATGCCGTCGGTCTCTTGAGCATTCTTATAGTTGTTGTCCCGGCATTCGGGGCTTCGTGCGCAGCCGACATATTCAGGCATAATCCGCCGCTGGAAGAATTGCCTGCAAATCGTACAACAATAGCCGCCTGAAAACTTCGGCCGTGCGTATCACCGTGGATACGGCAAAGGCCCCATAACGGAATTCATGATGAAACTGTCTTTGCTGGGCCTGGCCATGGGCCTTGCCAGTCAGGCGGCCCTCGCCGCCCCCTCCGCCCCGCCCCTGCAAGACAAGCAGGCATTCATCGACCATCTGATCAGCCAGATGACCGAAGCCGAGAAGATCGGCCAGCTGCGCCTGATCAGCATCGGCCCGGAAATGCCCCACGACAAGATCCGCGAGGAGATTGCCGCAGGCCGCATCGGTGGCACCTTCAACTCGCGTACCGCCCCGGAGAACCGGCCGATGCAGGACGCGGCCATGCGCAGCCGCCTGAAGATCCCGATGTTCTTCGCCTACGACACTGTCCACGGCGAACGTACCATCTTCCCGATCGGCCTGGGCATGGCCGCGACCTGGGACATGGACGCCGTCGCCAAGGTCGGCCGCACCGCCGCCATCGAAGCAGCAGCCGATGCCTTGGACATGACCTTCGCACCGATGGTCGACATCGCCCGCGACCCACGCTGGGGCCGCACCAGTGAAGGCTTCGGCGAAGACACCTACCTGACCTCGAAAATCGGCCAGGTAATGGTCCGCTCGTTCCAGGGCAGCAGCCCGGCCAACCCCGACAGCATCATGGCCATCGTCAAGCACTTTGCCCTGTATGGCGCGGTGGAGGGCGGGCGCGACTACAACACGGTCGATATGAGCCTGCCGAAAATGTACAACGACTACCTGCCGCCCTACCGCGCCGCGCTCGACGCCGGTGCTGGCGGGGTGATGGTGGCGCTGAACTCGATCAATGGCGTGCCGGCCACCTCCAACACCTGGCTGATGAACGACCTGCTGCGCAAGGAGTGGGGCTTCAAGGGCGTGACCATCAGCGACCACGGCGCCATTCAGGAACTGATCCGCCACGGTGTCGCCCGCGACGGCCGCGAAGCCGCCAAGCTGGCGATCAAGGCCGGCATCGACATGAGCATGAACGACACCCTGTACGGCGAAGAGCTGCCAGGCCTGCTGAAGTCCGGCGAAGTGACCCAGGGCGAGCTGGACCAGGCGGTGCGCGAAGTGCTTGGCGCCAAGTACGACATGGGCCTGTTCAAGGACCCGTACGTGCGCATCGGCAAGGCCGAAACCGACCTCAAGGACTACTACGGCGACGACCGCCTGCACCGCGAAGCCGCGCGTGACGTGGCGCGCCGCAGCCTGGTGCTGCTGGAAAACCGCAACCAGACCCTGCCGCTGAAAAAGGCTGGCACCATCGCCCTGGTCGGCCCGCTGGCTGATGCCCCGATCGACATGATGGGCAGCTGGGCCGCTGACGGCAAACCGATGCATTCGGTAACCGTGCGCGAGGGCCTGCGTCGCGCCGTGGAAGGCAAGGCCAAGCTGGTCTACGCCAAAGGCTCCAACGTCACCGGCGACAAGGCGATGTTCGACTACCTGAACTTCCTCAACTTCGATGCCCCGGAAATCGTCGATGACCCACGCCCGCCTGCAGTGCTGATCGATGAAGCGGTCAAGGCGGCAAAGCAGTCTGACGTGGTGGTGGCGGTGATTGGCGAGTCCCGTGGCATGTCCCACGAATCGTCGAGCCGTACCACCCTGGAAATCCCGGCCAGCCAGCGTGAGCTGATCAAGGCCCTGAAAGCCACCGGCAAACCGCTGGTGCTGGTGCTGATGAACGGCCGGCCGCTGTCGATCGCGTGGGAGCGCGAGCAGGCTGACGCCATCCTCGAAACCTGGTTCGCCGGCACCGAAGGCGGCAACGCCATTGCCGACGTGCTGTTTGGCGACTACAACCCGTCCGGCAAGCTGGCCATCACCTTCCCGCGTTCGGTCGGGCAAATACCGATGTACTACAACCACACCCGTATTGGCCGGCCGTTCACGCCGGGTAAGCCGGGCAACTACACCTCGCAGTACTTCGAAGAGCCCAACGGCCCGCTGTACCCGTTCGGCTATGGCCTGAGCTACAGCAGCTTCGAGCTGTCGGGCCTGACGTTGTCGAACAAGGACCTCAAGCGTGGCGGCACGCTGGAGGCCAAGGTAGCGGTGAAGAACACCGGCAAGGTGGCAGGCGAAACCGTGGTGCAGCTGTACCTGCAGGATGTATCGGCGTCGATGAGCCGCCCGGTGAAAGAGCTGAAGAACTTCCAGAAGCTGATGCTCAAGCCTGGCGAGTCGCGTACGTTGACCTTCCGCATCAGCGAGGAAGACCTGAAGTTCTACAATGGCCAGCTGCAGCGGGTTGCCGAGCCAGGGGAGTTCAATGTCCAGGTCGGGCTGGATTCCCAGGCGGTGCAGCAGCAGAGCTTTGAGCTGCTGTAACTGAATAGGTCGCCTGTACCGGCCTCTTCGCGGGCTTGCCCGCTCCCACAGGATATTCGCAGCCCGATGGGCCTGTGCAGTACCTGTGGGAGCGGGCAAGCCCGCGAATAGGCCGGCCCTGATATCCCATTCATCCGGATCCGCCCCAATGCCCTTTTCCTTTCGCGCCCTGCGTCTGGGGCTGATCACCCTGCTGATCGTGCTGGGCACAGCCCTCAGCGCTGGCTGGGCCATGCACCAGGCCAAACGCCAGGCCATGGAAGACGACGCCCAACGTGCCAACCAGCAGCTGGGCCTGTACGCCAATGCCTTGCACACGCTGATCGACCGCTACCGCGCCCTGCCCGCGGTGCTGGCGCTGGACCCGGAGCTGATCGCCGCCCTGCGCGGCCCCGTCACTGAACAGGTGCAGGGTGCCCTGAACCTCAAGCTCGAACGCATCAACGGCGCCGCCAACTCCTCCACCCTCGAATTGCTCGACCGCACTGGCCTGGCCATTGCCGCCAGCAACTGGCGGCAACCCAGCAGCTACGTGGGCTCCAACTACGGCTTTCGGCCCTACTTCAAGCAAACCCGCAGCCAGGGCAGCGGCCGCTTCTACGCCGTGGGTGTGACCAGTGGCGTGCCAGGTTACTTCCTCGCCAGCGCGGTAAACGACGAGCACGGCCGCTTCCTCGGTGCCATGGTGGTGAAGCTGGAGTTCCCCGAGCTGGAGCGCGAGTGGCGCCAGGGCAGTGACATCCTGCTGGTCAGCGACGCCCGCGGCATCACCTTCATCGCCAACCAGGACGGCTGGCGCTACCGCGAGTTGAAGCCACTCAGCGGCGCCGATCGTGCCGAGCTGGCCGAAACCCGCCAGTACGACAAGCAGCCGTTGGTGCCGCTGCAGCATCAGGTACTCACCCGCTTTGCCGAAAACAGCACGCTTAGCCGCGTGCAAGGCCCGGAGGGCAGCGCCGAGTACTTGTGGGAAAGCTTGCCGCTGGAAGGCGAGAACTGGACCTTGCACCTGCTGCGCAAAACCCAGGTGGCTGCGGACGGGCGCAATGCCGCCCTCGGCGCCGCCGCCGTGTGGCTGAGCCTGGTGTTCGCCGCGCTGTTCGTCAGCCAGCGCCTGCGCCTGGCTCGCCTGCGCCAGCGTAGCCGGCAAGAGCTCAAGCGCCAGGTCGAAGAACGCACCCGCGAATTGCGCACCGCCCAGGAGGGCCTGGTGCAATCGGCCAAATTGGCCGCGCTCGGGCAGATGTCAGCTGCCATGGCCCACGAAATCAACCAGCCGCTTACCACCCAGCGCATGCAACTGGAAACCCTGCGCCTGCTGCTGGACCATGGCCGTCATGACGAAGCGCGCCAGGCGCTGGAGCCGCTGGAACAGATGCTCACCCGCATGGCCGCGCTGACCAGCCACCTGAAAACCTTTGCCCGCAATAGCCCGGTAGGCCTGCGTGAGCGCCTCGACCTGGCCACCGTGGTCGACCAGGCCTTGCACCTGCTGGACGCGCGCATGCGCAGCGACGAGGTAGAAGTGGCCCTGTACCTGGCACGCCCGGCCTGGGTGCGTGGCGATGCCATTCGCCTGGAGCAGGTACTGATCAACCTGTTGCGCAATGCCCTCGACGCCATGGCCGACAAACGCTACAAACGCCTGGAGATCCGTATCGAGCCCGACGGCGAGTTGTGGCGCTTGAGTGTGCTTGATTCGGGCGGCGGTATTGCCGAGGACGACCTGGCCAAGGTCTTCGACCCGTTCTTCACCACCAAGCCGGTGGGCGAAGGCCTCGGGCTGGGCCTGGCCATTTCCTACGGCATCGTCCACGAGGCCGGCGGCCAGCTGCAGGCCGAAAACCTGCCGGGCGGCGCGCGCCTGAGCCTTACCCTGCCCCGCGACCTGGAGCCTGTATGTTGAATTCAGTGATCGTCGTCGATGATGAAGCCAGTATCCGCACTGCGGTCGAGCAATGGCTGAGCCTGTCTGGCTTCAGCGTACAGCTGTTCGCCCGCGCCGAAGAATGCCTGGCGCACCTGCCGCGGCACTTTCCCGGGGTCATCATCAGCGACGTGCGCATGCCGGGCATGGATGGCCTGCAATTGCTCGAACGCCTGCAGGCTGACGACCCTGATTTGCCGGTAATACTGCTGACTGGCCATGGCGATGTACCGATGGCGGTTGAAGCCATGCGCAGTGGGGCCTATGACTTCCTGGAAAAGCCCTTTACCCCGCAGCATCTGCTGGGCAGCCTGCGCCGGGCCCTGGAAAAGCGCCAGCTGGTGCTGGAAAACCGCCGTTTGCACGAGCAGGCCGACCTCAAGTCACGCCTGGAAGGCACGCTGCTGGGCATGTCCCAGGGCCTGCAACAGTTGCGCCGACAAGTGCTGGACCTGGCCAGCCTGCCGGTCAACGTGCTGATCCGTGGCGAAACCGGCAGTGGCAAGGAACGGGTGGCCCGCTGCCTGCACGATTTTGGTCCACGCGCCGGCAAACCCTTCGTCGCCCTCAACTGTGCGGCCATCCCCGAAGCGCTGTTCGAGGCCGAGCTGTTTGGCCATGAAAGCGGCGCTTTCACCGGTGCCCAAGGCAAGCGCATCGGCAAGCTGGAGTACGCCAACGGTGGTACGGTGTTCCTCGACGAAATCGAGAGTATGCCGCTGGCCCAGCAGGCCAAGCTGCTGCGGGTAATCCAGGAACAGAAGCTGGAGCGCCTGGGGGCCAACCAGAGCATCAGCGTCGACTTGCGCATTATTGCCGCCACCAAGCCAGACCTGCTCGAAGAAGCGCGCGCCGGGCGCTTTCGCGAAGACTTGGCCTACCGCCTGAATGTCGCCGAATTGCGCCTGGCGCCGTTGCGCGAGCGGCGTGAGGACATTCCACTGCTGTTCGAACACTTTGCCCGCGCCGCTGGCGAAAAGCTGGGTCGTGTTGCCCCGCCGCTGTCGGGTGCGCAACTGGCGCAGCTGCTGTCGCATGACTGGCCGGGCAACGTGCGTGAACTGGCCAACGCGGCGGAGCGGCATGCGCTGGGGCTGGGTTCGCCGAACATCGAGGTGGCGCCTGCCGGGCAGTCACTGGGCGAGCAGATGGAAGCGTTTGAAGCACAGTGCCTGCGTGCGGCGTTGCGCCAGCATGGGGGGGCAATTAACGCAGTGATGGAGGCGTTGCAGCTGCCTCGGCGCACGCTTAACGAAAAGATGCAGCGTCATGGGTTGGTGCGCGAGGACTTTATTGCGCGGGAATGAGCGGATTTCCGCTTATCGTGCTTAGTAAGCAAGCGAAAATCCGCTCATGGATGGGGTTTCAAGGGGGCTGCGTTGCAGCCCTTCGCGGGGCAAGCCCGCTCCTGCAACGGAATGTGAAACATCAGGCGTGACGCGGTCCCTGTGGGAGCGGGCGTGCCCGCGAAGGGCGGACAGCGCCCCCGTTTGGATCATCACGCACCCATTTGGCACACCTTCTGCAATCACCTGTGCAAGCTGCGCCACGGCGCGCTCCACAAAAACAACGAGAAGGTATCCCTGATGGATAACGCCACCTCCCTGCCCGCCGGGGCGGCCACCGCGCCTGCCGCAGAAAAAACCACCGCCAGCCGCCTGAAGTCGATCTTCAGCGGGTCGATCGGCAACATGGTCGAATGGTACGACTGGTACGTCTACGCCGCATTCTCGCTGTACTTCGCCAAGGCCTTCTTCCCGGCCGGCGACTCCACCGCACAATTGCTCAATACTGCCGCGATCTTTGCCGTGGGCTTCCTCATGCGCCCGATCGGTGGCTGGCTGATGGGCCTGTACGCCGACCGCAAAGGCCGCAAGGCTGCGCTGATGGCCTCGGTGCTGCTGATGTGCGCAGGCTCGCTGGTCATCGCCCTGACCCCAGGTTATGAAACCATCGGCGTCGCCGCGCCTATCCTGCTCGTGGTTGCGCGCCTGCTGCAGGGCCTTTCGGTGGGTGGCGAATACGGCACCTCGGCCACCTACCTGAGCGAGATGGCCAGCAAGGAGCGCCGTGGCTTCTTCTCCAGCTTCCAGTATGTGACCCTGATCTCCGGGCAGCTCATCGCCCTGGCAGTCCTGATCGTCTTGCAACAGACCCTGACCACCGAGCAGCTGTATGCCTGGGGCTGGCGTGTACCGTTCGTGATCGGTGCGCTGTGCGCCGTGGTGGCCCTGTACCTGCGTCGCGGCATGGAAGAAACCGCCTCGTTCACCAAGAAGGAAAAGGCCAAGGAAAGCCTGATGCGCACCCTGCTGCGCCACCCCAAGGAACTGATGACCGTGGTCGGCCTGACCATGGGCGGTACCCTGGCCTTCTATACCTACACCACCTACATGCAGAAGTACCTGGTCAACACCGTGGGCATGAGCATCAGCGACTCGACCACCATCTCGGCCGCCACGCTGTTCCTGTTCATGTGCCTGCAGCCGGTGATCGGCGGCCTGTCCGACAAGATCGGCCGGCGCCCGATCCTGATCGCCTTCGGTGTACTCGGCACCCTGTTCACCGTACCGATCCTCAGCACCCTGCACACCATCCAGACCTGGTGGGGCGCGTTCTTCCTGATCATGGCGGCGCTGATCATCGTCAGCGGCTACACCTCGATCAACGCTGTGGTCAAAGCCGAGCTGTTCCCCACCGAAATCCGCGCCCTGGGCGTAGGCCTGCCGTACGCGCTCACCGTGTCGATCTTCGGCGGCACCGCCGAGTACGTGGCCCTGTGGTTCAAGAGCGCCGGCATGGAAAGCGGCTTCTACTGGTACGTCACCGCTTGCATCGCCTGCTCGCTGCTGGTTTACGCGACCATGAAGGACACCAAGCAGCACTCGCGGATTACTACTGAGTAATACAGGTAAGGAAATGCTGAAAAGGGGGGCTCCAGCGTATGGGGCGCCCCTTTTTTATGCCTGAACTGATAAGGCATCTCGGCTGCCAGGTGCTTGGCACAACATGTTTATCGCCTTTGAGATCGAGCGCCGCCCGCGCGGCGCATCGCGGCTAAAGCCGCTCCTACGTTTGTTTCGGGCCAGTCACGCCTGTGAGGTCACCGCTGTTCGCCTTGTTTGTTCCCTTCGATATCAAAGGGGACGCCGTTGCTCTTCATCGATCTTCAGCGATTCGCCAAGGCTGCAACCCACCTGGCACAGGAATAACTGGCCCGAAAAAGATGTAGGAGCAGCCTTGTGCTGCGAAGCGCCGCGCGGGCGGCGCTCGATTTCAGCAACACCGCAAACATCAAGCCATACTTCCAAAGCCCCTGATGAGCCGATTAGAAACGCTATTCGGCTCACATTGTGAGCCGAATAGCCCAATTAATCGGCTCACCTGCGCCTGAACGCAGGCTCAGGACATCTCCAACGCCTGACGCGGCTCACGGCGCTGGTACCAAGTCGCCATCAGCACCAGCACCAACAGCACCCCACCCAGCACCGCCGAAGAACCGATCGTGCCGAAGTCCAAGCCACCCTTTTCATGAGGCTTGGTGAGGAAGTCGCCCAACGTCGCGCCAAACGGGCGAGTCAGCACGAACGCCACCCAGAACAGCACCACGCCAGGGATGCGCGTCCAGTAGCGGGCCAGCACCACCAGCGCAATGGCGCTGCCAATAAACAACGCGCCGCCGGCAAAGCCCAGCCCCGAGTCATCGGCCAGGTAGTCGCCCAGCGCGGTGCCGAGGGTGTTGGAAAACAGGATCGCCACCCAGTAGAACAGCTCGCCTGTACGGTTCTTGATGCGGGTGACATCCAGCGGGTTGCCGCTCAGGCGCCAAACCAGGAAGGTCAGCAGCAGGATGCCGATGAGCAGGGCTGAACCCGTGGCATAACCCAGGCCCAGCGTGCGGTCCATGAAGTCGGACATGGTGGTGCCAGCAGTGCTGGTGGAGAGGATCACCAGCCAGTACAGCATCGGGTGGTAGCGGCGCGAGTACAACTGGCCGAGCAAGGTCAGCAGGAACACGCTGATCAGCAGTAGCGAGCTGAGCGCATAGCCGATGTTGAGAGTCATCGACAGCAAATCACCCGCCGTTTCGCCAAGGGTGGTAGCGCAGATCTTCATGACCCAGAAGGCCAAGGTGATTTGCGGGAGTTTGTTCATTGTGGTGCCGCTCCAGTTTGAGGTGCGGCGATGGTGCTAAGCAGGGCCTGAAAAATCGGTTGGTGATATATGAAAAATACGTTCATCGGCCATCAGCTTGTGTTTTTTCATTCTTAATGTCCCATTAATTCCACTCCATCAAGCTGCAATGGCTGGGAAAACAGCAGTGCAGGGCGAACGCCCATAAGCTGAGCCGCTGCCTGAATCACGGCGTGCGCACCCAAACACATCGATTAACACGATCTTTAAGTGCCATTTTTTGCGCTTTTTAATCAGATTAATCGGCGTAGGATTAAACCCATAGAAACAAACAACTCACGAACCCCGGAGCAACGACCATGAAAAATAAACTGATCCTCACCCTGGCCCTCTCGGTTTTCGCAGCTGGCGCCTTTGCCGAAGATGGCTTTGACCGTACCAGCGCCCACACCTTCGCAGCAGGCCAGACCCAATCCGCTAGCTACGCTGAAGACGGCTTTGACCGCACCGGTGGCCAACGCTTCACCGAAGACGGCTTCGACCGCACCGGTGGCCAACGCTTCACCGAAGACGGCTTCGACCGTACTGGGGGCCAACGCTTCGCCGAAGATGGCTTCGACCGTACCGGTGGCCAACGCTTCGCCGAAGATGGCTTCGACCGCACCAACGCCCACCGCATCAGCTGATCCCTGATGCGAGCACCCCAGCCCGGCTTCGGCCGGGCTTGATCATTTTCAGGCGCGCACAGGCTTGGCACACTAGGCACCTTGTCCACCAGGAGGTAGGGCCAGCAAGCCCAACACAGATGTATTACTACGAACCCGCCAAAGGCCACGGTCTGCCCCACGACCCGTTCAACGCCATCGTCGGCCCCCGCCCTATCGGCTGGATCTCTTCGCAGGACCGCGAAGGCCGCCTGAACCTGGCGCCCTACAGCTTCTTCAACGCCTTCAACTACATCCCGCCAATCATCGGTTTCTGCAGTGTCGGGCGCAAAGACAGCCTGAACAACATTGAGCAGACCGGCGAGTTTGTCTGGAACCTGGCCACCCGCCCGCTGGCCGAGCAGATGAACCAGAGCTGCGCGCCAGTGCCTGCCGAGGTAAGCGAATTCGAATTGAGCGGCCTCACTGCCACGCCGTCGAGCATCGTCAGCGTGCCGCGCGTGGGCGAAACCCCGGTAGCCTTCGAGTGCAAGGTCAGCCAGATCGTCCAGCTCAAGCGGGCCGACCAGGAACTGGTGCCCAGCTGGCTGATCCTCGGTGAAGTGGTGGCGGTGCACATTGCCGAGCACCTGCTGAAAAACGGCATCTACGATACCGCTGCCGCCGAACCGATCCTGCGTGGCGGTGGCCCGGCGGACTATTTCGAGCTGGGCAACCTGTTCAAGATGGCCAGGCCGCCGGCCTGATCACCAGATCAGCTCACCGTCTTCGCTGACGCCCTGCAGGCGTTGCAGCTCAGCCGTGGCCGCTTCGTCGGCGGCCACGGCGCCCTTGAACACCTGCCCGTCGAGGACCTTGTGAAAGCGCGGTGCGCCACCCATGCCCAGGGCCTTGACCGCAATGGCCGCGTTGTAGCCGCCACCTTCCACCGGCACCATCGCCGAAACCGCTTCGAACTGCGGGAATTCTCTACGTGCCATTTCACTATCCGCCTGGTTGATCAAGGGGCGGCATCTTACCCTATTCGCCTGTACCGGCCCTATCGCCGGCAAGCCAGCTCCCAAAGGTTCACCACAGGCCTGAGAGCGGTGCAGTACCTGTGGGAGCTGGCTTGCCGGCGATAGGGCCGGTACAGACAATCAATCAAAGGTATGCAAGTCCAGGCTGCTGACCACTCGTGCCTGCACCAACTCACCAAACACCTCCAGCGTAGGCGAAGCAAAGTAACCACTCATCGCCTGCTGGTCTCGCCAGCTACCACTGAGCAACCACAAGTCGGCATCAGCTTGAGACCGCTGTACGGTGAAACTCAGGCAACCCGGTGCACGCAGCGAAGGCTCGAGCAGGTCGCGCAGGCGCGCGCCCAGCTCTGCCGAGCGCCCGCTGCTGGCACGGATGAAAGCAAGGTGGGTGACCGGTTGTTTTAGGGTCATTGCACAATCTCCTTGAAGCAGGCGGACGGAAAAACCAGGCTGCCAAGGTTAGGCCCCCACCCGCGCGACACGTTAGGCCATTACTGCTCGCCGATTGCCTGATCCTGCAGCGCGGCAGGATCAGGCAATCGACATGCAGCTTTCGACTAGCGCCCGCCATTGCCCAAACTTATGCTGCGTCGGTCAGTAGAGGAAAGCCATCATGACCACCGCCACGACCACCGACCCGACCCTGGAACTGCAGCGCCTGGAACTGGCCGAGCTGATCACCCGCCACGCCGGCGAGCCTCACGGACCGGCCTCGGCCATCGATAACCTGTACCTGGTGCGCTACACCGAGAACGTGCGCTCGGTACCAACCCTGGCACAACCCGCCCTGTGCATCCTGGCCCAGGGCAGCAAAAGCCTGTTCCTCGGTGACGAGCAGTACGCCTACGACCCATTGCATTACATGGTGGTCTCGGTGACCTTGCCGCTGAGCGCCGTGAAACTCGATGCCAGCCCGCAGAACCCTAGCCTGGGCCTGCGCATGGACCTTGACCCGGCCGAGATCAGCCAGCTGATTGCCGAAAGCGGGCCGATGCTGGTGCCCAACCGGCCGTCCGGCCGTGGCCTGTATGTGGAAAGAACCGATGCCGCGTTGCTCGACGCCCTGCTGCGGCTGATCCGCCTGCTGGATACCCCACGCGACATCGCGATGCTGGCACCGCTGTTCCGCCGCGAGATTCTCTACCGCCTGTTGCGCGGGCCGCAGGGTTACCGGTTATATGAAATCGCCTTGGCCAACAGCCAGACCCACCGGGTTTGCCAGGCTATTACCTGGCTCAACAACAACTATCAGCAACCGCTGCGTATCGAGGACCTGGCCCGGGAGGTCAACCTCAGCACCTCGACCTTGCACCACCGTTTCAAGGCCGTGACATCGATGAGCCCATTGCAGTACCAGAAGCAATTGCGCCTGCAGGAGGCGCGGCGGTTGATGCTGAACGACGGGCTCGAGGCGGCCGTTGCGGCCTATCGGGTGGGGTACGAAAGCCCTTCGCAGTTCAGCCGTGAATACAGCCGGTTGTATGGTGCGCCGCCGATTCGGGATGTGGCCAGGTTGCGGGCCAATGCTGGCTGAGGTCAGCATTCGCCTGTGCCGGCCCTTTCGCGGGTAAACCCGCTCCCACAGGGATAGCGACAATCCTGAAGATTGCACGGTACTTGTGGGAGCGGGTTCATCGAGGCGTCGAACCGCCGCGAAGAGGCCGGCCCAGGCAACGGCAATACCTCAGCCCAGCACAGTCTCCTGCCACTGATTCTGGTCCACCTGAATCAGGGTCGGCCCCTTGCGCTCCACAGCCTGCCCCAGCGCCGTCTGCAACTGCGCCACATCCACCACATGCTCCGCCGCCGCCCCCAACGCCCGCGCCACGCCGATAAAGTCCGGGGTATGAATATCCACCCCGACTGGCTCGATGGCCCGGTTGACCATGTACTTCTTGATCTCCTCGTAGCCTTGGTTATTCCACAGCAGCACGATCAGCGGCACCTGCGCCTCCACCGCGCTGGCCAGCTCCGGCAATGTGAACTGCAAGCCGCCATCACCAATCAGGCACACCGCAGGCGCACGCTGGCCAACCTGCTCGGCACTACCCAACCAGGCACCCATGGCTGCCGGCAGCGCATAACCCAGGGTGCCGTAACCGGTCGAGGCATTGAACCAGCGCCGTGGCTGGTCCATGTCCAGGGTCAGGTTGCCGGTGTACACCGGCTGGGTCGAATCACCCACCAGGATGGCATTGGGCAGGCGTTCAAGGATCGCGCTCAGCAAACGCGTCTGGCTAAGGGTCGGCTGGTCCCAGCCCTGCGCCAGTGCCTGGCGCAGGCAGGCTACGCGGGCCACACCCCAGGTGCTTTCGCGCACTGGCTGCGGCTGGGCCTGCAAGGCGTCGAGCAATGCATCGACGGCCTGCTCGGCATCGGCCACCAGCGCCAGCTCCGGCAAGTAATTACGCACGGTCTGGTCCGGGTCGATGTCGATGCGCAACAGGCTGCCCGGGATCTCGAAACCACCCTTGAAGGTCACGTCATAGTCGGTCTCGGCCAGCTCGGTACCGATCGCCAGCACCACGTCAGCCTCAGCTACCAGCGCCCGCGTGGCCGGCAGAGACTGGGTCGAGCCAATCTGCAGCGGGTGGCTGGATGGCAGCAAACCCTTGGCATTGATGGTCAGCGCTACCGGGGCCTGAAGGTGCTCCGCCAGGCGTGCCAACGAAGCCCCAGCAGCCAGGGCACCGCCCCCTGCCAGGATCAGTGGCCGCCGTGCACCGGCCAGGCGCTCGGCCATCTGCGCCACGGCTTGCGGTGCAGCCCCTGCCCGGTTGCCACGTACCGGGCGCCCCGGCAGCAGTTGGTCGGCCGGTTCGACCAGCACGTCGAGCGGGATTTCGATATGCACCGGGCGCGGCCGGGCGCTGTCGAACACGGCGAAAGCCCGGGCCAGCACCTGTGGCAGGTCGGCAGCACTCATCAAGGTGTGGGAAAACGCCGCCACCCCTGCCACCAGCGCCGCCTGGTTGGGCAGCTCATGCAGCTTGCCGCGGCCGCCCCCCAGTTGGTCGCGAGACTGTACGCTGGAAATCACCAGCATCGGGATCGAGTCAGCGTAGGCCTGGCCCATGGCAGTGGTGATGTTGGTCATGCCTGGGCCGGTGATGATGAAGCACACCCCGGGTTTGCCACGGGTGCGCGCATAGCCATCAGCCATGAACCCGGCACCTTGCTCATGGCGCGGGGTGATGTGGCGAATGGACGAGCCCGCCAGGCCACGGTAAAGCTCCACCGTATGTACACCAGGAATGCCGAAGACATGGTCCACGCCATAGCCTTCAAGGAGTTTGACCAGTACTTCGCCGCAGGTTGCCATCAGGTTTCACCATGAATCTTGTTGGGTTATGCCCTTATTGGACCCAAGCCACGGCTATCGCCACAATGCAAAAAAACACATACTAGCCATGTCCTGTGATCATGGCTTACTGCAATGAAACGCCTCCCGCCGCTACCCGCCCTGCACACCTTTCTGGTCACTGCCCAGTGCTGCAATTTCACCCGCGCCGGGCAGCAGTTGCACATAACCCAAGGCGCCGTCAGCCGGCAGATTGCAGCCCTTGAAGAACACCTGGGTTATGCCCTGTTCCAGCGCCAGGCGCGCGGCCTGAGCCTGACCCGTGAAGGCCAGGACTGGCTGCCCCGCGTGCAGCAAGTGTTCGCACTGATCGAACAAGGGGTACGCGAGGTGGGTGAGCACAGCGCTACCCTGCAGCTCAAGGCGCCAACCTGCGTGATGCGCTGGCTGCTGCCACGCCTGATGGAATGGCAGGCGCTACGCCCGGATGTGCCGGTGGAGCTGACCACCACGGTGCAGCATGGTGTGGATTTTCGCCGTGAGGGCTTCGACGCGGCGGTGGTCTATGGCGATGCGCCGAACCACGGGCTGCACGTGCGCAAATTGTTCGATGAGCAACTGACGCCGGTATGTGCGCCATCACTGCGCGAGGGGCCGATACCGTTGCAGCAGGTGGAGGACCTGGCACGGCACATGTTGCTGCACCCGTCGCGGGATGAGCATGACTGGCGTTTGTGGTTGCAGGCGGCTGGCGTGACGCTGGCCTCTCAAGGGCCGAAGCAGCATTTCGAGACGCTGGACATGGCGATGGCCATGGCTTCGCAGGGGACGGGGGTGGCCATTGGCGACTGGTCGCTGATTGGCGATGACTTGCGCGGGGGTCGGCTGTGCATGCCGTTTGCGCTGAAGGTAATGACCGGCAAAGGGTATTACCTGGTGAGCCAGACCAAGAGCCTGCCGCCGGGGTTGGTGGCGTTGCTGGATTGGCTGGAGGGCCAGGCCAGCGTGTGAGAGCCGTACTCCAGGCTGACCGGCGTGTGCAGGCCCTTGTAGGAGCGGCCTTGTGTCGCGAAAGGGGCGCGCAGCGGCCCCAGGATTTCCGCCACCCTGCAAAATTGCCGGGGCTGCTGCGCAGCCCTTTCGCGACACAAGGCCGCTCCTACAGAGAACCGCACAGTGAGTTAATAACCCACAGTGAAGCGCTGCCGAGAGTGCGCCGGCTTTTCCAGCTCATCGAGCATGGCAATCGCATAGTCGGCAAAGGTGATCCAGCTCTTGCCATCGGCACCCATCAACAGATGGTCCTTGCCTGATTTGTAGTGCCCGCTGCGCTCACCTTCGACGAACTCCGCCGACGGCGACAGGAACGTCCAGTCCAGGTTCGGCTCGCGCTGCAGCGCCTCCAGAAAGCGCACCCCGGCAGTGGCCTCGGCCTTGTACGCTTCGGGGAAATCCGGGCTGTCGATCACCCGGTGCCCCGACGGCAGCAACAGGCTGCCGGCACCACCCACCACCAGCAGGCGCTTGACCCCAGCCCGCTTGACCGGCTCGATGATCGCGTGTGGCTCGATGGTGGAGAAATGCGCCGCGCTCAGCACCGCGTCCACACCCGCCACCGCCGCTTGCAAGGCCGCGCTGTCCTTGGCATCCAGCGCCTTGACGGTCACCCCGTCACGCCCCTGCAGCCGCGATGGGTCGCGGGCGATGGCCAGCACACTGTGGCCACGGCGCAGGGCCTCTTCCAGCAACTGGCTGCCAGCGCGGCCAGTGGCACCAATGATTGCAATCTTGCTCATGGGTTACTCTCCATCAGTTGAACGGAATTACCACTTCATTTCGCCCTTGGCGACCTTGGCCCCCAGCTCCAGCGAGCTTTCATCGGCCATGCCCGGGTAACGCTGCTTCATGGCCTTGATCAACGCGCCAGCATCTTTCGCCTTGGCGGTTTCAGCATCGAAATCACGAATGTAGTTGGCGGTGAAGCGCACGGCCTCCAGCGAGCGGCTGCTATCGCCCAGGTAATGGCCCGGGATGACCGTGCGCGGTGCCAAGGCCTCGATGTGCGTCAGGGTGCCGAGCCAGTCAGCGTGCGACTTGGCCGTTTGCGTGTCGGCCATCCACACATGAATGTGCTCGGACACCACCACGCCCCCGACCACTGCCTTGATCGACGGGATCCAGACAAAACTGCGCTCCGGCTGCGGGCCGTCCAGGCCAACCACTTCGAGGGCCTGCCCTTCCAGTGTCAGCTGGTTACCTTCAAGCACCTGCGGCAGCACCAGCCGCGCCGGCTTGTCCGCACCCATCTGCGGCCCCCAGTACGCCAGCTTGGCGTCCATGGTCTGGCGGATATGTGCAACGGTGGCGGCCGAAGCCAGCACCTTGGCGTCGGGGAAGGCCTGGGTCAGGGTATCCAGCCCGAAGTAGTAGTCCGGGTCACCATGGCTGATGTAGATGCTGGTCAGCCGCTTGCCACTCGCTCGCAACCGTTGCACCAGCTGCTCGGCCTGCGCCTTGCCGAACTGGGCGTCGACCAGCACAGCATCGTGCTCGCCACTGACAACCACCGAGCTGACCGGGAAGATAGCCGCGTGCCCGGGGTTGTAGACCTCCAGTTGCAAGGGCTCGGCGGCCAACACCGGGCCAGCCTGGGTAATGCAAGCCAGCAACAGGCCACGCAAGGGAGTGAACAGGGACATTGGCACCGCCTTCTGAAAAACAATGCCCAACAGCTTAGTTGCACGATACGTGACAAAAAATGCGATGCTCAAACATAGTTTGTTTCTGAAACCGGGCAAATCATGGACCGTCTCAACGCCATGCGCGTTTTCGTCACCGTTGTCGATCTGGGCAGCCAGTCGGCAGCTGCAGATCATCTGCAGTTGTCCCGGCCGGTGGTCTCACGTTACCTGGCAGAGCTGGAGGACTGGGTCGGCGCGCGGCTGATGCAGCGCACCACCCGCAAGCTCAGCCTTACCGCCGCCGGCCAGGAAACCCTGCCGCGCTGCCGGCAGTTGCTGGAGCTTGCCGGCGACCTGCAGGCCGCCGTGCAACAGCCGGATGATGCGCCAAAGGGTGCGCTGCGCATCAGCGTCAGTACTTCGTTCGGGCAGGCACAGCTGGTGGATGCGGTGGCCGCCTACGTGCGGCACTACCCCGGGGTGAAGGTGGAGCTGCAAATGCTCGATCGCACGGTCAACCTGGTGGATGAGCGCATCGACCTGGCCATCCGCACCAGCAACGACCTCGACCCCAACCTGATCGCCAGGCGCCTGAGCGTCTGCCGCTCGGTGGTGTGTGCGGCACCGGCCTACCTGCGCGAACACGGCGCGCCGCAACAGGTCGAGGAACTGAGCCGGCATAACTGCCTGACCCATGCCTATTTCGGTCATAGCCTGTGGCACTTCGAAGTGGCCGGCCAGCAAGTTGCCGTACCGGTGGCGGGGAACATCAGTGCCAACGAGGCAATGACCTTGCAAAAGGCGGCACTGGCTGGCGCGGGCATCGCCATGTTGCCGACCTACCAGGCCGCCGAGGCCCTGCGCCGGGGCGAACTGGTGCGCCTGCTGCCCGAAGCAAAGCCACGTGAGTTGAACCTGAATGCGGTGTACACCTCGCGCAAGCACATGCCAGCGACCTTGCGCAGCATGCTGGACTTTCTGGTGCAGCGGTTCAAGGACGAGCCAGAGTGGGACCGGGATCTATACTAGAGGTGTAGATCCCTGAGCGGCCTTGTGCCGCGAATGGACCGCAAAGCGGTCCCAGCGATTTCGCGGGGAGCACAAACCGGGACCGCTTTGCGGTCCATTCGCGGCACAAGGCCGCTCCTGCAGGTATCACCTATCGCCGTACAGGAGGTGAGCACCATGGGCATCAAATCAAAAAGAGTCGCCCTCGTCATGGCCCTGACCGCAGTCGCAGGGCTGTACGGCTCAGCCTGCTGGCGTGCCGAGCTGCTGCGCAGCCAGCCCAGCGCCGCCAACAGCTGCGAGCAGGCACATTGCGTGCCTCACAGCGCAACCTTGAGCGCCGTCCGTTGAGTTGACGGCGCCCTGCCGGTCACTCCTCGACGCTCATGTATTCCTTGGCCCAGCGGATGTAGTCCTCGGGCTGGGTGTAGGTGTGCGAGAGTTCGGTGGCGCTGAGGTTTTCCGACTTGTTCTGCCGGCCGCGCTGCAACCGCAGGCAATCGTAGGTGGCCTTGATCGCGGCAAAGTAGGCCGCATGGCCATCGACCACGATGCGCACGCCCAGGCGCGCCAAGCGCTCGTCGTCCCGCAGGTTCGGATTGCCGTAGGTTACCAGCATCAGCGGTACCGTCAGGTGCTCGGCAATCTGCTCAAGCTGCTCGAAGTCCTTCACACCCACCATGCAGATACCGTCGGCACCAGCCTTCTGATAGCTCTGGGTACGCACGATGATTTCTTCTGTGGTAAGCACGCCTGCGTTGGTACGGGCAATGATCGACAGCGACGAATCGACCCGCGCCTCCAGCGCCGCGCGGATCTTGCCGACGCCCTCTTCTACCGGGATCAGGTCGGTGGACTTGCGCCCGAACTGGGCGGGCAGCAAGGTGTCCTCGATGGTCAGCGCAGCCACGCCGGCGCGCTCCAACTCGATGACCGTGCGCATGACATTCAGCGCGTTGCCATAGCCGTGGTCAGCGTCAGCCAAAAACGGCAGTTGCGCCACACGGCCAATACGCGTGGCCTGCTCGACGAATTCGCTGAGGGTGATCAGGGCGAAGTCCGGTGCCGCCAGTACCTGCAGCGAAGCGACGGAACCACCGAGAATGCCGACCTCGAAGCCCAGGTCTGCGGCAATGCGTGCCGACATCGGGTCGAACACCGAGGCCGTGTGGAAGCAAGAACCTGAAGCGAGCAGCTCGCGGAAGGCAAAACGCAGATCTTGATGGGAAGCCTTGGGCATGATCACTCCGCAATAAAGTTGAAATTTGAACGGTAACTACCGACCCCTGTAATCGGGTCTACCTGACCTGTTCCAACCGTCGCCATCTGGGCGGTCATGCTCGACATGCAGGCAGAGGAATAAAAGGTGTGGGAGACAGTGGCCTGAACAGCCTGCGGCGATTTGTTGCACCAAGCTGGTGCAGGCCGCGGGTTTCAGCCGCTGTGGCATACCAACGATATCACGCAGCCATGCAGCACTGGATGAATGCGCCAATGCCGATCTTGCATAGGGGATGCAGATAGTACATAGGAAGCTACCTAACTCAGGTTACAATCCGGGTACTTCATGCTGGCCTGTTCGCGGGTAAACCCGCTCCCACAAGGACCGCGCACCACTCAAGATCAGCACCGTCCCTGTGGGAGCGGGTTTACCCGCGAAAGGGCCGGTACATGTCACCCATTACCCGGATAAGGTCCTCCCGTGACAGCCGCCCTGCCCCCCACCACCCTGCGCAACGTGCTCACCGCTCTGATGCTGGCGATCTTCCTCGGCGCCCTGGACCAGACCATCGTCGCGGTGTCACTGCCGGCGATCTCGGCCCAGTTCAACGATGTCGGCCTGCTGGCCTGGGTCATCTCCGGCTACATGGTGGCGATGACCATAGCCGTACCGATCTACGGCAAGCTGGGCGATCTGTACGGCCGGCGGCGGATGATCTTGACCGGCATCAGCCTGTTCACCCTGGCCTCGATCGCCTGCGCCATGGCGCAGGACATGCAGCAACTGGTGCTGGCCCGGGTACTGCAGGGCATTGGCGCCGGCGGCATGGTCTCGGTGAGCCAGGCGATCATCGGTGACTTCGTGCCCCCGCGCGAACGCGGCCGCTACCAGGGATACTTCAGCAGCATGTACGCCGTGGCCAGCGTGGCCGGGCCGGTGCTGGGCGGCTGGCTGACCGAATACCTGTCGTGGCGCGGGGTGTTCTGGATCAACCTGCCGTTGGGGTTGGTCGCCCTGTGGGCGATCCGCCGAGCCCTCGGCGGCATGCCTATGCAGCGCCGCGAGGCGCAGGTGGACTACCTCGGCGCGGTGCTGCTGATCCTCGGTTTGGGCAGCCTGCTGCTGGGCATCACCCTGGTCGGCCAGGGCCACGCCTGGGACGACCCGGCCGTGCTGGCCCTGTTTGCCTGCGCCGTGCTGGGCCTGGCGCTGTTCGTCGCCCATGAACGCCGCTGCCCAGAGCCGCTGTTGCCGCTCGGCCTGTTCAAAAACCGGGTGGCAGTGCTGTGCTGGGCCGTGATCTTTTTCGCCAGCTTCCAGTCGATCTCCCTGACCATGCTCATGCCATTGCGCTACCAGGGCATCACCGGTGCCGGTGCTGACAGCGCCGCCCTGCACCTGCTACCGCTGGTCATGGGGCTGCCCCTGGGCGCTTTCACCGGTGGCCGCATGACCAGCCGGACCGGGCGCTACAAGCCGCAGATCCTGGCGGGCGCACTGCTGATGCCGCTGGCTATTTTTGGCATGGCACTGACTCCACCGCAGTCGGCGTTGCTCAGTGCGCTGTTCATGTTGCTGACCGGCATTGCCTGCGGGCTGCAGTTCCCGACCTCACTGGTGGGCACGCAAAGCGCGGTGGACAGCAAGGACATCGGCGTGGCCACCAGCACCACCAACCTGTTCCGCTCGCTGGGAGGGGCCATGGGGGTGGCGTGCATGTCCAGCCTGCTGCTGGCGCTGCTGCACCAGGGCGGGTTCGAGTTGCTGGGCAATCCGTTGCTTGGGAGTTTGAAGGCAGGTGAGGTGGACTTGGTGACGCAGGGGCGGTTGCTGGAAACGTTCCGGCACCTGCTGATGGGCAGCGCGCTGATCGCGGTACTGGGACTGGTAGCGGCAGTGGCATTGCCGGACCGGCAACTGCGCGGACGCTAGAGACTGCACGATTTTTGTAGGAGCGGGGGGGGGGGGGGGGGGGGGGGGGGGGGGGGGGGGGGGGGGGGGGGGGGGGGGGGGGGGGGGGGGGGGGGGGGGGGGGGGGGG
>NZ_JBIVIF010000019.1:0-110098 GCF_044749595.1 Pseudomonas sp. NPDC089392
CTGACTGATGCCCAGCGCAACTATGCCGAGCAGCAGTACGCGCTGTTCCGCAGCTGGTACGCCAGCTGGTCGGCCGAGCAGAACCTGGCCTGATCACCTGACCCAAGGCCGAACCGCAGCCCCCTGTGGGAGCGGGTTCACCCGCGAACACCGGCAAAGCCGGTGCCAGGCACCGAGTCGCCTGCTTCGCGGGTAAACCCGCTCCTACAGGGGAAGCGGTCTCCATTGATACCCGTATCTGATTTCCCAAGGAGGCTCCATGACCCTGACAGGCAACCTGCTGATCGGCCAGACGCCGGTAACCGGCAGCCGCGCAGCGATCCACGCCGTCAACCCGGCCACCGGCCAGGCGCTGGAACCGGCCTACCTCGGCGGCACCGGCGAACATGTGGCCCAGGCCTGCGCCCTGGCCTGGGCCGCGTTCGATGCCTACCGCGAAACCTCGCTCGAACAACGGGCACACTTTCTCGAAACCATCGCCACGGAAATTGAAGCACTCGGCGATGCGCTGATCGACCGCGCCGTGGCCGAAACCGGTTTGCCCCAGGCGCGCATCCAAGGCGAGCGCGGCCGTACCTGCACCCAGCTGCGCACCTTCGCCCGCGTAGTGCGGGCCGGCGAATGGCTGGACGTGCGCGTCGACAACGCCCTGCCCGAGCGCCAACCACTGCCCCGCGCCGACCTGCGCCAGCGCCAGGTAGCGCTGGGCCCAGTGGCCGTGTTTGGTGCCAGCAACTTCCCCTTGGCCTTCTCGGTGGCCGGTGGCGACACCGCTTCGGCATTGGCCGCCGGCTGCCCGGTGGTGGTCAAGGCCCACAGCGCCCACCCTGGCACCAGCGAATTGGTCGGCCATGCGGTGGCCCAGGCCGTGAAGCAATGCGGCTTGCCGGCCGGCGTGTTCTCGCTGCTGTACGGCTCTGGCCGCGAAGTGGGCATCGCGCTGGTCAGCGACCCGCGCATCAAGGCGGTTGGTTTTACCGGTTCACGCAGCGGTGGCGTGGCGCTGTGCCAGGCCGCCCAGGCGCGCCCGGAGCCAATCCCGGTATACGCGGAAATGAGTTCGATCAACCCGGTATTCCTGTTCGACGCCGCCCTGCAGGCCCGTGCCGAGACGCTGGCACAAGGCTTCGTCACCTCGCTGACCCAAGGCGCCGGCCAGTTCTGCACCAACCCCGGCCTGGTCATCGCCCGCCAAGGGCCAGCGTTGCAGCGCTTCATCATGGCCGCCAGCGGGCACGTGCAGCAGGCCGCTGCGCAAACCATGCTCACCCCGGGCATCTTCAGCGCCTATCAGGCCGGTATCGGTGCCCTGGCGGAAAACGTCAATACCCAGACCGCCGCCAGCGGCTTGGCCGGGCAAGGCCCCAACCAGTGCCAGGCGCAGCTGTTCGTGACCCAGGCCGAAGCCTTCCTTGCCGACCCGGCCTTGCAGGCCGAGGTGTTTGGTGCAGCATCGCTGGTGGTGGCCTGCGCCAGCGATGAGCAGGTACGCCAGGTGGCCGAGCACCTTGAGGGCCAGCTGACCGCCACCCTGCAACTGGACGAAGCCGACATCGACAGCGCCCGCGCCCTGCTGCCGACCCTTGAGCGCAAGGCCGGGCGCATTCTGGTCAATGGTTGGCCGACCGGCGTCGAAGTGTGCGATGCGATGGTGCATGGCGGGCCGTTCCCGGCTACCTCCGATGCCCGCAGCACCTCGGTGGGCACGGCGGCGATCCTGCGTTTCCTGCGCCCGGTGTGTTACCAGGACTTCCCCGACGCTCTGCTGCCGCAGGCGTTGCAGCACGGCAACCCGCTGCAGCTGCGGCGCCTGCTTGACGGTAAACGGGAAGGCTGAGCATGGTCGAAACTGCTGAAACCGATATCGCCGTGGTTGGCGCCGGCATCGTCGGCGTCGCCTGCGCCCTTCAACTGGCCCGCCAGGGCCGTCGGGTGATGCTGGTCGACCGCCAGGCCCCCGGCCAGGGCGCGTCCTACGGCAATGCAGGGCATCTGGCCACCGAACAGGTGTTCCCGATTGCCGACCTGTCGATTCTCAAGCGCCTGCCACGCATGTTGCTGGACCCGATGGGCCCGCTGCGCCTGGACTGGAAGTACCTGCCCAAGGCCATGCCGTGGTTCACCCGGCTGCTGCTCAACCTGCGGCCGGCGCCGTTCCAGCGCAGCGTGGCCGGCATCCGCACGCTGAACGAAGGCAGCCTGGGTGCCTGGCAACGGCTGCTGGGCTCAATCGGGCGCAGTGAACTGTTCCAGGAGGATGGCTCGTTGCTGGTGTTCGAACGGCCAGAATCACGGCAGGCACTGGAGGCCCTGCGTGCACGCATGCAACAGCAGGCGGTGCCGGTGGATTTCTGGTCGGCGGACTCTGTACGCGAAGCAGCGCCACAGCTGAACCCGTCATTGCTTGGCGGGCTGTTTTTCCCGAAGACCGGGCACTTCATCGACCCGTACCGGGTGGTTTGCGAGTTGTTCGAAGCGGCCAAGGCCAGTGGCGTGCGTTTCGTCCAGGCACAGGTTGTGGGTGGCCACTTGCACAGTGGCGGGGTCCGCCTGGCCAGCGACCAGGGAACGCTCAATGCCCGCCAGGTGCTGATCAGCTGTGGTGCGCATTCGGCGCGGCTGACCCGCGCGCTGACCGGTAAACGGGTGCCGCTGGATACTGAGCGCGGCTATCACCTGATGCTGCCTGGCGAGCACCAGCGCTTGCCGTTTGCGGTCACCTCGCTGGAGCGCAAGTTCATCATGACACCCATGGCCGATGGCTTGCGGCTGGCCGGTACGGTGGAATTCGCCGGGCTGGATGCGCCGCCGAGCATGCAGCGGGCGTGGCAGTTGCACCGGTTGAGCAAAAGTTTGTTCCGGCGGGATTTGAGTGTTGAAGGGGCGACGCCGTGGATGGGGTTCCGGCCTTCGTTGCCGGATTCGTTGCCGGTGATCGACCGGGTGTGTGATGGGCGGGTGCTGTTGGCGTTCGGGCATCAGCACCTGGGGTTGACCCAGGCGGCGGTGACGGCGGAATGGGTGGGGCGGTTGGCTGAGCAGGCCGGTGGGGCTGAGATGTCGGCTTACCGGTTGGATCGGTTTTAGCCTGTGCCGGCCCATTCGCGGGTGAACCCGCTCCTACAAGGGGCGTGCATATCCCTGGGTTATCGGTTTTAACCTTGCTGGCCTCTTCGCGGGTAAACCCCTCTCCTACAACAGGCGTGCACATTCCGGTGTAGGAGCGGGTTCATCGATGCGTCGAACCGCCGCGAATGGGCTGCAAAGCAGCCCCTCTACGCCTCAGCGGTAACGCTCAAGCCAGTGCGCATACGGCGCTGGCAAGGTCCAGGAGGCTTTCTCCACCCCCAGCTCCTTGGCCGCAAAGTACGCCCAGTGCGGGTCAGCCAGATGCGCACGCCCTACCGACACCAGGTCCAGCTGGTTGGCCTGCAATGCCGCTTCCGCCAGCTGTGGCGTACCAAAACCCCACGCCGAGGTCACCGGCAGTTTCGCCTCACGGCGCACGCGCTCGGCAATCGGCCCCATGAACGCCGGGCCCCACGGGATATTGGTGTCCGGGATGGTGAAGCCGACACTCACGCTCAGCAGGTCAAGGCCACCGGCCTTGAAGCGGCGCGCCAGTTCGATCGACTCTTCCAGGGTCTGCTCGTCGCGGCCATCGTATTCCAGCACGCCAAAACGCGCGGTCAGCGGCAGGTTCTCCGGCCACACTTCACGCACGGCGGCCAGGGTTTCCAGCAGGAAGCGGCTGCGGTTGTCGAAGCTGCCACCGTAGGCGTCGGTACGCTTGTTTGAGTGCTCGGAGAAGAAGCTCTGGCCCAGGTAGCCGTGGGCGAAGTGCAGCTCGATCCACTCGAAGCCGGCATCCCGCGCACGGCGGGCGGCATCGACGAAGTCCTGCTTGACCCGGGCAATGTCGTCCAGGGTCATCGCACGCGGCACCTGCGGCAGGTGCGCGCCAAAGGCAATGGCCGACGGGGCGATGGTTTCCCAGCCGCGAGCGTCATCGGCGGCAATGTGATCGTCACCTTCCCACGGGCGGTTGGCGCTGGCTTTACGGCCGGCGTGGGCAATCTGGATGCCCGGCACGGAGCCGGCGGCCTTGATCGCCTGCACCACCGGCACGAAGGCCTGGGCGTGGGCATCGCTCCAGATACCGGCGCAACCGGGGGTAATGCGCCCTTCCGGTGCCACGGCAGTGGCTTCGACCACCAGCAGGCCAGCACCGCCGCGGGCCAGGCCGGCCAAATGCACATGGTGCCAGTCGTTGATCATGCCGTCCTCGGCCATGTACTGGCACATCGGCGGAATGGCGATGCGGTTGCGCAGGGTGACGTCCTTGAGGGTGTACGGTTCGAACAAGGCGGACATGAGGAACTCCAGAGCTATCTGAATACGATAGTTCGATCATAATCGAACTATGGCAATAATGAAAAGCCCCGGTATCATGTCGGGTATGCGAGCCTATACTCATCCCAATTCTGAAGACCTAGTGTTGGAGCGTCTGCTCTACGCCCTTAGCGACCCTGTGCGCATGGGCATCGTGCGCCACCTTGCAGGCGTGGCCGAAGCCAGCTGCGGCGAGCTGGACGGCGGCCGGCCGAAGTCGAGCATGTCCCACCACTTCCGCGTATTGCGTGACGCGGGGCTGGTGCATACCCGTAATGTGGGGACGACCCATATGAATTCGCTGCGCAGCGAGATGCTGGATGAGCGGTTTCCGGGGTTACTGGAGTGCATTTTGCGGCAGAACTGATTTTTCCTGCAGCGACCTCTTCGCGGGTAAACCCGCTCCCACAGGGTGTCGCACAGGTCGTCAGGACAGTGGTTATCCTGTGGGTTCACCCGCGAAGAGGCCGGCACAGGTAATATCAATCCTCTTTCTTGCCCAAGGCAAACCGGCACACCTGCCCGCCCCTGAGCATGCATTCCTCATGGCTGACCTCGGCCCCGCCCAACGCCCCGATCAGCGCCAGATCAAGCTCGCACACCACCGGGTGCGCCTTGGCCAGGTGATGAAACACGCAATTGTGCGCGACGATCTGCGGCTCCCCCGTCGAACGGAAGAACACCTGCGCTTCGTAGCCGGCATTGTTCATGTGCTCGACAATGCGTGCTTCATCCACCACCTCGTGCTCAAGATCCGCCGCCAGCTTGCGCCCCAACTGGCGCATCAGCGCCAACAACGCCTCATGCCCCAGTACGCCCGCCACTTCACCGATCAGCAGGTTGGCCAGCAGCGGGTATTGGCGGGGGAACAGCTCGCGGGCGCGTTCGGTCAGTTCGTGCAACTGCTCCGGGCGTCGCCCAGTGGGCCGGGTGGCACCGCGCTTGACCAGGCCGTCGCGCTCCAGCGCGGCCAGGTGCTGGCGCACCGCGGTGCGGGTGATGGCCAGGGCCTGCGCCAGGTCATCGATGCTCATGCCGGCCGGCTGGTGCAGCAACGCATGGAGCAGGTCCTGTTGGGTACGGCCCAGGCCTTCGAGCATCAGAACTTGTCCGGGAACTGTTTGACCAGCGCCGCGGCCAAGGCGTCGGACAGGGTCAGAATGTGCTCGCGCATCATCGCCCAGGTACGCGCCTCGCCGGCATAGTCACCGGCCGCCAGCTGGTCGATCTGCGCCACATGGTGGCCGCCATGGGCGCTGAGCAGCGTCAGCAGGGTGGGTTCGGGCAGGTTCGGGTTGGCTTTGGCCAGGAACGCGGCGATCGCCTTGGCATTGCTGGTCAGCTCATCGACGGCAGCTTGCTGGCCTTTCTTGTCCTTGCCCACGGTGGCATCGCTGTAGTGCTTGATGGCGCCCCAGTGGCCAGCCAGCAGTTTCAGCAACTGGTCGGCGGCGGGCTGGCCGTACAACGGGGCGATACTGTTGGCGATCTTGGTAGCATCGGTAACCACTTCCTTGGCGGCGACTTCGGCCTGCTTGGCATTACCGGCCTGGTTGGCGACAGCGTAGTTGCGAACCCAGAAGATATGCTCGACCCACAGGTCGCGCAGGGCCATGCGCGTGGTTATCGCGCCGGATTCAGCGGGTTTGGCGGCGGGGGCTGAGGAGGAATAGCTCTGGCTCCATGCCGGCTGGGCGCACAGGGCGAGCAGCAGTAAGGCGGCAATCTTGATGTTCATGGCGGCACCCTCCTGGAGGGGATCGACTGACAATATTAATTTAAGCATCAAAATATGTTTTTATTGATTGCCAAGCAGGTTTCCGATCAGTGGTTTCCTGTGCCGGCCTCTTCGCGGGTAAACCCGCTCCTACACAGGCAACACTGCCCTCGGGTTTGTCGCTACCCGTGTAGGAGCGGGTTCACCCGCGAATAGGCCCGAACAGGCAAAAAAAAAGCCACGAGGTCACCCCCGTGGCTTCTTTCACAACAATGGCCGCTTACAGCGCCATGTCGTTCTCAGGCTTGCTTTCAACCGGCTGGCTAACCGCGCCACCAAAATCAACGCTGGCGTCGATCACCGGTGGCTTCTCCAGCTGCAGCACTTCAGCGGTGTAGTTCCACTCTTTCTGGGTGGCCGCTGCCGAGTCGTTCAGCTTGGTACCGTAGCTCGGCACGATTTCCTTGATCTTGGCCTGCCACTCTGGGGTAGCGACTTTCTCCTTGAACACGGTTTCCAGCACGTTCAGCATGATCGGCGCAGCGGTCGAAGCACCTGGCGATGCCCCCAGCAGGCCGGCAATGGTACGGTCTTCGGAGGCCACCACTTCAGTGCCCAACTTCAGCACGCCGCCCTTCTCGGCATCACGCTTGATGATCTGCACGCGTTGACCAGCCTGCCACAGTTTCCAGTCTTCCTTCTTGGCATTCGGGAAGTAGGTGCGCAGGGCTTCGAAGCGGTCGTCGTCAGACAGCATCAGCTGGCCAGCGAGGTATTCGACCAGCGGGTACTGCTCGATACCGACCTTGGTCATCGGCCACACGTTGTGCATCGTGGTGCTGCCCAACAGGTCCAGGTACGAGCCGTTCTTCAGGAACTTGGTCGAGAAGGTGGCGAACGGGCCAAACAGGATCACGCGCTTGCCGTCCAGCACGCGGGTGTCCAGGTGCGGTACCGACATGGGTGGCGCACCGGTCGAAGCAATGCCGTAGGCCTTGGCCATGTGCTGCATGGCCACGGTCGGGTTCTCGGTCACCAGGAACGAGCCGCCCACCGGGAAGCCTGCGTATTCCTTGGCTTCAGGAATGCCCGACTTCTGCAGCAGCTTCAGCGCGCCGCCGCCGGCACCGATGAACAGGAACTTGGCGTCGGTGGCCGATTCGGTACCGTCCTTCAGGTTCTTGTACTCGACGTGCCAGGAGCCGTCCTTGTTGCGGGTAATGTCCTGCACTTCGCTGGACAGTTTCAGGTCGAACTTGTCCTGGGTCTGCAGGTGGCCAACGAACTGGCGGGTGATCTCGCCGAAGTTGACGTCGGTGCCGATTGGCGTCCAGGTCACGGCCAGCTTCTGGTTCGGGTCGCGGCCTTCCATCATCAGCGGGACCCACTTGGCGATCTGCGCGTGGTCCTCGGAGTACTGCATCGGGCGGAACAGCGGGCTGGCCTGCAGCGCGTCGTAACGCTTCTTGAGGAACTTGATGTTGTCATCGCCCCACACGAAGCTCATGTGCGGGGTGGTGTTGATGAACGAGTGCGGGTTCTTCAGCACGCCCTGGCGTACCTGCCACGACCAGAACTGGCGGGAAATCTGGAAGGCTTCGTTGATTTCGATGGCCTTGGCGATATTGACGTTGCCGTCTTTGTCTTCCGGGGTGTAGTTCAGCTCGGCCAGTGCCGAGTGGCCGGTACCGGCGTTGTTCCAGCCGTTGGAGCTTTCTTCGGCCACGCCGTCCAGGCGCTCGACCATTTCCATCGACCAGCTTGGCTCCAGCTCGTGCAGCCACACGGCCAAGGTGGAGCTCATGATGCCGCCGCCGACCAGCAGCACATCTACTTTTTTGGTTTCTGTGGCGTGCGCTTGCATAAAGCTTGCAGCGACAGCCAGACCCAGCAAGGTCTTGCCAGCTTTCTTGAACATTGATCAATTCCAGTCAGGAGAACGGAGGGAGGGCCTGTGGCTGGCCCAGGTATTCCATGTTCTTCAGCGCAGGCTTGTTGTTGATCATTGTTCAGCAGCCAGAGAACCAGAAAACGACTCGGCCTTTTGTCGAATTGACCGACAAGGCTGAATCGTTTTTCCGATTGTATCTTAAATGCCAGCACAAACAAATTGGTGGGCCAGGGTCAACGCGGCGGGTTGTCTCAGGCTTGTGCCGGCCTCTTCGCGGGTAAACCCGCTCCCACAGGTACTGCACTAGCTCAGGAGCTGTGCGGTACCTGTGGGAGCGGGTTTACCCGCGAAGAGGCCGGCACAGGCCAGCGCGAATGCCATTCAAAAAACCGATCACCCGATCGGAATTATTCGCCTTACAGCCCCGCCCAAGCGCTTTATCCTGCGGCCCAAGACCCCACTTCAACAGCACAATAAAGGGCCGCCTGCATGTCATTCAAACGCACCATCCACGCCGTCGACACCCATGCCGGCACCCCCATGCGCGTGATCACCGGCGGCGTGCCGCACATCCCCGGCGACAGCGTGCATGCCAAGATGAAATGGCTCGAGGCCAACGACGACCAGCTGCGCAAGCTGATGCTGCGCGAACCGCGCGGCTACCCGGCGCACTGCTGCAACATCATCGTCCCGCCCAGCCACCCCGAAGCCGACGCCGGTTACATCATCATGGAGCAGATCGAGTACCCGGTGATGTCTGGCGGCAACACCATCTCGGTAGTCACCGTGCTGCTGGAAATGGGCATGCTGCCGATGAAAGAGCCACTCACCGAACTGGTGCTGGAGGCCCCGGCCGGACTGATCCGCATCAAGGCGCAATGCGAAAACGGCAAGGTCAAGGCCGTCACCTTCCAGAACGTGCCAGCGTTCGCCGCGCACATCGATGCCGAAATCGACGTGCCGCACCTGGGCAAGGTGCGCGTGGACGTGGGCTGGGGTGGCATGTTCTACGTGATCGCCGACGTGCGCCAGTTCAAAGGCCTGCAGCTGATCCCGCAGCACGGCGGCGAAATCGCCCGGGTGTCGTCGATGATCCGCCAGGCCGCCATCGAGCAACTGCCCGTGGCGCACCCTGACTACCCGGGTATCGGCATCACCATCTCGCAGTTGTCCGGCCCCAGCGAAGACCCAAACGCCGACTGGAAGAACGCTGTGACCATGGCCTCCGGCGAGTTTTCGTGGGATGACCCAGCCACCTGGACCGGCGCCCTCGACCGCTGCCCATGCGGCACCGGCACCTCGGCGAAGATGGCCACCCTGCACTCCAAGGGCGAGCTGCCGTTGCACCAGGACTTCCGCCATCAGGGCCTGCTCGGCAACATCTATACCGGCCGCCTGATCGACGAAACCAGCATCGGCGGGAACAAGGCCGTGGTGCCGACCATTACCGGCAAAAGCTGGATCTACGGCCTGAACACCTTCGTGCTCGACCACGACGACCCGTTCCCGGAAGGCTTCACCATCGGCGATATCTGGGCCTGAGCCCCAGGCCGCGTTCAATGCGCTAGTATCGGCGAGCCGGGCCCCCTGGCTCGCCCTTTACTTCCCCACCAGAACGACGGTCGCACGCCATGAACATCGAGCACTTGCGGGCCTTCATCGAAGTGGCCGCCACCGGTAGCTTCCACAAGGCCGCCGAGCGCCTGCACATCACCCAGTCATCGGTCAGCGCCCGTATCAAGGCCCTGGAAAACCGCCTCAACCGCCCGCTTTTCAGCCGCAGCCGACACGGCGTGACGCTGACCTCCGGTGGCAACCTGTTCTACCGCCATGCGGTGTCGGTAATCAGCACCTGGGAACGCGCCCAGCACGACGTGGCCCTGCCCACCGACGTGCGCACCACGGTCAGCCTCGGCCTGCCGATGAACCACTGGGGCAACATCACCGCCGACTGGATCGCCTGGATGGAGCAGCACCAGCCAAGGGTCGCCACCCAGGTGCAGTCGGATTACTCGATCCTGCTGATGAACGAACTGCGTGAAGGCTTGCTGGATGTGGCGATTCTCTACGAACCGCATCACTGGCCGGACGTGGTCCTTGAGCCATTCCTCGAAGAGCCGTTGCAACTGGTTTCGACCCAGGCCGACACAGTGTTCGCAGGGCACGGCGAGGGGTACGTGTACATCAGCTGGGGGCGCTCGTTCAGCGAGCAGCACAACGAAGCGTTCCCCGGCGCGCGGCGTCATCGGCTGTCCATCACCCAGGAAACCATCGCACTGGAGTACATCCTCAAGCACGGTGGCTCGGCGTACTTCTCGCAGTTCATGGTCAAGGACCTGCTGGCCGACGGGCGCCTGCACAGCGTGGCCGGTGCACCCGAACTGAGCGTGCGCACCTACCTGGCGTTCTCCACCCTGCGTGAGCGCTCGATCGAAACGCTGAAGGCCGTGGAGGGGCTAAAGGCCATCCCCTTCTATGCCCAGGGCAAGACTTTCAGCTGAAGCGCCCACAAACAAAAACCCCCGGCCATGTACATGACCGGGGGCCTTGGATCACGCCGCAAGCGTCGCGATCAGGGTACCGCCAAGATTACTGCTGCTGAGGCAGTTTATCGATTGGGCCGCAGCCACCGATGATCTTGGAGATGGAAACCGAAGGGTGGAACAGGTAGTCGTAGGTGCAGTTTTTTGGTTGGTTGTAGACCTGGCCAGTGCAACCCGACAGCAGGGCAACACCCGAAACAACAGCAACGGCTACGGTGGCCTTGAACAGCTTTTTCATTACTAAGTCCTTTAAATGAATCATCTTCGGCCATCATCTGATGGCGGCGGGATGATACCGGACCCAGGCATTGGATCCAAGTCATGCATGGCATGGATTCTTTGCAATTGTGCAACAACAGGTTGTAAAGCTCGCAGCTGGCGACGATAGTTGGGTGCACTGCCTTCGTACCGCCCAACAGGAGCCCACCATGCTCGGCGTCACCGACTACGGCGCATTCGTCATCGCCTTCATCATTCTGCTGGCCATCCCCGGCCCGGGCAATTTCGCTTTGATCACCGCCACCGGCAAGGGCGGCATCAAGGCTGGCCTGGCCGCGACCTTCGGGGTGATCGTGGGTGACCAGGTACTGTTGTGGCTGGCGGTAGCCGGCGTCGCCACCTTGCTCGCCACCTACCCTGCGGCCTTCCACATCGTGCAATGGGCCGGCGCCGCGTACCTGGCCTACCTGGGCCTGCGCATGCTGATGAGCAAACCCGGTGACGCGCCGCGGGCCAGCCGCATGGACAATGGCCAGTACTTGCGCCAGACCATGCTGATCACCCTGCTCAACCCCAAGGCGATCATGTTCTACATGGCGTTCTTCCCGCTGTTCATCGACCCGGTGAAGCACCAAGGGCTGGTGACCTTCGGCTTCATGGCTGCGACGGTGGCGGTGGTGACGTTCCTGTACGGGTTGATTGCCGTGGTGCTGACTCACCGGTTGGCCGAACGCATGCGCGCCAACCCTCGGATTACCAATATGTTCGAGCGGCTGGCGGGGGCTTGCCTGGTGGGTTTTGGCATCAAGCTAGCGGCCATGCGCTAACCCCTGGATCTGCACGGTCCCTGTAGGAGCAGCCTTGTGCTGCGAAAGGGCCAGCAAGGCCAGCAGACATGTGTTGCCGGTCAGGGCCTCTTCGCAGCACAAGGCTGCTCCTACAGGGCCGGTGAAAACCTGACACCAATAATTGAAAAGCCCCCGGCAACTCAAGGTTCCCGGGGGCTTGTTCAATCAGCCATCAACCAATCAATTGGTTTCCAGCTGATACGCCTTGCTCACGAACAACGCTGCAAACAGGCTTTTGCCTTCCTTGAAGGTGTACTGCTCTTCGAACTTGCCATCTTCAACCAGCTTCTGCCCGATGGCGCATTCCGAGTCGCTGTGGTTCTTGCCCTTGGCGCCGAAATCACTGCTCCACGACGACAGCCCAACCTCTTCGCAGAAGGCAGCAAACTTCGCCTTCGGTACATTCTGCTGGTAAGTGCTGTAAGCCTCTTTCAGTGATTTGAAGCCGCTGTAGCTTACGGTGTAGTTCTCCACCTTGGCCTTGCGGGCAAAAGCGCTTACCGCCTCAGCCAATACCGCCTGACCGGTAGACGGGCTGTACGCCCCGATCAGCATGGCGCTCAAGGCACTCTTGAGCTGGGTTTCGACATCGTCGAGCTCCGGCAACGACTGGAAGTCGGCCTTGCGCACAATCTCGCCCACCTTGGAGCCGTCGTTGCGGTGGGTGACCACGAACTCCATCGAGCCTTCACCGTCACTGGAACGCTTGATGGTGAAGTCCAGGTCGACCGTGGTGCCAAAATCACCGGTGCTGCTGACCAGGAACGCGCCGGTAACGGGCTGACGCACCGCCAGGTTGGCACCCCAGCCGAAGTTCGACTGGGTGGCCCGGCCATTGGCGGCCAGTTCGGCACGCGGCTGGATTTCATCGCTGACATCAGCCACCAGCACCACCTCGGCACCCTTGCTGGCAACGTAAGGGTTGGCCATCTGCATGCCATTGAGCTGGATGTGAATGCTGCCATCCTTGGCATCACCGTCGTGGGCCAGCTTCAGCGCATCAGCCTTCAGGTACACCCCGGCAACGTTGCGGCTGACGTTGAGCTGGTACTTGGCCCAACCCGCCAGGCCTTCTTCAGCCGAACCACCGCGTGAGGATTCCACCAGGCCCATGAGGCCGCGCATGAACTGCTGGGCGCCATTGGTCTCTGCTACCGCCACGCGGACTTCCGGGTCGGCCACCGTCAGGTTGCCGGAGAACGCCGAGTAGGAAATGTCGCCTTCAGACAGTACGTCCTCCAGGAAGTAGCGCTCCTTGAAGTCGTCGTAGTAGGCCAGCGCAGCCTTCTTGCCCGAGCTGGAAACCATCGCGTAACCACCGCCGAGCACCAGCACGGCCGCCGCAACACCGCCAATCAGCAGCTGCTTTTTGTTCATCTGTTTGATCATGGTGTTTGCCTCACTGGACCATGGCGGAAGCGTTGTTCCAGTCGTTCACGAACTGTTGGGAGACCTCGGGGGTCCAGCTGAAATCGATGCCGGCGTTGGGGAATTCCCTGGCCAGCACGGCGCCAAACGACACGCGGTCGGCACAGTGGTCCTGCTTGCACGCCTCGGGCTCACCCGCGCTGTAGGCACGGTAGGTAGGCACGGCGCGGCCATCGGCCAGCGGGTAGTACGGCGTGGCGTTGGCCACCTGGGTCACGTACCAGCCTTCGCTGTATTCCTCGTCCGCCACCAGGCGGCCTTTGCTCGGGAAATCGATGGTGTAGAAATCACCCTGCTTGCCGGTAACGTGCACCATCATCGGTGCCACGCTGGCCGAGGTCGAAGGGTCTTGCTGTGCCAGTGGCGAAGCGAAGCGCACCTTGATGCCGGCCATTTGCGCCAGGGCTTCGGTTTCGCGCCCCTTGAAGTCGCTCATGCCGTCCTGCAGCTGCTGGTAACGCTCCAGTACGCGGGTGTGCACGCGGGCCAGCTCCTGTTGGCGCTGACGCTGCTCACGCACACGCTGCTGTTCACGCTGAACCGCCCAGTTGGCGCCATCGCGCACATCGAAGAACAGGCCTTGGCGGTTGATGCCGATGCGGTTGCGGGTGATCTTCTGCGCGTCGTTGCCCCAGATGTTGTTGGAAATCGCCGAAAGGTCTTTGACGATGAACAAGGTGGCCACATCGGTGGTGGTCGGCGAGGTGGTCTTTATCAGGTCGAAGATTTCCAGCGCAGCTTCCTTGTACTTGCTCGCGTCCAGGGCGAACGACTCGTCCTGGGTGACCGCCACGTAGTAAGGGTCACTGCCGAACGGGCGCAGCACGCCGTAGCTGCCACGGCTGAAGGTCAGGTACACCTTCATTTGCCGGCCGGGAATTTCGCCAACCAGGAACGCGGCCTGGTCCGCTTGCGCAGTCAGGTAGGACACCGCCTTGTTCTTCACCGCAGGCTCAAGATTCTTGGTGAAGATCAAGCCGCTCGGGTGTGCGTAGACACGGTTCCAGTTATCGCCACGGTAGGTGCCCACGGCCTTCCAGCTGATTTTTTCGAAGCTGCCTTCGCCAAAGCCGGACGCCGGGCATGGCATGGCCGGGGTGGTGCCGAACGACAGGGTGTCGCCATCGCCGATGATCGACCTGCTGAGTACCCATTTGCAGCCGGCGCCGTCCGTTACCTGCATCAGGTTGCGGTTTTCCAGCACTACGGAGCGGCCGAAGTCCGCAGTGGGGGCAGCGGCTACTGCTGCGGCAGGTGCCGGGACGGGCGGTACCACAGGCGCTGCTACGGGGGCCTCGGCGGCGGGTGCAGGTGCTGGCTCCGCAGCTACCGCTGGCGCAGGCGCTGGAGCCGGGGCAACTTCTGCTTTCGCGGGTGCGGCTTCAACTACGGCTGGGGCCGGCTCAGCGGCAGGGGTTGGGGCTGGAGCAGCAGCTGGTGCTTCTGGCTGTGCAGGTGCCGGTGCGGGTGCAGCAGCTGCAGCCGGCGCAGGAGCAGTTGCGGCTGGTGCGGCTGGCGCAGCGGCCAGGGTCACCAGGCCCAGGTTGCCGGCATTGCCCGAGCCGCTGGCGTACAGGTTGCCCTTGGCATCCACCGCCTTCCAGCTCACCTTGGCGGTCGAACAGTCCTTGGCGAATACGAACGGCAGCTTGGTCAGCAGGCCCGACAGCATGTCCTGGTTGTCCCAGGCAGGGCGGGTGATGGTCATCTCGACCTCGGGTTTACACCAACTGGTGGCGTCCCCAGGCACTTCGACCTTGATATTGTCCTTCTTCGAGAAGGCCAGCTCGTGGGCGAACGCCTGCGGTACCAGACCACAAGCGCCGATCACAGCCAGCGCGAGCGCGTGCTTTTTCATGGTATTCCTCAGATCAGTTCCCAAGTGCCGTTGGCTTGTTTGCAGAAGGTGTTCTGCTCTTGTTCGGTCTGGCCGCTTTGCGATTTCAGGCTGACAGTGACCGGGCGGCAGGCAGCTTCGGCAGCGACTGTCTGGGTTGGCAGCGACTGCACCGAGTCCAGGTCAAAGCCTTGGGTTTCCTTGCTGGCGGCAACGTCCAGCTCGTCCAGGTTGATGGCCGGGGTCACGCGCTTGGCCACGGCCAGAGCCTTGGGCTCGACGTAGTTCTTATGTACATAGCCCACGGTTACACCCTTGCGGCCAACCAAAATCCAGTCACCGGTAGAGCCCACGGCGGTGAACTCGGTGTGGTTCTTCAGGCTGCCGACCTTCTCGCCGCTCTGGTTAGGTGCAGCGCGCACGTTGAGGTTGTCGCTGACGGTCACGTACGGCTCGTTGATCAGCTTCATCGACGGCACGGCCTGGATCTTCGGCGCGCGCTTTACCTCGACTTGCTTGGTCTTGGTGTATTCCTTGCCCGGCACGATCTGCGCAGTGGCGCCGGAGTGGTCGGACTTCCAGGTCACTGGCTGGGTGCTGGCGGTGGTCTGCTGGCTCAGCACTTCCTGGGTGCGTAGCGCCAGGGCCTGCTGGTCCTTCTCATCGAGCATGTGGCCGATGCGGTTGCCGACATAGGCACCGATGCCACCTGCGATCAAGGCTGCGGCGATCTTGCCGTTGCCACTGCCCATGGTCGAGCCGATGGCCACACCGGCCAGGCCACCGATCACGGTGCCCGCTTGCTCTTTGCTGATCCCGAGCTGTGCACAGGCCGTGGTAGAGGCGATGGCGACCGCCAGAAGGGACGCGACGAATTTCTTACGCAAGTGGAGCACTCCATTTTCGGTGGGGCGCACAGCCGCGTACCGCAGCCAGTAACTGGCGGCAGAATGCGAAGTTGTGCGGGGTTTTCAGAGAGGGTGCAGCACTGGCCGCAGACGACAATTCAGCCGTCCAGCGAGAGGCGCAGGGGGAGACCAGTACGGCGCAGAGCATCCAACGAATCCATGTCAGGAAGAGTTCATCGCCCAGCGCGCGTAATCATTACGGCGTATGGCCTGGGCGTGAGTGGCGTATTAGAGGCCTGCATTGTAGCGCAAGGTGCCATTGACAGTTCAAGACAAAATGTTGCGAGAAACCGCCCTACCCTGACCCTTCGCCATCCCTGTAGGAGCGGCCTTGAGTCGCGATAGGGCTGCAAAGCAGCCCCGGGCATCTGCAGCGCTGCAGATATTGCTGGGGCTGCTGCGCAGCCCTGTCGCGACACAAGGCCGCTCCTACAATAAGCGTCGCGTTTTCCTGAGCCTGGGGAGATTACGATATGCCGACTCACGGAGCGCGCCCCAGAGCTCAACTCTGGCGGCGCATGAACTCTGCAAAGAGCGGCACAGTGAAATCCAGCACACCATGATCGGTGCTGTAGGCCATTCCCTTGGCAATGACCTTGGCCCTGATAGGCCCCAATGACGACTGAGTGCGCCCCATTGCCTTGGCGATGTCACCCACCGCGTATGGCCCATCGCCGAGGCCGGACATGGCCCTGACGAAAAGCACTTCGCTTGGGGTCAGTTGGTCGATACGCACCCTGAAGAAGCCCGCATCCAGCAAAGCCAGGGTTTCCGAGTAAGACTGAACGACATCGTCCAACGATATCTCTGGTCCTTCTGCGTAGTTCCAGGCAGTAGAAGCCCACTCCTGCAGAAAGAACGGATAGCCCTTCGTTCGCACGACAATCTCGTTTAATGCGGCCTCTGCAATGGATGCCTCTTCTTCCACAATCGGCTTGAGCACCGCCTGGGCCGCAGCTTCGGCATCCAGTGCATTGATTTCGGGATAGAGAAACAGCCGCTCGGCGTATGACTTCGCCTCCCCTGCCAAGCGCGCGACCTGGGGCAGCCCGGCACCCACAAGCAGTATCGGCAGGCCTTCTTGCGACATGCGGTGCATGGCGACGATCAACGCCCTGAGGTCGGCTTCACTCAGGTACTGGACTTCGTCGATCAGCAAAATCCAGCCCTTGCCAGCGGCCTTGGCGGCCCGCCCGATCACATTGAACAGGTCTGGCAGGTCGTATTGCAGGTTGCCACTGTCGGCAAGCCCTGGCTCCGGCTCTACGCCAACTTCCACCCCTGCAATATCGATCTTGAAGATGGAAGCAAACCCGCGCAGGCCTTTGAGGCCCCGGTTTGCAATCTGCTTGGCGGCTTCCACGGTGGACAGCGAGCGCATGACCTTGCGCATTTCCGGGTAAAGCAGACGGGCTAGGCTTTCCTCTTCCGGCGACTCGACCTTGGAAACCAGCAGGCCTGCCTGTTCGGCAATTTTTCCCACTTCGTTCAACAGCACCGTCTTGCCGGTGCCGCGCAAGCCGAGCAGCATCATTGAGCGCGCACTGCGCCCGTTGATTGCCCGGCCACAGGAGACACGGGCGTGCTCAAGCACCGTGTCGCGCCCTGCCAGCTCGGGCGGCCTGCTGCCGGCGCCGGGGGCGAAAGGGTTACGGTACGGGTCCATGGGCTACCTCCAGGCAACGGTTATAGCAATAGATAGGGAAGTCTAGCGATTTTCGCTATCTATTAGTAGATTTCGCTAGCGTTCAGCATTTTCCGCCCGGCGAGCCTGCCCGTCCTACAGCAAAAACTCAGAATCATCCCCTTCCGTGTAGGCCATTTCCCAAACATACTGCCAAACCGCTTAAGCGCTTGCGACGGGTTATGTCGCGCTCTAGTCTCGGCTTGTCGTTGCAAAATCAACGGCCGGCTTTGACAGGCCGACAATTTTCCCGCACACGTGCACTGTTTATGGCGGCTGTACGTGGGGCACCTCCGTGTGCGCCGAGTTGCTCCGGGATCCTCGGTCTGTCAACCCATGTACAGCTGCCACCCTCTTGTTTGACAGCAAGCTGGCGGCAGCTCCAATGATCCTGGAGATGTGTATGCGCAAGATGGTCCCCGATCCACCATACTCCCTCGATTCCACCCAAGTGTTGCAAGACACCCTGGTCCAGTCCTCAGAGTACGTACTCTGCGCCCTGTCCGTGGCCCGCCAATCGGTGCAGCTCAAACCCACTGCCCACAGCTCGATCGTGATGCAGGCCGTGATCCATGAGATGGAGGCGGTACAGGGCCTGGTCGAGTCGGCATTGATGCAATTGCAGATGCGGCCGCATTTACCGGCTGAGCCGTACACCTTGCATTAGCAGGCGCGGCCTCTTCGCGGGTGAACCCGCTCCTACAACAGGACGGCGCGTTCTTTGTAGGAGCGGGTTTACCCGCGAAGAGGCCAGCCCAGACAACCAAGATTCCAGGGAGATAAAAACAATGCCCACCGACAACACCAAAGAACCCACCACCGTCGGCAAAACCTGCTTCTACCAAGGCGAAAACAACACCCACCCGCTGTTCCGCATCGAACCCGGCATCCCCTGCCAGGACGCCCGCGAACAGGCCTCCGAACTGATGGGCTACGTGCGCGACCTGATCATCACCGGCCTGATGGAAGGCGACCAGAAACTGATCTGGGCCTCGCATTACCTCAGCGCGATGGCCAAGGCGCTGCTGGATGATGCTGAACTGGGGATGATGAGAAAATGAGTGGTTTGATGTGGAAATTGAGATAGGGCCGGCGATTTGATCGCCTTGGGATAGGGCAAGGGCTGATAAGTGCCTGTCTCAGGCTTTGATGTGATGCGTACATCGAGCGCCGCGCGGGCGGCGCTCGATCTCGCCGACGACAAAAGAATCGCGCCGAACACCTTCCAACCCAAAACGAAAAAGCCCCGCAGACGTTAATCTGCGGGGCTTCATCTTGTATGGCGGAGAGATAGGGATTTGAACCCTAGGTACTGTTGCCAGTACAACGGATTTCGAATCCGTCCCGTTCGACCACTCCGGCATCTCTCCAATGCCGCGCATCATACCAGCGTTCTTTTAAAAGGCAAACCTTTTTTTAAAAAAAATCGCGTGGTATCAGGCGCTTGCGTGAACGCGCCGCTTACAGCGGCACGCCCAGGCGCTTGGCAACTTCTTCGTAGGCTTCGATCACGTCGCCCAGGCCCTGGCGGAAGCGGTCTTTGTCCATCTTCTTGCGGGTCTCTTTGTCCCACAGGCGGCAGCCGTCCGGGCTGAACTCGTCGCCCAGCACGATCTGGCCGTGGAACACGCCGAACTCCAGCTTGAAGTCGACCAGCAGCAGGCCAGCGTCATCGAACAGCTTGCTCAGCACTTCGTTGACCTTCAGCGACAGCTTCTTCATTTCCACCAGCTGCTCGGCGGTGCCCCAGCCGAACGCGACAACGTGGGATTCGTTGATGAAGGGGTCGCCCTTCTCGTCGTTCTTCAGGAACAGCTCGAAGGTGGACGGCTCCAGCTTGATGCCCTCCTCCACGCCCAGGCGCTTGACCAGGCTGCCGGCGGCGTAGTTACGCACTACGCATTCGACCGGGATCATGTCCAGCTTCTTCACCAGGCACTCGTTGTCGCCCAGCAGCTTGTCGAACTGGGTCGGCACGCCGGCTTCTTCCAGCTTTTGCATGATGAAGGCGTTGAACTTGTTGTTCACCATGCCTTTGCGGTCGAGTTGTTCGATGCGCTTGCCGTCGAACGCCGAAGTGTCGTTACGGAACAGCAGGATCAAGCGGTCGGCGTCATCGGTCTTGTAAACCGATTTGGCCTTGCCGCGGTAGAGTTCGTCGCGTTTTTCCATGATTGGGCTCCGCTTGCTTGAGGTGTTGGGCTAGGCGATTTCGCGCCAGTCGAGCCCGTGTTCCTGATTCGCCACCTGGAGCCAGTCCGGGTCGCACCCAAGGGTGTCGACGAAGCACTGGCGGGCCAAGTGTGGCAGGTTGTTCTTGCTGCTGAGGTGGGCCAGCACCAGATGTTGCAGGTTGCTCCAGCCCAACTCGTGTACCAGGCGCGCGGCCTGGTGATTGTTCAAATGCCCTTGCATGCCACCTACCCGCTGCTTCAAGAACACCGGGTAGTGACCGCGAGCCAGCAGGTCGCGGCAGTGGTTGGCCTCGATCAGCAGTGCATCCAGGCCCTGGTAACGCTCCAGCAGCAGCGCGTCGTACGAGCCCAGGTCGGTGAGCATGCCAAAGCGTCGCTGGCCGTCACTGAGCACGTACTGCAACGGCTCGTAGGCATCATGCTCGACCCGCGCCGCTGTTACTTCCAGGCTGCCGATACGCAGGCTGTCGCCACAAGCGAGAAAACCGGCCACCTCCACCGGCTTGCGCATGCCGCGCAAGGTCCCTTGGCTGAGGTAGACCGGTACATTGTAGCGCCGTGACAGCAAGCCTACGCCATGCACGTGGTCGGCATGTTCGTGGGTGACCAGTACCGCACTGAGCTGGGCCGCCGAGACACCGAGCAGCGCCAGGCGCCGCTCGGTTTCGCGCAGGGAAAACCCGCAATCGACCAGGATGAACGTGTCACCACTGGCGATCAGCGTGCCGTTCCCTTGGCTGCCGCTTCCGAGTACCGCGAAGCGCACTTAGCCCAGGTGGTCCTGAATGGCGCTCAGCACGCGGCGGGCGACATCGGCCGGAGCCACGGTGTTGATGTTCTTCTCGACCGTGACCTGCACGCTCTCACCCACCTTGCTCAGGCGCACCTGGTAGCGCTCGGCACGGGCTTCACGCTCTTCCTTGCTCGGTTCGCTGCCGAACATGCGGCTGAAGATGCCAGGCTCGTTCTGCTTGTCGTCAGGCTTTTCGGACAGGTTGATGTAGTACAGGCCCAGGCTGCGGTTGATGTCCTCGACACGCCACTCGCCACCCTGCTCCAGGGCACGGCCCACACTGGACCAGGCGCGATCCAGGTCGGCACCCAGGTACAGTACCGGGTTGCCGCTGCCGTCTTCGCTGAGGCTGACGCGGCTTGGCGCGTCGAAATCGCGCGCGGCCAGCAGCGACACCGAACCGCCCTTCTCGGCGCTGCGGTTCATGCTGGCAAGCATTTCATCGACCAGCAGGGCATCGGCGCCGGTGTTGGCGGACGAGGACGGGAACGCAGGCTCGGCAGTGCTGCCGGCCGGGCGCTCGACGCTGACCACGTACACCTCGGAGGTGTTGCGCTGCACACCAGGCTCCATGCGCACACGTACGCGCACTTCGCTGTCAGCGCTGCTGGCAGTGCTGGCCAGGCGCTGGCCGAGCGATGCCGACAGTTCGTCGAAACGCTGCCAGGTGGTGTTGAATTCGCCGGTCTGCGGGCGCTCTTCAGCAATGCGGAAGCCGTTGTCCTCGAAGAACTGGCGGGCCACCGGCCACACTTCGGCTGGCGAATGCTGAGCCAGCACCCAACGGCTGCTGCCGCTGCGCTGCAGGGTGTAATCGGTAACCTGGGCGGCGCCGCCGGTCAGCGGTTGCGGGCGCGGCACTTCGAACTCGCCGGTGGCAGTGTCGTCGGCGACGTTACGCGGGATCGGCAGCAGCGGGTCAAGGCGCTTGACGCTGCTGGCGTCCGGCGGCAATTGCATCGGCGCGGTCGGGTGCGCCTGCAGGTAATCGCTGCCGCGGTCGCGGAAATAGCCATCCTCGCCCCACAGCCAACCACACCCGCTGGTGCTGGAGATAATCAGGGCAAGGGCGGAAAGACCAGCCAGTCGCTTCATGCGGTGTACTTCCTCTTAAACCAGTACGCCGGACTGGCGCAAGGCAGTACGGACTTTGTCGTGGCAGCCTTCGCTCAGCCAGGTCAGTGGCAGGCGAATGCCTTTTTGCATCAGGCCCATTTCGACCAGCGCCCATTTCACCGGGATCGGGTTGGCTTCGCAGAACAGGTCTTTGTGCAGCGGCATGAGTTTTTCGTTGATTGCGCGGGCCTTCTCGGCATTGCCCGCAAGGGCGGCCTCGCACAGATCGGCCATTTCGCGCGGGGCGACGTTGGCGGTGACGGAGATGTTGCCTTTGCCGCCCATCAGAATCAGCTCGACGGCAGTCGGGTCGTCACCGGACATGACGATGAAGTCGCTGCTGACGCCATCGAGGATGGCCTTGGCGCGGGCCAGGTCACCAGTGGCTTCCTTGATGCCGATGATGTTTGGCACGGTCGACAGCCGGATCACGGTCTCGGCCTGCATGTCGCAGGAGGTGCGGCCGGGAACGTTGTAAAGGATCTGCGGGATGTCTACGGCTTCGGCAATGTGCTTGAAGTGCTGGTACAGGCCTTCTTGCGTCGGCTTGTTGTAGTACGGCACAACCAGAAGGCAGGCATCGGCGCCGGCATTTTTGGCGTTTTGCGTCAGGTGCACCGCTTCGGCGGTGGAGTTGGCACCGGTGCCGGCGATGACCGGAATCGGGTTGGCGCTGCGCTTGACGCGCTCGACCACATGCTTGATGACCAGGATGTGTTCTTCGACATCCAGCGTGGCGGACTCACCGGTGGTGCCGACAGCGACGATCGCGTGGGTACCGTTTTGCAGGTGGAAGTCTACAAGTTTGTCGAGGCTGCCCCAGTCAACACGCCCTTGTGCATCCATGGGTGTGACCAATGCCACCATACTGCCCGCAATCATGTAACTGCTCCTGCCGGAAAAAGAGAGCGGTAATGGTACTGGGGGCATCGGCCTTGCACAAGCGAAGCAGGCGGGCGGAGCATTCCCCTCGGCGCCTTATTTCGCTACCCTTGATGCTTTGATCGGTGCAGCGCGGCCCGCCGGGCCGTCGACCTTGCTCCCCGCCAGCGTCCAAGACCTCGCATGCGAGCCCCGGGCCCTGCCGACAGGAGGCTTTCGCCCGTCCTGTGCCGACCGCTCATCGCTTTAGGAATGCTGCATGTCCACCCCCACCGTCCGCGAACAATTCCTTGTCATCAGTGCCCTGGGCCCGAACCCCATGGAACTGGCCAACGTCCTCAGCCGCGCTGCGTTCGAAAACCGCTGCGCGGTGGTCACTTCGCGCCTGAGCCGCCACGGCGAGACCAGCGCCCTGGTGCTGCAAGTGGGCGGCAGCTGGGACGCCTTGGCGCGCCTTGAATCTACCCTGCCGGGCCTGGGCAAGAAGCACGGCCTGACCCTCGACGTGGTGCGCAGCGCCGACCAGGAAGTGCGCCCGCAGGCCCTGCCTTATGTGGCCTACGTCAGCGCCGCCTATCGCCCGGACATCATCAACGAGCTGTGCCAATTCTTCCTCGACCACCGCGTCGAGCTGGAAGCCATGACCTGCGACACCTACCTGGCGCCGCAAACCGGCAGCAGCATGCTCAACGCCCAGTTCACCGTGATTTTGCCGGCCGGCACCCAGATCAGCTGGCTGCGTGACCAGTTCCTGGACTTTGCCGATGCCCTGAACCTCGATGCGCTGATCGAGCCATGGCGTCCACAGAACCCAATGTAAGGAAACCGACCATGGCTGTAGCACTCGACCAACCTGTTGCCGACTTCCAGGCCCAGGCCACCAGCGGGCAAACCGTCAGCCTGGCCGAGCTCAAGGGCCAGCAAGTAGTGGTGTACTTCTACCCGAAGGACAGCACCCCGGGCTGCACCACCGAAGGCCAGGGTTTCCGTGACCAGCACGACGCCTTTGCCGCGGCCAATACCGTGGTGTTCGGTGTATCGCGTGACGGCATCAAGTCGCACGAGAACTTCAAGGCCAAGCAAGGCTTCCCGTTCGAGCTGATCAGCGACAAGGACGAGGCCCTGTGCCAGCTGTTCGACGTGATCAAGCTGAAGAAGCTGTATGGCAAGGAATACATGGGCGTTGACCGCAGCACCTTCCTGATCGACAAGGACGGTGTGCTGCGCCAGGAATGGCGTGGGGTGAAGGTGCCGGGGCATGTGGATGCCGTATTGGCGGCTGCTCAGGCTTTGAACAAGATTTGAGATTGATTGGGGCCGCTTTGCGGCCCTTCGCGGGTAAACCCGCTCCTACACAGGGGATCGCGTTTCCCTTGTAGGAGCGGGTTTACCCGCGAAGGGCCGCAGAGCGGCCCCAATTACATCAAAGCATCGGCGAAACACTAGGCTCCTGCCGCGGCCAGGCATCCAGCACAGCCTTGATCAAGGTCGCCAGCGGGATGGCAAAGAAGATCCCCCAGAACCCCCACAACCCGCCAAACAGCAACACCGCGCAAATGATCGCCACCGGGTGCAGGCTCACCGCTTCGGAGAACAGCAGCGGCACCAGCACGTTGCCGTCCAGCGCCTGGATGATCGCGTACACCGTCATCAGGTAGATGAACTGGTCACCCCAGCCCCACTGGAACAGCGCAATCAGGGTCACCGGCACGGTCACCACCACTGCGCCCACATAGGGCACCACCACCGACAGCCCCACCAACAGCGCCAGCAGCGCGGCATAGTTGAGCCCCAGGCTGATGAAGGCAATGTAGGTGGCAATGCCGCAGATCAGGATCTCGATACCCTTGCCACGGATGTAGTTGGCAATCTGCCGGTTCATCTCGTTGCCAACCCGGTTCAGCAGGGTGCGCTGGCGTGGCAGGTAGCCACTGACCCAACGGCCGATCAGTTCGCGGTCCTTGAGAAAGAAGAACACCAGGATCGGCACCAGCACCAGGTAGATCATGGCATTGACCAGCAGCGGCAGGCTGGACAGCGAGAAGGTCAGCGCCCATTGGCCGAACTTGCCGATTTCACCGCGCACCGATTCGATGGCATGCAGCACCTGCTCGTCCGACACCAGGTGCGGGTAACGCTCGGGCAGCAGCAGCAACAGCGACTGCCACTTGCCGAGCATGCCTGGCAACTCGTTGAACAGGGTGATCAGCTGGTGCCACAGCAGCGGCACCAGCACCAGCATGAACACCGCCAGCGCGCCCATGAACAGGGCGAACACCAGCATCACCGCCAGCCGCGTCGGTACACGCACACGCTCCAGGGCGTTGACCAGGCCCTGCATCAAAAACGCCAGCACCATGCCCGCCAGCACCGGCGCAAGCATTCCACCCAGGGTGAGCACTGCGGTAAAGGCCAGAAACAGAAGGACCGCCAGCACCACTGCTTCTTCATCGGAGAAGTAGCGCTGCATCCAGTCGCGAAGCACTTTGAACATTGACGATCCTTGGAAAAGACTCAGGCCTTGCGCAGCCAGTAGGTATAGGTACCGGCCTCGGCCGTTTCCTGCAGCAAGGTATGACCGGCCAACCTTGCGAAAGTGCGGAAGTCACGCTGCGAGCCGGCATCCGTGGCGATCACCTTGAGTACTGCGCCGCTGGCCAGGCGATTGAGCTCCATCTTGGCCTTGAGCAGCGGCAAAGGGCAATTCAGCCCGCTGGCGTCCAGTTCGGCGTCGCAGGTCAGGGTGTCACTCATCGCGGGGTCTCCAAAGGCATTGCCAGACTGCTTGTTGGCATGGCTGGCTAGGATAGCGCCACTGGTCGCCAACGTGTGAGCCCGCTACAGTAGGTATCTTTGATCCGACGCGAGTTTCATGCATGAATCTACTGCGCCCTACCCTGCTGACGCTGGCCTGCCTGTTGGCCCTCCCCGGCCATGCTGACGACCTGCCATCACTGGGTGACGCCAGTTCCGCGATCGTCTCGCCGCAACAGGAACACCAGCTCGGCCGTGCCTGGCTGAGCCTGCTGCGCGGCCAGGTCAACCAGCTCAACGACCCGCAGCTCAAGGACTACGTCGAAACCAGCGTGTATCGCCTGGCCGAGACCAGCCAGTTGCAGGACCGGCGCCTGGAATTCATCCTCATCGACAGCCGCGAGCTCAACGCCTTCGCAGCCCCTGGTGGCATTGTCGGGGTCAACGGCGGGCTGTTCCTCAATGCCCAGACCGAGGGCGAGTATGCCTCGGTACTGGCGCACGAACTGGCGCACTTGTCGCAACGCCACTTCGCCCGTGGTGTCGAGGCGCAGCAGCGCATGCAGTTGCCGATGATGGCGGCGCTGCTGGCCGGTATCGTGCTGGCGGCCGGGGGCGCTGGCGATGCCGGCATCGGCATGATCGCCGGCACCCAGGCGGCAGCCATCCAGGAACAGCGGCGTTTCTCGCGGCAGAACGAACAGGAAGCCGACCGCATCGGCATTCAGAACCTGGAAAAAGCCGGTTACGACCCGCGTAACATGCCGACCATGTTCGAGCGTTTGGCGCGCCAATATCGCTATGACGCCAAGCCACCGGAATTTCTGCTGACTCACCCGGTGACCGAATCGCGTATTGCCGACACCCGCAACCGCGCCGACCAGGCGCCCAAAGGGGGTGTAGAAGACACCATGCGCTACCAGCTGATCCGGGCCCGGGTGGCGCTGACCTACGAAGGCACCCCGGGGCTGGCCGCCAAGCGCTTCCGCGCCCAGCTGGACGAAGACCCCAAGCTGGACGCTGCGCGTTACGGCCTGGCCCTGGCGCAGATCAAGGGTGGCCAGCTAAACGAAGCGCGGGAAATGCTAAAGCCGCTACTGGCCAAGGCGCCCAACGACATTACCTACAACCTGGCGCAGATCGACCTGGACATCACCAACAACCGCCTGGCCGACGCGCAACAGCGGGCCGAGCGCATGCAGGGGCTGTACCCAGGCAACTACCCGCTGAAACAGGTACGCGCCGATTTGCTGGTGAAGCAGAACAAGCCAACCGAGGCGGAGAAGGTGTTGAACGAGCTGGTGAAGAGCCGGCCGGATGACCCGGACGTGTGGTACGACATGGCCGAAGTGCGCGGGTTGTCGGGCAATACCATCGGCTTGCACCGGGCGCGGGCCGAGTACTTCACATTGGTGGGGGATTTTGACCAGGCAATCCAGCAGCTGGATTACGCCAAGCGCCGGGCGGGCGGGAATTTCCCGCTGGCTTCGCAGATTGACCAGCGCCAGCGCGAGATCATGGAGCAGCGGCGCATGGTTCAGGAAATGATGGGGCGTTGAGGGCCATTCGCGGCGGTTCGACGCTTCGATGAACCCGCTCCCACAGGGACCGCACCGCCCGTGAGCGCTGCGCTGTACCTGTGGGAGCGGGTTTACCCGCGAAGAAAGCGACGCGGTCTACAGTCAGGCGTTACCAGACAACTTCAGCCGCGCCGCCTGGGTAAAGTCCAGCATGCGGTTCAGCGGCTTGATCGCCTTGGGCACCAGCGCCGGATCCACGAAGATTTCATCACCGCCATTACGCAAGCAATGCAACACCCGCTCCAGGGTGTTCATCGCCATCCACGGGCAGTGCGCGCAGCTGCGGCACGCCGCGCCATTACCGGCGGTAGGCGCTTCGACGAATTCCTTGTCCGGGCACAGCTGCTGCATCTTGTAGAAGATGCCGCGGTCGGTGGCGACGATGAAGGTCTTGTTCGGCAGGGTCTGGGCAGCCTTGATCAACTGGCTGGTGGAGCCCACCGCATCGGCCAGTTCGATCACCGCTTCCGGCGACTCGGGGTGCACCAGGATTGCTGCGTCCGGGTAAAGCGCCTTCATGTCGGCCAGCTGGCGCGACTTGAATTCTTCGTGAACGATGCAGGCACCGTCCCACAGCAGCATGTCGGCACCGGTCTGCTTCTGGATATAACGGCCCAGGTGCTGGTCCGGGCCCCAGATGATGGTCTCGCCGTTATCCATCAGGCTTTCGACGATTTCCAGCGCGCAGCTCGAAGTCACTACCCAGTCGGCGCGGGCCTTCACGGCAGCAGAAGTGTTGGCGTAGACCACCACAGTGCGCTCAGGGTGCTGGTCGCAGAAGGCCGAGAACTCTTCCACCGGGCAACCCAGGTCGAGCGAGCAGGTGGCTTCCAGGGTCGGCATCAGCACGCGCTTTTCCGGGGTGAGGATTTTGGCCGTTTCGCCCATGAAGCGCACACCGGCGACGATCACGGTTTCGGCAGGGTGGTTCTTGCCGAAGCGGGCCATTTCCAGCGAGTCGGACACACACCCGCCGGTTTCTTCGGCCAGCGCCTGGATAACCGGGTCGCAGTAATAGTGGGCGACCAGCACGGCGTTCTGGGCCTTGAGCTCGGCAGCAATGGCCGCGCGGTATTCGGCCTCCTGCTCGGCTGTCAGCGGGTTGGGCTGCTTGGCGTCGAGGTGGGCCTGAACCAACAGGCGTTCGGAAATCTGGGTCATGATCGCTGGACCTGCAGGCGCGCGTGCGCGTCAAATCGAGTGTATCACCCGGCCCTGACAGATCGGCTAAGGGTGCCGGACGGCACATCGGCCGCCACGGCCCTCTGCGGGCGCGGATTATTATCGGAGGCCGAAGGCTACAGGCAATCCAGCGATTACTAAAGGGGTTTTTGTGTTGCCTGTGCTGGCCCCTTCGCGGGTGAACCCGCTCCTACAGGATCACAACAGCCTGTGGCATCTGTGCAATCCTTGTAGGAGCGGGTTCACCCGGGAAGAGGCCGCAACAGGAGAAACCATCACCCCTGCGGCGACAGGGCCGCCAGGTGCGCGGCCATGAGCATGGCGAACTCTTCCACGGTCATCTTCTTGCCATTGAAATCGACCATGCCGTCGGCATAGTGCAGGCTGCTGACCACGTCATCGCCCTGCACGGTGGCCATGCCGCTCTGCAACGCCATCATGCCCACCATCTCCCCCGCCTGGCTCGACTGCATGGCAATCGCCTGGGCATCGCTCTGGCCGTCCAACAGCGCCTGCAAGGTCGCCAGGTCACCGATCATCGGTTTGGACAGCGACAGCTTGCTCTTCACCTCGGTGATCAGTTGCTTGCTCAACTGATCCGCTGGCAGGTCGAAGCTGGCCGGGGCAGCGAAGTCCATCGACAGGTTGAAGCGGCTTTCGCCATTGGCAGTCTTGAACGACAGGTTTTCCACCGCCACCTTGGGCTTGGCCGCCAGCAGTTTCTGCAGGTCGCCATGGAACCTGGCCTTTTCCGCGTCGTCCATCTGGATTTGCGGCACAGGCTGGCCGGCGGCAGATGCGGCCTCGAACTCCGGCAGGTGCGCCTGGTACCACTTCGACAACGCCTGCAGCGCCGGCGCGTTGACCGAGGTAACACTCACCGCCAGCTGGGCCTTGCCCACCGCGCGGCCGTCCCAGCTGATATCCCCTACTTTGTACTCCACGCGGCCACCCACGGTATCCGGGCCGTCCAGGGCTTGCAGGGCATTTTGCTGAAGGCCCTTGATCAGCAGCACTTGCTGCCTGGGCCCCAGGGTGACCTTGGTTTCGGCCAACGTCAGGTCGACCTTGCCGACATAGATGGCGTCGTGCGCGGTGGCGGCCAGGTTGCCAGCGACCGTCAGGCCTTTGAGCTCGAACGTGGCAGGCGGCTGGTCGTCGCGCACCAGCTTCATCACGAAACGGTCGGCCGTGCCATGGAATGTCGAAGCCTTGCCTTCCTTGTCACCACTGACTTGCAACTGCATACCCGAGAAATCGACGCTGTTGCCATCCGCTTCATCGAGCTTGACCGGGGCCAGCCGGACATCGCTTACGACATTGCCGTCGTACCCCAGGCTGGTCTGTGCGCTGATCGGGGCCTGCTCGCCTGCGGCGGCGAACCACGGCGCGGTGGCATCGTCCTTTTGCAGCGTGCTGTTGCTGACCGCCAGCACCGGCATCAGCTTCAGTGCCTTGACCCGAGACCAAGGGAACGGGCCGTGTTCGATCTGGTCGGTCACGCCCACATCAAAATTCACCACCTCGCCTTCACCGAGGTTGATATCGCGGGCCTTGAACCGGTACTGGGCGGTACTGCTGAAGAAACGCTGCTCCAGCGACACCCGCTCGATGCTCATGCTGCCACCGGTGCTTACCAGGGCCTTCTTGAGTTCGACGTTGCTGCGGGCCAGGGCGTTGTCCAGTTCGGCAGGCAGCTGCTTGCCGGTGTACCAGGCGCCAACCGTGGTTGCGACGGCAATGGCGATAGCCAGGCCGGAAAGGATGCCAACTGATTTCTTCATGAATTGAACCGAATGCTGTCCGTAAGGGCTTGGTAAGCGGCCAAGGGCCACGCAGAAAGCGAAGAGTACCACCGCCGGCTGGGCCGAGCGGTGGTCTCGGCCAAGAAATCCCATATTTCGGAAGCGTCCGACACTGGGCTGGGCAAGGCTGACGAATCGTTAATTTTTACGAACACGCCGATTGATCATATCCGCAAAAAACCGCGCAAAATCCGAACAAAACCCCAGTTAAATCGATAAATATTTCAATTCAGCAACATCTTGTCATGTTTAACTTGACACCAACCTACCCTTCGTTTTTTATTTTCACCACTTCGCGCGCTCCCCCCCGCGCCTCCCGCTGCTCCAACATAAAAGGTGAATAACATGGAGCCCACCCGCTCGCCCTTGCCGCATGCGCAATACACCGTGCCCGCCGTTTACGCCCAGCAGCAGGAGCCAAGCCAGCATGCAGCCTGACCAAAGCGCTTCCGGCAACGGCCAACTCCGCAAAACCTTGCGCCTCTGGCACGTGATCATCATTGGCCTGGCCTACCTGACCCCGATGACCGTGTTCGACACGTTCGGCATCGTCAGCGGGATTACCGCCGGCCATGTGCCCAGCGCCTACATCCTGGCGTTGGCCGGTATCCTGTTCACCGCCGTAAGCTACGGCACCCTGGTCAAACGCTTCCCGCAGTCGGGCTCGGCGTACACCTACACCCAACGCGCAATCAACCCGCACGTGGGCTTCCTGGTCGGCTGGTCGTCGCTGCTGGACTACCTGCTGCTGCCGATGGTCAACGCGCTGCTGGCAAAACTCTACCTGTCGGCCATGTTCCCGGAAGTACCGGAATGGATCTGGGTGGCCAGCTTCGTCAGCCTGATCAGCCTGATCAACATGCGCAGCGTGAACCTGGTGGCGCACTTCAACCTGCTGTTCGTGGGCGTGCAGGTGGCGATCATCGCCGTGTTCATCTACCTGTGCGTACGCGGCCTGGACCACGGCGAAGGGCTGGGGACTGCCTGGAGCCTGCTGCCATTCGCCGACAGCCAGACCCAGTTCAGCGCCTTGGCAGCCGGCGCGACCATCCTGTGCTTCTCGTTCCTCGGCTTTGACGCGGTCACCTGCCTGTCCGAGGAAACCCGCGACCCGGCCAAGACCATCCCCCGCGCGATCTTCCTCACCGCACTGATCGGCGGCGTGGTGTTCATCACCGTGTCGTACTTCATCCAGGCCTACTTCCCGACCATGGCGCGCTTCCATGACCAGGAAGCGGCATTGCCGGAAATAGCCCTGTACGTCGGCGGCAAGCTGTTCCAGTCGATTTTCATCGCCTGCACCGTGATCAACACCATTGCCTCGGGCCTGGCCTCGCAGACCAGCGTGTCGCGCCTGCTGTACGTGATGGGCCGCGACAACGTGATCCCGGCCAGCGTCTTCGCGCGCCTGCATTCGCGCTACAAGACACCTGTGCTGAACATTGCCGTGGTGGGCGTTATTTCGCTGTCGGCGATCTTCTTCGACCTGGTCACCGCCACCTCGATCATCAACTTCGGTGCGCTGGTCGCGTTCAGCTTCGTCAACCTGTCGGTGATCAACCACTGCTACCTGCGCGAAGGCAACCGCAAGGGCCTGGCCAACCAGCTGAAGTACCTGGTACTGCCCACCATCGGCTTCTGCATCATCGTCTCGCTGTGGCTGGACCTGAATGCGCACTCGCTGATGTTCGGCGGCATCTGGGCTGCGCTCGGCCTGATCTACCTGGGCTGGCTGACCAAAGCCTTCCGCGCGGCGCCGCCCAACTATGTTGCCGAATGACCCACGCTGCCAACAACGCCCGCGCCTGACCGCGGGCGTTGTACTTGATCGAAAAGGAAGCCCTCATGCCGCTGCGTCGCCTCTCCATCCAGTGGAAGATCACCCTGCTGGCCGGCCTGTGCCTGCTGGCCATCGTCGCCTTGCTGGTGGCCACCTCGCTGACCCAGGCGCGGCGCAGCGCGGCGCTGGTCAACCAGGCCAACACCGCCATGCTCGACAGCAGCGCACGCTTGCGCCTGCAGGCCCACGCCGAAACCCAGGCCCTGCGTATTCAGCGCTACTTCATGGATGCCTACCAGTACGGCAATGGCTTTGCCCGGCTGGTGCAAGTGCTGAAGGCCCGTGGTGGCAGCGACCTGCGCGCCGAGCTGACGCGCCAGGCCCATGCCAGCCTGGCCGGCAACCCGGATGTGATCGGCCTCTACCTGGTGTTCCAGCCTGATGCGCTGGGCCCGGACAGCCAGTACATTGGCCAGGATGCCGCTGGCAGCAATGAACGCGGGCGTTTCTCGTTGTACTGGTCGCAACCACGCCCCGGCACCCTGGAGCTTGAAGCCATGCCGGAATCCATGCTCGGCGATACCAGCATTGGCAGCAACGGCGCGGCGAAGAACCGCTGGCTGACCTGCCCGCAGGACACCCGCAGAACCTGCATGCTCGAACCGTACCTCGACGAGGTGAATGGCCGCCAGGTGCTGATGACCAGCATCGCCCTGCCGCTGCTGGAGCACGGCAAGGTGGTCGGCGTGGTCGGCCTGGACATCGGCCTGGCCAACCTGCAGCAACTGAGCCTGGACGGCCGCCGCGAACTGTTCGACGGCCAGGGCCAGGTCAGTATTGCCAGCGCGGCTGGCCTGCTAGCCGGCAACAGCCGTGACGACAGCAAGCTCGGCAAGCCCATGGACAAGGCGGTAGCCGACGGCCTGCTGCGCGTGACCCACCCCTTCACGCCAATCCCTGACGCCGCCCCTTGGCAGGTGTTGCTGGAACTGCCGGAAAGCGTGTTGCAGGCACCCGCCGTCGCCCTCAACCAGCGCCTGGACGCGCACAACCAAAGCGCCAACCTCACCAGCCTGCTGATCGGCCTGGGCGCTGCCGTGATCGGCTTGCTGCTGGTGTGGCTGACTGCACGCGGCGTTACCCGGCCGATCCTGGCCGTGGCCGCGCGGCTAAAGGACATCGCCAGCGGCGAAGGCGACCTCACCCGCCGCCTGGACTATTCCCGCCAGGACGAACTGGGCCAGCTCACCGGCTGGTTCAACCGCTTCCTCGACAAGCTGCAGCCGGTCATTGCCCAGGTCAAAGGCTCGCTGCAGGAAGCCCGTGGCACTGCCGACCAGTCGGCCGCCATCGCCAGCCAGACCAGCAACGGCATGCAGCAGCAGCACCGCGAAATCGAACAGGTGGCCACTGCCGCCAACGAAATGAGTGCCACCGCCCTGGATGTCGCGCATAACGCCTCGCAGGCTGCCCAGGCCGCGCGCGCTGCCGACCAGGCCAGCCAGGAAGGCCTGCAGTTGATCGACAGCACCCGCCAGGGCATCGATCGCCTGGCCGCCGGCATGAACAACGCCATGGACGAGGCGCGGGCACTGGAAGACCGTAGCGGCAAGATCGGCTCGGTGCTGGAAGTGATTCGCACCATCGCCGAGCAAACCAACCTGCTGGCGCTGAATGCCGCCATCGAAGCGGCCCGCGCCGGCGAAGCCGGGCGTGGTTTTGCCGTGGTCGCCGACGAAGTGCGCGGCCTGGCCCAGCGCACCCAGGTGTCAGTGGAGGAAATCCGCCAGGTCATCGAAGGCCTGCAGCAAGGCACCCAGGACGTGGTCGGCGCCATGCACGAAGGCCAGCGCCAGGCCCAGCACAGCGCCGCGCGCATGGAACAGGCGCTGCCAGCGCTGCAACGCATTGGCGAGGCGGTGGCAGTGATCAGCGACATGAACCTGCAGATTGCCTCGGCGGCCGAAGAGCAGAGCGCGGTGGCCGAGGAAGTGAACCGCAACGTGGCCGGCATTCGCGATGTGACCGAGTCGCTGGCAGGCCAGGCCGATGAATCGGCACGTATCAGCCAGGCCTTGAACCGGCTGGCGAACCAGCAACAGGCGCTGATGGAGCAATTCCGCGTGTAGGAGCGGGTTTACTCGCGAAGAGGCCCCCCCCAGGCACTACAGCACTATCGATTTTACCGAGCACAATTTATGCAAACCCCAACCCGCTCCACCTTCTTCGACATCACCAGCGAGCAGGGCCTGTTACGCACCTCGATCGCCGTCACCCTGTTCATCGCCACCATCGGCATCGCCTTCGGCCTGGCTTCCGGCTCGTTCTCCATCGTGTTCGACGGTGTCTACTCGCTGGTCGATGCCAGCATGAGCGGGCTGTCACTGGTGGTGGTCAAGCTGATCACCTCGCACACCACCAGCGTGCAGATGTCACGCAAGCTGCGCGAGCGCTTCACCATGGGCTTCTGGCACCTGGAGCCGATGGTGCTGGCGCTCAACGGCATCCTGCTCAGCGGCGTGGCCATCTATGCGCTGATCAACGCCGTCAGCAGCCTGCTGCAAGGCGGGCGTCACCTGGAATTCGGCATTGCCATGGTCTATGCGCTGCTGACCGTGATCACCTGCGTGAGCATTGCCGTGGTCGAAGCCCGCGCCAACCGCACGCTGAAGTCGGACTTCGTGCGCATGGACGTCAAGGGCTGGGTGATGTCGGCCAGCATTACCGCCGCACTGCTGGTCGCCTTCTGCTTTGGTTACGCGGTGCAGGGTACAGCGCTGGAGTGGGTATCGCCGTACATCGACCCCGCGGTACTGGCGCTGGTGTGCCTGGTGATTGTGCCGCTGCCGCTGTCGGTGGTGCGCCAGGCCCTGTCGGAAATCTTCCTGGTGACACCCAACGACCTCAAGCTGCATGTGGATGAAGTGGCCAAGGCCTTTGTTGCCCGCCACGGGCTGCAGTCGTACCGCGCCTATGTGGCCAAGGTCGGGCGCTCGCGGGAGATCGAGCTGTATTTCATCGTGCCCAAGGCCATGGCGGCGAAGACCATCGATGAATGGGATGCGTGGCGCAACGAGATTGGTGATGCCGTGGGGGGGTGAAGGGCCGGACCGTTGGCTGACGGTGGTGTTCACTGGCGATCCGGAATGGGCTGAATAACCAACCTGAAGCTTGTGCGATCCCTGTAGGAGCGGCCTTGTGTCGCGATCGGGCTGCGAAGCAGCCCCAGGGTTTCAGCGCCGATGCACAAATTGCCGGGGCTGCTTTGCAGCCCGATCGCGACACAAGGCCGCTCCTACAGGGGACCGCGCAACCCAAACATTTGAGCCAAGCCAGTGGAAAACGAAAAAGCCCGCGACCATTTCTGGTAGCGGGCTTTGACGTACTGAGTATGGTGGGTCGTGTAGGATTCGAACCTACGACCAATTGGTTAAAAGCCAACTGCTCTACCAACTGAGCTAACGACCCGTTGGATGGCGCGTATAATACTGATTTTTAACGAGAAATCAATACTCCATCAAACTTTTTATTGAAAATACCGCGTAGGGTCCTCGACACCGGTGGCCTTGAAGCCGTCGGCGCGCAGGCGGCAGCTGTCGCATTTGCCACAGGCGCGGCCATCATCGTCGGCCTGGTAGCAGGACACAGTCAGGCTGTAATCCACGCCACGCGCGATACCGGCCTGCACGATCTGCGCCTTGCTCATGTTCTGCAGCGGAGCCTGGATGCGGAAGCCTTGGCCTTCGACCCCGGCCTTGGTCGCCAGGTTGGCCATGCGCTCGAAGGCTTCGACAAACTCAGGGCGGCAGTCCGGGTAACCGGAATAGTCCACGGCATTGACGCCGATGAAGATATCACGCGCCTCCAGCACTTCTGCCCAGCCCAGGGCCAGCGACAGGAATACGGTGTTGCGCGCGGGCACGTAAGTGACCGGAATGCCTTCACCCGGTGTTTCCGGCACGTCGATGCTGCTGTCGGTCAAGGCCGAGCCGCCGATGCCGTCGAGGTTCAGGCCAATGACCTTGTGCTCTACCACGCCCAGGTCGCGAGCTACACGGGCAGCGGCATTCAACTCGGCGCGGTGGCGCTGGCCATAGTCGAAACTCATGGTGTAGCAGCTGTAACCTTCGGCCTTGGCCATGGCAACCACGGTGGCCGAGTCCAGGCCGCCGGACAACAGGATTACTGCGCGTTTGTCTGTCATGTGTGCTTGCTCCTCAATCAACGTCCGGGTTCGTCGTTCCACAGCAGCTTGTGCAACTGCAGCTGGAAACGTACGGGCAAGTTGTCGGCAACGATCCAGTCTGCCAGGTCGCTGGCTTTCACCTGGTGGTGGCTGGGCGAGAACAACACCTCGCCGGCGCGCTCGGCCAGGTTGTACTGGATCAACTTGGAGACCGCCCAGTCGTAGTCCTCACGGGAACAGATAACGAACTTGACCTGGTCGTTGCGGGTCAGCTGCTCGATGTTCTCATAGCGGTTACGGTGCGACTCTTCGGAGCCCGGGGTCTTCAGGTCGACCACGCGGCTGACGCGGGTGTCGGTGCCGGCGATATCCAGCGCACCGCTGGTTTCCAGCGACACCTCGTAACCAGCGTCACACAGGCGCTGCAGCAACGGCAAGGCGTTGGGCTGGGCCAGCGGCTCACCGCCGGTGACGCAGACGTAGCGCGGCTTGAAACCGGCGACCTGCTCAAGGATCGAATCGAGGGTGCGAATGGTACCGCCGGTGAAGGCATAGGCACTGTCGCAGTACTGGCAGCGCAGGGGGCAACCGGTGAGGCGCACGAATACCGTGGGCAGCCCAGCCGTTCGCGTTTCACCCTGCAAAGAGTAAAAGACTTCGGTGATACGTAATGTGTCTTGCATGCTCGCCACGGGCGTGACAGCTAAACAGGCTGCCAGCCTCCGTCAGGCACTGTCGCGGACTCGACATAGCGTTATCCGCAGCAGCGTGTTTACGAAAAAAGGGCAATGATTCTAACGAAAAAACCCGCGACTGGCGCGGGTTTCTTTTCAACGGTACTGCTTAGAGCTTTTGCAGGTCTCGCTGGGCCAGTTGCGCGGCAGAGGTGCCAGGGTACTGGGTGATGACCTGCTGCAAGATGCCTTTGACCTTGTCGGTGTGGCCCATGCGGCGCTCGACGTCGGCCAGCTTGTACAGCGAATCTGGCACCTTGCTGTGTTTCGGGTACTTCTGGCCAACCTGGGCGAAGGCTTGACTGGCAGCCGGCAAGTCGCCTTTGGCCAGGTTCACCTCACCCAACCAGTACTGGGCGTTGCCGGCGTACTGACTGTTGGGGTACTTGCGCAGGAAGGCGTTGAACGCCTGGCTGGCCTTGTCGAAGTCCTTCTGCTTGATCAGGTCGAAAGCAGCATCGTAATAGAGCTTTTCTTTCGCCGGATCACCGGGCTCGCTATTGGCGGCCGGTTGTTGCGCAGCAGCACCCGCTGCTGCATCGGGGGCGGCATTGGATGCACCACCTCCGGAGGAATTGTCAGGGGTCGCGGCAGGCGCTGCGCCACTGTTGATACGACGGTCCAGGTCCTGGTATCGCTCCAGGTTTTCCTGCTTCATGCGTGACACATCGTTCTGCAGCTCTTCGATGATGCCCTGCTGGCGGGAAAGCTGGTCCTGCATCTGTTGCAGCTGCATGAACAGCTGGCCCTGTGCAGAGGCAGGGGTCGAAGCCCCTGCTCCGGCATAGGCGCCGCTCGTGCCATAACCCGAAGGCGGATAACTGCCTGCGTTGTCATCTACTACAGGGACCTCAGCCCAGGCCGCGAGCGGCAGGCTGAGTGCGAGGACGGTTACTACACGGCGGCACATACGCATAAGAACTTACTTACGCAGTTCTACGCGACGGTTCTGAGCCCAGGACTGCTCGTCGTTGCCGGTGGCAACTGGACGCTCTTCGCCGTAGGAAACCAGTTCCAGCTGAGCAGGGGAAACGCCCTGCAGAACCAGGTAGCGCTGAACGGCTTTCGCACGACGCTCACCCAGAGCCATGTTGTACTCGCGGGTGCCGCGCTCGTCGGTGTTGCCTTCCAGGACAACGCGGTTGCCGTTGGACTTCAGGTCCTTGGCGTGAACATCCAGAGCGCGCATGGCTTCTGGCTTCAGGTCCGAGCTGTCGTATTCGAAGTAGAAGGTGGTGATTGCGCGCAGGGCGGCTTCTTCGCTCAGGGAACCGTCAACGGCACCGGTGTTTGCACCGTAGCCAGCGTTCGGATCGACCGCAGCGCCTTCACCAGCGTTGTCGCCGCCCTTCGAGGAGCAACCTACAGCTACAGCCATGGCCAGAGCCAGCGCAGCAAATTTACCAAACTTCAGCATTTCCATCGTGAAACTCCTAATGAAACCCCAGTGTGTTAAGCAAAACGTATTACGCCGCAATCAGTTCAGGTAGGGGGACCAGGACGGTTCTCTGACTTCGCCTTGAGCGGTAGGAAGTGGGAGCCTCACGCGGCCATTAAGCGACACGAGCATCAAGACTCCCCGGCCCTGCTGGCGGGTGGCGTAGATTAGCATGGTGCCGTTAGGCGCGACAGTGGGAGACTCATCAAGACTTGTTTCAGACAGAATCTTTACACTTCCGCGTTGCAAATCCTGGGCCGCAACTTTGAAGTTGGTAAAGCCCTGTTGGCGATGAATCATTACCAGCGTCTTTTCGTCCGCCGACAGTTTTGGGTTGGCGTTGTAGTTACCTACAAAGGTCACACGCTCAGCACCACCACCACTGACCGACTGCTTGTAGATCTGCGGCTTGCCGCCACGGTCGGAGGTGAAGTACAGGGTATTGCCATCCTTGCCCCAGAACGGCTCGGTGTTGATACCCGGGCCTGCGGTTACACGGCTGATCTGGCGCGAAGCCACGTTCATCACGTAGATGTCCGGGTTGCCATCCTTGGACAGCACGAACGCCAGGCGCGAACCGTCCGGCGACCAGGCTGGCGCGCCGTTCAGGCCTTCAAAGTTGGTCACCTGCTCGCGGCGGCCGGTATCGATGTTCTGCACGAAGATGCGCGGGCGCTTCTGCTCGAACGAAACATAGGCGATACGCTTGCCATCCGGTGCAAAGCGCGGCGACAGGATCGGCTCACGCGATTGCAGCAGGGTGACCGCGCGCGCGCCGTCGTAGTCCGAACGCTGCAGGGTGTAGCGGGTGTTGTTGGTGGAGAAACGCTCGGCCGTCACGTACAGCATGCGGGTGGAGAACGCACCCTTGATGCCGGTGAGCTTCTCGAACGACTGGTCGGCAATGTAGTGCGCCATGTCGCGCAGCTGGTCAGTGCTGCCAGCCACGCTACCGGTCAGCACTTGCTGCTCGGTGGCGACGTTGAACAGTGCGTACTGCACCTGCAGGCGACCGCCCGACGGCACGATGCTACCCACCATCACGTACTGGGCACCCAGCGCCTTCCAGTCACGGAAGATCACTTCGCTGCCCTGCGATGGTTGGCTGATCATGTTCTGCCGCGGAATCGGCGAATAGTAGCCAGAGTTGCGCAGGTCGTTGCCGATGATGTCGGCAATGTCTTCGGGCAGCACGCTGCCACCTTGCAGACCGAACGGCACTACCGCGATGGGCGTTGCCCGGTCGCTGCCGCTGGTGACCAGGATGTTCTTTTCCTCTGCCACGGCCATGCCTGCCACGCAGCACAGCATGACCAGCAGTCCTCTCAGACGTTTAATCACAACGCTAGATCCTCAGGTGTAAATGTCATCTTGAACGAACGATAACGATTGAAATCGCCCGGCTTCATACCCTGCATCTCGGTCAAACGACCAATGTTCTTCACCGCTGCCACCGCCGAACTGTCATACGGCCCGTCACCACTGGACCGGGCCACGCTGACACTGGTGATGGTACCGTCAGGCAACATATTGACCTGCAGGGTCACCGTCATGCCCTTGCGCGCGGAAGGTGGACGCGCCCAGCCCTCGGCCGCGCGCATGCGGATCAGGTCGTCGAAGTCGCCGGCCACCTGGTCACCCTGCTCGTCGGCCAGCGCCTGCTGCCGCTCGGTGGTGTCGGACAACAGCTCGGCCAGGGCCTGGGCTTTCTTGTCTTCTGCCGCCTTGCGGGCCGCTTCCTGTGCCTTCTTCTTCTGGGCATCTGCAGCGGCCTTTTTCTTGGCCTCTTCAGCTGCCTTCTTCTTCGCTTCCTCGGCCACCGCTTTCTTCTTGGCGTCCTCGGCAGCTTTCTGCTTGGCCTCTTCGGCTGCCTTTTTCTTGGCATCCTCGGCGGCTTGTTTCTTCGCCTCTTCAGCGGCCTCTTTCTTGGCCTCTTCCTCGGCTTTTTTCTTGGCTTCTTCCTCGGCCTTCTTCTTGGCGATATCGGCCTGCTGTTTCTCGGCGGCCTTCTTCGCCTCTTCGGCCTTCTTGGCTTCTGCGGCTTTCTTGGCCTCTGTAGCCTTGGCGGCTTCGGCGGCGGCTTCGGCTTTTTTCGCTTCGGCGGCCTCGCGGGCCTCTTCGGCCTTTTGAGCAGCGTCGGCCTTCTTTTGTTCCGCAGCCTTCACGGCCTCCTGCTCGACCTTCTTTTGCTCCAGCTGCTCGACCTCAGTCTGGCGCGAAGCGGTTTTCTTCGCTTCCCCGGCAATCTTCTGATTGGTCTGGGTGGTCGCCTGGCTCTTGGACTTGAGCTGGTACAGGGTAGCCTGGACGATCGGCTTGGAGGGCGGCAGCTCTGGCGTCATGGCAAAACTGACGAACAGCAGGGCGAACACCAGCACATGCAGGCCGATGGCCCAGACACTGGGCCAGAAGTAGCTTTCCGAGGCGGATGGCTCTCGCTGTTGCATCAGGGCGCCTCGGTAATCAGGCCAACGTTACCGACACCGGCCTTCTGCAACCCGCCCATGGCGCCCATGACGGCACCGTAGTCGACAGCCTTGTCGCCACGAATGAACACCTGGGTCTGCTTGCCCTGGTCACGCCCGGCGGCAATGATCTTGGTCACTGCGCTGGTCATGTCGGGCAAGGTCATGGCCTTGTCCATCTGCTTGTCGGTATCGACTTCGCTGCCGAGGTTCCAGTAGTAGGTCTTGTCGGCCTTGATGGAGATGGTGAGGATCTGGACGTTGTTGTCCTGCGGCAAGGCTTCGCTGGAAACCTTGGGCAGGTCGACCTTCACGCCCTGGTTGAGCATGGGCGCCGTCACCATGAAGATGACCAGCAGCACCAGCATCACGTCGATGTAGGGCACCACGTTCATCTCGGCGACGGGCTTGCGTTTGTGGCGAACTCGGGCCATGGGCTTCTACCTGATTACTCTTCGCTGGTGTGCACTTTGCGGTGCAGGATCGCCTGGAACTCGTCGGCGAAGGTGTAGTAACGGCCAATCAGCACTTCACTGCGCGCAGCGAAACGGTTGTAGGCGATTACGGCCGGAATTGCCGCGAACAGGCCAATGGCAGTGGCGATCAGCGCCTCGGCGATACCTGGGGCGACGGTGGCCAGGGTGGCCTGTTGGGCACTGGCCAGGCCGCGGAAGGAGTTCATGATGCCCCATACGGTACCGAACAGGCCGATGTACGGGCTGGTCGAACCGACGGTAGCCAGGAACGGCAGGCTCTGCTCGAGTTTTTCTTCCTCGCGCGAAATGGCCACGCGCATGGCACGGCCAACGCCTTCCATGACCGCGTCCGGGTCAACACCCGGCTGCTGGCGCAGGCGCGAGAATTCCTTGAAGCCGGCACGGAACACCTGCTCCACACCGGAATCCGGGTCTGGGTTGCTGCCTGCCTGGCGATACAGCTTGGACAGGTCGATGCCCGACCAGAAGCGCTCCTCGAAGGCATCCAGCGCACGACGACCGGCGCGCAGCATGGTGCTGCGCTGGAAGATCATGATCCATGAGGTGACCGAGGCGGCCACCAGGGTCAGCATTACCAGCTGTACCACCACGCTGGCATTGCTGACCAGACTCCACATGGAGGTATGGTCGACGACGTTAGCTTCCACGCTTATTCTCCTGCGTTCGATTGATTACCCGAGCCGTCCGCCGCAAAGGCGTCGCGCAGCTGGGGGGGTATGGCTCGGGGTTTGAAAGTGTCGGCGCGCACGGCGGCCACCAGGAACTGCCCTTCGCAGAGCAGCGTTTCATCCTTTTCTCGCCAGACCTGCTGTACGAAACGCAGGCTGGCGCGATTGAGTTCAAGTACTTGCGCGGTGACCCGCAGCTCGTCGTCCAGCCGCGCCGGCGCGTGGTAGCGCGCTTCGCTGGAATGGACCACGAACAGCAGGTTGTCTTCGGCCAGCAGCGACTGGGAAAAGCCCAGGTGCCGCAGGCGTTCGGTGCGCGCGCGCTCCATGAATTTCAGGTAGTTGACGTAATACACCACGCCGCCCGCATCGGTGTCTTCGTAATAGACGCGACAACGGTGTGCGAACGGTTCGAGCTGATTTTGCGCGCGCATACTCTAGTGCTTACTCCTCAGCTTGCCAATCCGCTGTGGCAACTGTTTTTTCTTCATTAATGTCTTATTGCCAGCGCACCCTTGGCATGCCAGCGGTAGGACCACGAAAAGTCGTTTTTGATCTGTCATTCATCGCCTGGCTCGGAAAAATCACCACCCTCCCCTAGGCGCCCGGGAATATTCAGGCCAAAGTGCAGGTAAGCGTGCCGGGTGACCACGCGCCCGCGTGGGGTGCGCATGATGTAGCCCTGCTGGATCAGGTACGGTTCGAGCACGTCTTCGATGGTGTGGCGTTCTTCGCTGATGGCCGCAGCCAGGTTGTCCACGCCCACCGGGCCGCCATCAAACTTCTCGATCATGGTCAGCAGCAGGCGGCGGTCGGAATGGTCGAAACCGCGCTCGTCGACGTCCAGCAGGTTCAGCGCCATGTCGGCCACGGCCTTGGTGATCTGGCCCTTGCCGCGCACCTCGGCGTAGTCGCGCACACGGCGCAACAGGCGGTTGGCGATACGCGGGGTGCCACGGGCACGGCGGGCGATTTCGTAGGCGCCCTGGTCTTCGATGGGCAGACCGAGGATATTTGCCGAACGGCTGACGATGGTGGCCAGGTCCTTGTCGCTGTAGAACTCCAGGCGCTGGACGATACCGAAGCGGTCGCGCAGCGGGTTGGTGAGCATGCCAGCGCGGGTGGTGGCGCCGACCAGGGTGAACGGTGGCAGGTCGAGCTTGATCGAACGGGCCGCTGGCCCTTCGCCGATCATGATGTCGAGCTGGAAGTCCTCCATGGCCGGGTACAGCACCTCTTCGACGACCGGTGACAGCCGGTGGATCTCGTCGATGAACAGCACGTCGTGCGGTTCGAGGTTGGTCAGCATGGCTGCCAGGTCGCCCGGGCGCTCCAGGATCGGCCCCGAGGTGCTCTTCACCGACACCCCCATTTCATGGGCGATGATGTTGGCGAGGGTGGTCTTGCCCAAGCCGGGCGGGCCGAAAATAAGGGTGTGATCGAGCGACTCGCTACGCCCGCGCGCCGCCTGGATGAACAACGACATTTGTTCGCGCACTACGGGCTGCCCGATGTATTCATCAAGGCTCAGGGGGCGGATCGCGCGGTCCTGGACCTCTTCACGGTCACGCCCATTGGCGGCAATCAGGCGGTCGGCTTCGATCACTTGGTAATCATCCCTTTCAGGCTGCGGCGAATCAGCTCTTCACTGCTCAGGCCGGCCTTGTCCTTGATTGCGGCGATTGCCTTGCTGGCTTCCTGCGGCTTGTAGCCCAGCGAAACCAAGGCGCTGACCGCATCGGCCTCGGCGCTGGACTCGCTGGCGACCGGCAACGGCCCATCGGACACCAGGGTGAACATGGCCGGGGAGGTTTCCCAGGCCTTGAAGCGGTCCTTGAGCTCGACCAGCAGGCGTTCGGCGGTTTTCTTGCCGACACCGGGCACACGCACCAGGGCCGACGTGTCCTGAGCCTGCACGCAGCGCACCAGTTCGTCCACTTCCAGCCCGGACATCAGCGCCAGCGCCAGCTTCGGGCCCACGCCGTTGAGGCGGATGAGCTCGCGGAACAGCTCGCGCTCGCGTTTTTCGGCAAAACCGTAGAGCAGGTGGGCGTCTTCGCGCACTACCAGGTGGGTATGCACCGTGACGGTTTCGCCCACTTTGGGCAGACGGTACAGCGTGGTCATGGGAACTTCCAGTTCGTAACCCACGCCGTTGACGTCGATAATCAGGTGTGGCGGCTGTTTTTCCGCCAGGGTGCCGCGCAAACGTCCAATCACGTTCCGATCCTTCCTCTCGGGGAGCCGATCAAAGACCGCTCAACCCTATCAGCAAATGCAGCGGGTGAACGTTTCACCCGAACAAAATGTGTATCAGCGCATGAAGCGCCTACAGACGCAAGCGCCCGCCGCGTCGCCGCGCCGTGGCCAGGCCGTGCGGCACCAGGCTGGAACGGGTGTGGGCGTGGCACAGGGCGATGGCCAGGGCGTCGGAGGCATCGATCTGCGGCTTTTGCGTCAGTTTCAGCAGGTGCATGACCATCATCATCACCTGCTCCTTGTTGGCACCACCGGTGCCAGCCACGGCCTGCTTGACCTGGGTGGCGCTGTATTCGGCAATTTCCAGGCCGGCTTCGGCAGCAGCGACGATGGCCGCACCACGGGCCTGGCCGAGCTTGAGCGCCGAATCGGCGTTGCGGGCCATGAACACCCGCTCGATGCCCATGGTCACCGGGCCGTGCTGGGCGATGATTTCACTGACACCACGAAAAACGATCTGCAGCCGCTCGTGCAGCTCGCCGCTGCCGGTGCGGATACAGCCCGACGCCACGTACTCGCAACCACGAGCGGTCTGGCGGACCACGCCATAGCCGGTGATGCGCGAGCCGGGGTCGATACCAAGAATCAGAGTCATAGTGCCTGTCGTAAAATGATGCATCTTTGCAAACTGTGCCGGCCCTTTCGCGGCGGTTCGGCGCCCCGATAAACCCGCTCCCACAGGTACTGCACCACATTCAAAATTGGCGCAATACCTGTAGGAGCGGGTTTACCCGCGAAAGGGCCGGTGCAGGCAACCAAAAGCTTGAATGCCTGATAAGAACTGCCAAAACACCTTAGCCGAGGTTTTCCATGATCTCATCGGAAATCTGGGCATTGGAGTAGACGTTCTGCACGTCATCCAGGTCTTCGAGCATGTCGATCAGCTTGAGCACCTTTTCGGCGCCGTCCTGGTCGAGTTCGGCGCTGGTGGTCGGCTGCATGACGATTTCCGCGTCAGCGGCCTTGAAGCCAGCCTCTTCCAGGGCGTTACGCACGGCATAGAAGCTGTTGAACGAGGTAAACACGTCGAACGAGCCGTCGTCGTTGGCCACCACGTCGTCGGCATCGGCTTCCATCGCCGCTTCCATCAACGCGTCTTCTTCCACGCCCGGGGCAAAGCTGATCTGCCCCTTGCGCTCGAACAGGTAGGCCACCGAACCATCGGTACCGAGGTTGCCGCCACACTTGGTGAAGGCATGACGCACGGCGGCTGCGGTACGGTTACGGTTGTCGGTCATGGCTTCGACCATGATCGCCACGCCACCCGGGCCGTAACCTTCGTAGCTGAGCTCTTCGACGTTGTCGCTTTCGTTGGTGCCAGCACCACGGGCCACGGCGCGATCAATGATGTCGCGGCTCATGTTGGCGCCCAGGGCCTTGTCCAGCGCCAGGCGCAGGCGCGGGTTGGATGCCGGGTCAGGGCCGCCCTGCTTGGCAGCGACCGTCAGTTCGCGGATCCACTTGGTGAAGACCTTGCCTCTCTTGGCATCCTGGCGCTCTTTGCGGTGCTTGATGTTCGCCCACTTGGAATGACCAGCCATAACGACTCCGAATTCTTTGAATCACAAACAGCCCCGCCCCATGACGGGGCGGGACGGGAAAATACCTGCGCCGAAACGCAAAGGCGCATCCATGTGGATGCGCCCGGGGACCGCTTACTCGACCTTGGTCTGTTCGCGCAGTCGGATGTGCAGCTCGCGCAGGGCCTTGGCATCGACCAGGCCAGGGGCCTGGGTCATGACGCACGCGGCGCTCTGGGTTTTCGGGAAGGCAATCACTTCACGGATCGACTGGGCGCCGGTCATCAGCATGACCAGGCGGTCCAGGCCGAAGGCCAGGCCACCGTGGGGCGGTGCACCGAACTTCAGGGCGTCGAGCAGGAAGCCGAATTTCTCTTCCTGTTCTTCTGCCTCGATACCCAGCAGGCGGAATACAGCCTGCTGCATCTCTTTGCGGTGGATACGGATCGAACCGCCACCCAGTTCGGTACCGTTCAGGACCATGTCGTAGGCACGGGACAGGGCGGTGGCCGGGTTGGCCTCGAGCTCTTCCGGGCTGCACTTCGGCGCGGTGAACGGGTGGTGCAGTGCGGTGAAGCTGCCGTCTTCGTTCTCTTCGAACATCGGGAAGTCGACGACCCACATCGGTGCCCACTCGCAGGTCAGCAGCTCGAAGTCGTGGCCCAGGCGGATACGCAGCGCGCCCAGGGCTTCGCTGACCACCTTGAACTTGTCGGCACCGAAGAACACGATGTCGCCGTCTACCGCGCCAACGCGGTCGAGGATGTTGTTGAGGTTGGCCTCAGGGATGTTCTTGACGATCGGCGACTGCAGGCCTTCGACGCCCTTGGCGCGCTCGTTGACCTTGATGTAGGCCAGGCCCTTGGCACCGTAGATGCCGACAAACTTGGTGTACTCGTCGATCTTGCTGCGCGGCATGCTGGCACCGCCTGGCAGGCGCAAGGCGGTAACGCGGCACTTGGGATCGTTGGCCGGGCCGGCGAACACCTTGAAGTCGACATCTTTCAGCTGGTCGGCAACGTCGACCAGTTCCAGCGGGTTACGCAGGTCTGGCTTGTCGGAACCGTAGCGGCGCATGGCCTCTTCGAAGGTCATGTGCGGGAATTCGCCGAATTCCAGGTCCAGCACTTCCTTGAACAGCTTGCGGATCATGCTTTCGGTCAGGCCCATGATCTCGCTTTCATCGAGGAAGCTGGTCTCGATGTCGATCTGGGTGAATTCCGGCTGGCGGTCGGCACGCAGGTCTTCGTCACGGAAGCACTTGGCGATCTGGTAGTAGCGGTCGAAGCCGGCGACCATCAGCAGCTGCTTGAACAGCTGTGGAGACTGCGGCAGGGCGAAGAAGCTACCGGCGTGGGTACGGCTTGGCACCAGGTAGTCACGCGCGCCTTCCGGGGTGGCACGGGTCAGGATCGGCGTTTCGACGTCGAGGAAGCCGTTGTCGTCCATGAAGCGACGAATGCTGCTGGTGATGCGCGAACGCAGGCGCAGCTTTTCGGCCATCTCTGGGCGACGCAGGTCGATGAAGCGGTAACGCAGGCGGGTTTCCTCGCCGACGTCGGAGTACTCGTTCAGCGGGAACGGCGGGGTTTCTGCTTCGTTGAGTACGGTCAGCTGGTAGCCGAGGATCTCGATGGCACCGGAGGCCATGTTGGCGTTCACCGCACCTTCAGGGCGCTTGCGCACCTTGCCGGTGATCTGCACGACGTATTCGCTGCGCACGCGGTCGGCAGCGGCGAAGGTTTCGGCACGATCCGGGTCGAACACGACCTGGGCCATGCCTTCGCGGTCACGGATGTCGAGGAAGATCACCCCGCCGTGGTCGCGGCGACGATGGACCCAGCCGCAAAGGGTGACTTCCTGGCCGTCCAGGCTCTCGTTCAGTTGGCCGCAATAATGGCTGCGCATCATGATGGTGGTTTCGCTTCTCGTGATTCGTGTATTCGGTGGAGGCCTTGGCCGCCCGGAGGGCTAATACTGCAAGACCCGGTCACAGCATTCAACTCAGTCGGCCTTGTCGCCGCCTGCCAGATTCTTTTTCGCCCCGGTCTTGAAGTCGGTTTCATACCAACCGTTACCGCTCAGGCGGAAGCCTGGCACCGACAGCAGCTTCTTCAGCGCCGGCGCCTGGCAGGCCGGGCAATCGGTCAGCGGCGCGGCGCTGATCTTCTGCAGTACTTCCATGCGGTGCTCGCAGGCTGCACATTGATAGTCATAAAGGGGCATGGGTGTCTCTCGTCAACCACAACGCTGGCTGCCGGGGCAGCAAAAAGCGGGATTATATATGGTTAGCAAGCACTGCGCAGCCCGCCTGGCAATCAGCGCACACTTGGCGGGTCCTGCAACCAGGCGACGCAGATTACCCGGATCAGCCCACTGAAGTTGCGCACCCCGCCCTGGCGCAGGTGCACTTCGCGGTCCACGTAGGACAACACCGCGCTGACCGAACAGCGATTGGCGGCGGCGATGCGCTCCAGGATGCCCCAGTAGACGGCCTCCAGCCGCAGGCAGGTGGAAAACCCGTTAAGCCGCACCGAACGTGAAACAGGCTGGGTCTGCAACATGTCGAAATCCGCCTTGAACGGATCAATGCACTGCTTTCCCGGCCAACGCCCCTGGCCAATAACACCTTTGCTCGCTTGCATCATGCGCCACACTTCCTCGTCACAGGTACCAGGCGGCCTATGAAGCGCTGACAAGCGGGCATAAAGCAGCGGCAAAATGTTCCTGCACAAATACTCGATTGGCACGGGCGACGCGGATTCTGTGGGAGCTTTGGGTGATTATTGGCCGCGCTGATAAAGCATTTTGGCTGCGAGGTGCTTGGCACGACATTTTTATCGCCTTTGAGATCGAGCGCCGCCCGCGCGGCGCTTCGCAGCACAAGGCTGCTCCTACATCTGTTTCGGGCCAGTCACGCCTGTGAGGTCACCGCTGTCCGCCTTGTGTGTACCATTCAATAATGAAGGGGGCGCCGTTGCTCTTCATCGTTCTCCAGCCATGCACCCAGGGGGGCGGGCGCCTCTGGCACAGGAATAACTGGCCCGAAACAGATGTAGGAGCAGCCTTGTGCTGCGAAGCGCCGCGCGGGCGGCGCTCGATTTGTGCATCAACCCAAATCCCAAGACATGCACCTGCAAGCCCCCACCCCACCTCCCCGAGGGGCAAATCTCAGCCACTCTCCTCAATTTTGCGCGAAGAACCTGATTGCCGCATGTGACATGACGCAACACATCACCCGCCAGGCAGCCTGCGGTTTGAGTAGCCTGCGGCTTTACTGTTAAATAGGCACGGTGCCACCCGTGCGGACTGTCATTGCCGGGTGCATAGGCTGGCCTGCCACGTGTTCGCGCTCTACACCTCATGCGCACCGTGCTGCCAGCTCTTCCTGTGATCGGCCTTATCAACTGTGAGCCAACCCCATGTTCAAGATCGTCCATCTGGTGACGGGCGTGGCAGCCTTGCTGCTATCGCTCATACCCAGCCTGAAAACCGATGCGACACCCTTCCTGCAACAACCCGACGCGGTCTACCTGGCCCTGCTCGGCCTGCTCAATCTGGTCCTGGCCCCGGTAGTGCCATTGTATTACCGCGGCGCGCGCCAGCAGTTGCAGCACCTGGCCTGCGCCCTGCTGGTGGTGGCCGTGGTGCTGCAGACCCTGACGCTGCTGGCACGCCCGGAAATGGGCAACCTCGCCGCACTGGTCTGCGCGGCGCTGGCCGTGGCCGTGCACCTGGTCGTGGGCTTTGCCCGCAGCCCGCGCAAGGTCCGTACCAGCCAGCACACGGCGCAAGATGTCGGCAACCGTGATACCGGTACCGTCAAGTGGTTCAACACGTCCAAAGGCTTTGGTTTCATTTCCCGCGATTCGGGCGACGATATCTTCGTGCACTTTCGCGCCATTCGCGGCGAAGGCCACCGCATTCTGGTCGAAGGCCAGCGCGTGGAGTTTTCGGTGATGCACCGCGACAAGGGCCTGCAGGCCGAGGATGTGGTTGCGGTAACCCGCCGCTGATCAGCGCATGCGCCATCACTGGGCGAATGCGCGATCCCTGTAGGAGCGGCCTTGCGTCGCGATGGGCTGCAAAGCAGCCCCGGCATTTTTTGCAACACCGCTGAAACCCTGGGGCCGCTCTGCGGCCCTTTCGCGACACAAGGCCGCTCCTACAGGGGCGCGCGGTAGCTTCAAGGATCAATAATGCGGCGGCGGCGCCTCATCCCCTTCGCTGCCGTACTGGCCGACCATCTCTGCATGACGCTTGATCAGCTCGGCCACCTGCAATTGCAGCCGCTCGATCACCCGCCCCTGCTCGACCACCACGTCATTCAGCGCCTGGATGGTGTCATCCTGGAACGCCTGACGGGTTTCCAGTTCGACCATACGCATTTCCAGCGACATCTCAGGCCTCCTGATAGCCAGCAAGTTGCAGCCCGCGCAGGCGCTGGCGAATGGCTTGCACCTGATCGTCGGTGTAGGCCACCGCAGGGCACTTGCCCCACACCGGGGCCGGCCACGCGGCGTCGTCACGCTGGCGCACGATCACGTGCATGTGCATTTGGCTGACCACATTGCCCAGGGTGGCAACGTTCATCTTGTCGGCGCTGTAGCTGGCCTTCAGTGCTTCGGCCAGCAGGGTGGTTTCCTGCCACAACTGCTGCTGCTCTGCCGCACCCAGCTCGAACAATTCGCTGATGTCGGCGCGCTTGGGCACCAGAATGAACCATGGGTAGTTGGCATCCTTGCTCAGCAGCAACTGGCACAGCGCAAACTCCCCCAGCACCAGGGAATCCTGCTGCAAACGCGAATCGAGGACGAACACGGCATATCTCCTTAAGGCAGAACCAACCCGCTTCAAGCGGAAATCAGGCCTGCAAGGATACCTTGCACGTTCCCGGTAACACAGCGCTACTTTTCGCACCAAAATGAGGCTGGCTTTACACCCCTCGCCACACTTGTCACCCACAATTGACACTAAATGAACAAGTTGCGGTAACACATTGACTTTCATGACAGCTTTTTAAATTTTAATGATTCTCGACTCCAACTTGCCCTCAGGCAGCATTACCCCCGTGTTTACGGCACTTTCCGACCCCCGGTAGCAGGTTTTGTGAAAATTTCATCAAGTGTTGCGAATTTTGAGCACGCTTGTTGCATTCCCTTCACGCCAAGTCGGCACGACATCTGCATTGGCAGGTGCACGCGACAAATAACAACAGCGATATTGGTTACCAGGGAGTTTCCCCAGTCGGAATCAGCAGTTACTGATTCGTTACGACGACGGGAACAGCGCTGGGGTTGAAGCGGCCCTTGAACCGGGGCGTGATTTGCGACATGGAAATACCTAAAAGCGACATGGTGAAAAAGTTCCGAAAAGAGTGCTTATTGCCATATCGCCAACAACAGTCAGCGTGCTATACCTTTTCGCCGACATAACAAGAAAGAGCTGCACCCTATAACTAAAAGACTTGGACGCAGCGGTACTCTTCCTAAAAACCAAAGGAGCAAATCACGATGCGCGTGATGAAGTGGAGCATGATCGCCCTGGCCGTTGCGGCAGGGACCTCGCAATTGGCAATGGCCTCGGCACAAGACGAGTCCAAAGGTTTCGTTGAAGACAGCAAGCTGAACGTCAAGACCCGCATGCTGTACTTCAGCCGTGACTTCCGCAACAACGAGCCAGGCACCCAGAGCCGCGTTGAAGAAACCGGCCTTGGCTTCCTCGGCACCTTCGAGTCGGGCTTCACCCAGGGCACCGTAGGCTTCGGCGTCGACGCCATCGGCATGCTCGGCATCAAGCTGGACAGCGGCCGCGGCCGTGCCGGCACCGGCCTGTTCCCGGAAGGCTCCGACGGTCGCTCGCAAGATGACTACTCCGAAGCTGGCGGCGCGGTGAAAATGCGCGTCTCCAACACCGTACTGAAGTGGGGCGACCAGTTCACCGCACTGCCAGTACTGGCTACCGACGACAGCCGACTGCTGCCGGAAGTTGCCGAAGGTGGCCTGATCACCAGCAACGAAATCGATGGCCTGACCCTGCATGCCGGTCACTTCACCGCGCTGAACGCGCAGGCTCAGACTTACCACGACAGCCTGAACCTGACCCAAGCTGACGTCTTCGGTGGCACCTACGCCTTCACCGATAACCTTAGCACCAGCGTTTACTACTCGCACGTTGAAGACCACTTCCGCAAGTGGTACGGCAACATCAACTGGGCGCTGCCGATCAGCGACAAGCAAGGCCTGGTGTTCGACTTCAACATCTATGACACCAAGTCCATCGGCGACAACCTGACCGGCGCATTCGTCAGCAAGTCCGACGGCAGCAACGAGCTGGACAACATCGCAGCCAGCCTGTCGGGCGCCTACAACATCGGCGCGCACACCTTCACCCTGGCCTACCAGCAGGTCAGCGGCGACGGCGACTACGCCTATGGCGTCGACGGTGGTGGCACGGTATTCCTGGCCAACTCGGTTGCCCGTTCCGACTTCAACGCCGAAGACGAGAAGTCCTGGCAAGCTCGCTACGACCTGAACTTCGCCGAATACGGCGTACCAGGCCTGACCTTCATGACCCGTTATGTTCGCGGCTCGGGCGCTTCTACCCGTACTACCGACGACGGCAAGGAATGGGAACGCGACATCGACGTCAAGTACGTGCTGCAGCAAGGCCCGGCCAAAGACCTGAGCTTCCGCGTACGCCAGGCCACCTACCGTTCGGGCGACGGCGTCTACTACGGCTCCCCGTCGATCGACGAACTGCGCCTGATCGTCGAGTACCCGCTGAGCATCCTGTAAGCCTGGCTTGCAGTGCCCCGCACCTGAAAAGCCCGGCGATCACGCCGGGCTTTTTCTTGGCTGACAAGCGTCACGCCCTGGGGCATCCTGTACGCCTTCGTTCCACCCCCGTACAATGCGGGGCTATTTCAACGTCTTAGGCAATCGACACGGCTAACCATGCGCACCAGTCAATATTTGCTCGCCACCCAGAAAGAAACCCCTGCCGACGCAGTGGTCATCAGCCATCAGCTCATGCTGCGTGCCGGCATGATCCGCAAACTGGCCTCCGGCCTGTACACCTGGCTGCCGATGGGCCTGCGGGTAATGCGCAAGGTCGAGGCCGTGGTGCGTGAGGAAATGAACGCCGCCGGCGCCCTGGAAGTGCTGATGCCCAGCATCCAGCCCGCCGAACTGTGGCAGGAATCCGGCCGCTGGGAGCAGTACGGCCCTGAGCTGCTGCGCCTGAAAGACCGCCACCAGCGCGACTTCTGCGTTGGCCCGACCCACGAAGAAGTGATCACCGACCTGGCCCGTAACGAGCTGTCCAGCTATAAACAGCTGCCGCTCAACATGTACCAGATCCAGACCAAATTCCGTGATGAGATCCGCCCACGCTTCGGCCTGATGCGCGGCCGCGAGTTCATCATGAAGGACGCCTACTCGTTCCATGCCGACCAGGCTTCCCTGCAGGAAACCTACGACCGCATGCACCAGGCGTACAGCAACGTGTTCACCCGCCTGGGCCTGGACTTCCGCCCTGTGCAAGCCGACACCGGCTCGATCGGTGGCAGCTACTCGCACGAATTCCACGTACTGGCCGAGTCCGGCGAAGACGATGTGATCTTCAGCGACAGCTCCGACTACGCTGCCAACATCGAGAAGGCCGAGGCCATCCCGCGTGAAACCGTGCGCCCTGCCCCAACCGAGGAGCTGCGCCTGGTCGATACCCCAGAGGCCAAGACCATCGCCCAGCTGGTGGAAAACCACGGCCTGGCGATCGAAAAGACCGTCAAGACCCTAATCGTGCGCGGCGCCGAAGAAGGCAAGCTGATTGCCCTGATCGTTCGCGGCGACCACGAACTGAACGAAATCAAGGCCACCAAGCTGGAACAGGTAGCCGACCCGCTGGTCATGGCCACCGAAGCCGAACTGCGCGACGCCATTGGCGCCGGTGCCGGCTCGCTCGGCCCGCTGAACCTGCCGCTGGAATGCATCATCGACCGTTCGGTCGCCCTGATGAGCGACTTCGGCATCGGCGCCAACATCGACGACAAGCATTACTTTGGCGTGAACTGGGAGCGTGACCTGCCAGTGCCACAGGTTGCCGACCTGCGTAACGTGGTCGAAGGCGACCCAAGCCCGGATGGCCAGGGCACCCTGGTGATCAAGCGCGGCATCGAAGTGGGCCACATCTTCCAGCTGGGCACCAAGTACAGCGAGGCGCTGAAGTGCCAGGTACTGGGCGAAAACGGCAAGCCAGTCGTGCTGTCGATGGGCTGCTATGGCATCGGCGTTTCCCGCGTGGTCGCGGCTGCCATCGAGCAGAGCTACGACGACAAGGGCATCATCTGGAACGACGCTCTGGCCCCATTCCAGATCGCCCTGGTACCGCTGCGCTACGAAACTGAAGTGGTTCGCGAGGCAACCGACAAGCTGTACGCCGAACTGACTGCTGCCGGCTTCGAGGTGCTGCTGGACGACCGCGACAAGAAGACCAGCCCAGGCATCAAGTTTGCCGACATGGAGCTGATCGGCATCCCGCACCGCATCGTCGTCAGCGATCGCGGCCTGGCCGATGGCAACCTGGAGTACAAGCACCGCACCGAGCAGGACGCCCAGGCATTGCCGCTCAATGAAGTGCTGACCTTCCTGCAGGCCCGCGTTCGCCGCTGATAACCAATGCACGAGTGATCATGTTCAAGCGAAGTACCTTTACCCTGGGGGGCACCGCTCTTTGCGGCGCCCTGCTCGTCAGCGGCTGCGCCAACCAGATGTCCCAGCGCAGCGACCATGAGGAGCGCGTCGAGCGCAAATTGCTCGAGCACACCCTGCAGATCGATGTCGGCGAGCCGAAGGTGATGGAGCTTCCGCAGCGACGTGTGCGCGTGCATGAGCAGAAGCGCTTTGAAATCACCGAGTTCGAAGTGACCCGTCGTTACGACCGCTACACGCCTTACCAACCCTGGCGGGAGATCTACGAGATCCCGCTGGGTGCGGTGGCCATAGTGGCAGGCGTCGGCGCCAACGTGGTCAATGTCTTTGCCCTGGGCAACCTGCCAGAAAGCATCACCCACGACTGGCTCAGCTACGGCGTGGACGGGCTCAACCCGTTCATGAACGTGCCGTCCCATGGCCGCGCCCAGCAGAACCTGGCCGGCATCAGCGAAGTGCAGAAGGGCAAGCGCGAGGAATCCACCAGCCTGCCCTGGAGCGAACGCCTGGTCGAGGTCAAGGCTGGCAAGATGACCCACGAGCTGACCACCGACAGGAACGGCGTACTGCGCCTGAACCTGCTGGACAGCCCGTTTTCGGAGCAGAACCTCAACCACGTCGGCACCTTGCACCTGCAAGTGCTCGACGAGGAAAACGCGGTACGTGGCGATGCCAGCCTGCTGGTCAGCGCCACCCTGCGCAACAAGCTGCTCGAAGCCCATGAGCTGATCTTCGATGACCTCGAAGATGACGATGTCGGCCAGTGGGTACATCGGGTCAAGCGCTTGTCCGAGCTGGGCCTTGAAGAAGAAGCCAGTGAAATGGAACAAAGCCTGATCGAGCTGACCCGCAACGATCCGGAGTTGCAGCAGGAGTTTCTGCAGACGCTGACCAAGGCCACTGGGCGGTTGGTGGCTGACCCGGGCGTGCAGTAACCCGGCACCTACCCTCGCTGACTGACGCGATACCCTTGTAGGAGCGGCCTTGCGTCGCGATGGGCTGCGAAGCAGCCCCAGCAATTCATGCATCAAAGCTGAAATCCTGGGGCTGCTTCGCAGCCCATCGCGACGCAAGGCCGCTCCTACATCGACCGCGCAGGCTGCTTTCTTTATTTAGGCGGGAACAACTCCAGCTGTTCATGCGCCCCGCGCAAATCGCGCAACCTCACCCCTACCCCCAGCAGGCGCACTGGCTTGCCACCGCGGGCGAACGCCTGCCCCAGCAACTGCCGATAGCTTTCCAGGTCCCTGCCCGCCCCCGCCTGCTCCAGGGTGGTCTGGCTGAAATCATGGAACTTGACCTTGACGAAGGGTTTGTCGGGCCGGTAACTGCTGTCCATGCGGGCGATGCGTTCGTTCAGGCTTTCCAGCAGTTCGGGCAACCGCGCCAGGCAACTGGCCAGGTCCGGCAGGTCGGTGTCGTAGGTGTTTTCCACGCTGACCGACTGCCGGCGGCTGTCAGTGTGCACCGCCCGCTCATCCATACCCCGCGCCAGCCCCCACAAACGCTCACCAAAACTGCCGAATTCGCGCACCAGCGCCAGCCGTGACCATTCGCGCAGCTCAAGGCAGGTTTCGATACCCAGCCGCGCCAGCTTGTCTGCCGTCACCTTGCCCACCCCGTGCAACCTGGCCACCGGCAAGACGGCCACGAATGCTTCGACCTCGCCAGGGGTAATCACGAACAAGCCATTGGGCTTGCGCCAGTCGCTGGCAATCTTGGCCAGGAACTTGTTCGGCGCCACGCCCGCAGACACGGTGATATGCAAGGTGCGGGCGACGCGCCGGCGGATATCCTCGGCAATGCGCGTGGCGCTGCCCGCGTACCACTGGCTGTCGCTCACATCCAGGTAGGCCTCGTCCAGCGACAGCGGCTCGATCAGCTCGGTGTAGTCACGGAAGATCGTGTGGATTTCCCGCGAGGCCTCACGGTAGGCCTCGAAACGCGGCTTGACGATCAACAGGTCGGGGCACAGCTTCAACGCATGCCGCGACGACATGGCCGAACGCACACCATAGGCACGCGCTTCATAGTTGCACGTGGCGATCACCCCACGGTGGTCGGGCGAGCCCCCCACCGCCATTGGCCGCCCGGCCAGGCGCGGGTCGTCACGCATCTCGATCGCGGCATAGAAACAATCGCAGTCGACGTGGATGATCTTGCGCAAGGACATGGATGACCGTCAGTACTGTAGATTCATACAGATAGTATCGCATGCGCCCTGCTCTGAAACACCTCACCCGCATTGCCACACGATAATCGGCCTGAAAGCCCCGCCGCGCCTGCACTGCCTCCTGTTATCAAACGCTAAGGGTTTGAACAAAAAAGGTTTTTCCAAAACAATTGCTTGACATCAGTGGGTAAATCCGTAGAATTCGATCTCACAGGCGCGGGATGGAGCAGCCTGGTAGCTCGTCGGGCTCATAACCCGAAGGTCGTCGGTTCAAATCCGGCTCCCGCAACCAGATTCGAGAAAAGGCCACTGTTAACGCAGTGGCCTTTTTCTTTGCGCGCGAAAAAGACGATTTGAAAAAGTGTCGATAAATCAAATGGTAACGCTTGACACGTGCGCTACGAACTGTAGAATTCGATTCCACAGGCGCGGGATGGAGCAGCCTGGTAGCTCGTCGGGCTCATAACCCGAAGGTCGTCGGTTCAAATCCGGCTCCCGCAACCAGATTCAAGAAAAGGCCACTGTTAACGCAGTGGCCTTTTTGTTTGTGCTTGAAAAAGGCGTCTGGGCTGGTAGGTGTTCGTCGATGTAGTTGTGGCGCCTATGAGATCGAGCGCCGCCCGCGCGGCGCTTCGCGGGGCAAGCCCGCTCCCACTGTCTGTTTCGGGCCAGTCACGCCTGTGAGGTCACCGCTGTCCGCCTTGTGCGCTCCATTCAATATTGAAGGGGATGCCGTTGCTCTTCATCGTTCTCCAGCCATGTACCCAGGCGCGCGCGCCTCTGGCACAGGCATAACTGGCCCGAAACAGATGTGGAAGCGGCCTTGTGCCGCGAAGCGCCGCGCGGGCGGCGCTCGATTTGCGCACCACCTCACGACCCAAGACATACGCCTGGTAGCCCTCACATCAAAAAATTCTTGACACCTAATCACCAAACTGTAGAATGCGCCCCACTGACGCGGGATGGAGCAGCCTGGTAGCTCGTCGGGCTCATAACCCGAAGGTCGTCGGTTCAAATCCGGCTCCCGCAACCATATTCGTCAGAACAAACCCCGCCTGTTTAACAGCAGCGCGGGGTTTGTTGCTTTACCCTCCCTGCTTTTCGTCGCCTGGAACTTCCCCTCCCTCCAGCCAAACCGCAGGCTTGAGGTGTCGCCCCTTGGATGAACTATCTTTAACCCTGCCAAGCCGCTGAAAGCGCCTGAGGCCGGAGTACCATTGGATACGTTTTCCTAAAGGACTTTCAATTGGCCGCACCTTCCCCCCACCTCGCGCTGCATGCCCGGGGCACCCCATGACTACGCACAACCCCGAACCTCCGGTGCCGCTCGCCTCGGCGCTGCCCGGTGCTGTGCAACGGCTGCCCCTGCTCGAACGCTTGAGCCGCTACCGTCAGCCAATCAGCCTGGTAGTGACCCTGGTGCTGTTCACCATGGCCTTGATTGCCTGCCGCCACCTGCTGAGCGAGCTGGACATCTATGCCTTGCACGACGCCATGCTCAGCGTGCCGACCCAGGCGTTGCTGGGTGCCTTGCTGGTGACCGTGATCGGCTTCGCGATCTTGCTAGGCTACGAGTGGTCGGCCAGCCGCTACGCCGGTGTGAAACTGCCGGCCCGCAGCATGGTGCTGGGTGGCTTCAGCGCCTTTGCCATCGGCAACGCCATTGGCTTGTCGATGCTCTCGGGCGGCTCCGTGCGCTACCGGCTGTACGCACGCCAAGGGCTAGGCGCTGGCGAAGTCGCACGAATGACCGTTTTCGCCAGCCTGTCGCTGGGCTGCGCGTTGCCGCCCCTTGCCGCCTTGGCAACCCTGAGTGACCTGCATGCGGCCTCTACCGCACTGGGGTTGGCGCCTGGCCTGCTGGCAAGTATTGCCACCGCCGTGCTGGTGGCATGCGCCCTGCTGGTGTTTGGCTTGTACCGCAGGCGCCTGGCCGAGCAACCGCTGACCAATAACCTGCTGGTGCAAGTGGGCCGCCGTACACTGCGCCTGCCGGGTGCGCGCCTGGCAGGCCTGCAATTGCTGATTACCGCGCTGGATGTCGCCGCTGCCGCCACCGTGCTGTATCTGCTGCTGCCTGAAGCACCGCCTTTCGGTGCGTTTGTGCTGGTGTACCTGCTGGCCCTGGCTGCTGGCGTGCTCAGCCACGTACCGGGCGGCGTCGGGGTGTTCGAAGCGATCCTGCTGGCGGCCTTTGCCGACCAGCTCGGTGCCGCCCCACTGGCCGCCGCCCTGCTGCTCTATCGGCTGATCTATGTAGTGCTGCCACTGCTGCTGGCCTGTGTGTTGCTGCTGGCCAATGAGGCCCGGCGCTTGCTGTTCGCGCAACAGGCCATCAAGGCAGCCTCCGGGCTGGCCGCCCCCATCCTGTCGATCCTGGTGTTCCTGTCCGGTGTGGTACTGCTGTTCTCCGGTGCCACGCCCGAAATCGACACACGCCTGGAGCACATGGGCTTCCTGGTGCCGCACCGCCTGATTGATGCTTCGCACTTCGGCGCCAGCCTGATCGGCGTGCTATGCCTGCTGCTGGCCCAGGGCCTGCGCCGGCGCCTGTCCGCCGCCTGGCTGCTGACCACCGTGCTGTTGCTGGTCGGCGCCCTGCTGTCGCTGCTCAAGGGCTTTGACTGGGAGGAGGCCTGCCTGCTGACCTTCACCGCCGCCCTGCTCGCCCTGTTCCGCCGCTCCTTCTACCGCCCCAGCCGCCTGCTGGAGCTGCCGTTCTCGCCAGTGTTCCTGGTGGCCAGCGCCTGCGCGGTGGGTGCATCGGTATGGCTGTTGCTGTTCGCCTACCAGGATGTGCCCTACAGCCATCAGCTGTGGTGGCAGTTCACCCTTGATGCAGACGCCCCGCGTGGCCTGCGCGCCGCCATGGGCAGCGCCTTGCTGCTGGCCGCCCTGGCCTTGACCTGGCTGCTGCGCACCGCACCACCGGTAATCCACCTGCCCGATGAACAGGAGCTGCAGCGGGCCAACCGTATCCTGCTGGCCTCTGACCAGCCCGATGGCGGCCTGGCCCTGACCGGCGACAAGGCGTTGCTGTTCCACCCCCGTGACAATGCCTTCCTCATGTACGCCCGGCGCGGCCGCAGCCTGGTGGCCCTGTACGACCCGATCGGCCCCGCCCAGGAACGTGCCGAGATGATCTGGCAGTTCCGTGACCTGTGCGACCTGCACCACGCGCGGCCGGTGTTCTACCAGGTGCGCGCGGAAAACCTGCCGTTCTACATGGACATCGGCCTGACCGCATTGAAGCTGGGCGAGGAAGCCCGGGTCGATTTGCGCCGCTTCGACCTGGAAGCCAAGGGCAAGGAAATGAAGGACCTGCGCTACACCTGGAACCGTGGCGGGCGTGATGGCCTGAGCCTGGAAATCCACGAACCTGGCCACGCCCCGCTGGCAGAGCTGAAGGACATTTCCGACGCCTGGCTCGGCAGCAAGAACGTGCGCGAGAAAGGCTTCTCGCTGGGGCGCTTCAGCCCGGAATACCTGCAGCACTTCCGCATTGCCCTGATTCGTTTCCAAGGCCGGCCGGTGGCCTTTGCCAACCTGCTGGAGACCCATGGCAACGAACTGGCCAGCCTCGACCTGATGCGTGCGCACCCCGAGGCACCCAAGCTGACCATGGAATTCATGATGATCGGCCTGATCCTGCACTACAAAAGCCATGAATATGCGCGCTTCAGCCTGGGCATGGTCCCGCTTTCCGGCCTGCAGCCACGCCGTGGTGCACCTTTGACCCAGCGCCTGGGCTCGATGGTGTTCCGCCGGGGCGAACAGCTTTACAACTTCCAGGGCCTGCGGCGCTTCAAGGACAAGTTCCAGCCGGACTGGGAACCCCGTTACATGGCCGTGCCAGCCGGGCTTGACCCGCTGGTGGCGCTGGCCGACACCGCCGCCCTGATCGCTGGTGGCCTGACTGGATTGGTGAAACGTTGATGACCCGTCGCTATTGGTTGTACCTGCTGGTTCCCCTGCTGCTGGCTGCCTTGGGCGGTGCTGCGGCGTTCTGGTTGTGGACGCGTCCGGCCCCCGAGGCGCGTCTTGAGCAACTGAGTATCAATGACACCAGCATCACTCGCGTTACCCCTGGCGTACACCCCAAGGTCCGGGTGGCCATCGGTGTGCCCCAGGACCAGGCGCTGACCGACAAGCAGCTGCTGGACCTGGCCCAGGCCGGCGAAGCCCAGTTGGTGCAGGTGATCCTGCCGCCGAACGACTGCGGCAAGCAGCAACAGGCCATGGACCAGGCCCTGACGCAATTGCCAGAGAAGCCGACCCTGGTCGCCGGTATCGGCCCTGGTGCCGCGCAGGCCTGGCGCTGGCTGGCCAGCCAGACCGATGACAAGGCCCGGGCGATTTCCGTGGACTTCACCGTCGAGCAACCCGGCTGCGCGGCTGCGCTGCCCAAGTCTGCCGCCCACGGTCACTGGAACGTCGCCTGGAACGACAACCCCGATGACGCCAGCGCCGCCTTCGTGCGCGACCAGGCCAATGCCGAAACCAGCATCAGCGACTACGACATCCACCTGCCACAAGTGCTCAAGGCCCAGCTGACCCAGGCCTTGGTCGGCCATGACGGCAATGCCCTGGCCATCCCCGTGGTCGAAGTGCCGGCCGGGCAGACCACCGACACGGTCACCCTGTTCCTCTCCGGTGATGGCGGCTGGCGCGACCTGGACCGCGACGTGGCCGGGGAAATGGCCAAGCTGGGCTACCCGGTGGTGGGCATCGACACGCTGCGCTACTACTGGCAGCACAAGACCCCGGAACAAAGCGCCGCCGACTTGTCCGAGCTGATGCAGCATTACCGGCAGAAGTGGGGCACCAAACGCTTTGTGCTGACCGGTTATTCGTTCGGTGCCGACGTGCTGCCGGCCATCTACAACCGCCTGCCGGTGGAGGACCAGCAGCGTATCGACGCGGTGATGTTGCTGGCCTTTGCCCGCAGTGGCAGCTTCGAGATCGAGGTTGAGGGTTGGCTGGGCAAGGAAGGCCAAGAGGCGCCAACCGGGCCGGAAATGGCCAGACTGCCAGCGTCCAAGGTGGTGTGCGTGTATGGCGTGGAGGAGACCGACGAGAGCGGTTGCACCGAAAAGACCGCTGTGGGTGAACGCCTGAAGCTGCCCGGCGGGCACCACTTCGATGAGAACTACCCGGCGCTGGCCAAACGCTTGATTGGCGAGATCGAAACGCGCCAGGGCAAGTCGAGCGTGGCGGCGCAGAACTGATAGCCGTTGGTTAACCCGCTCCTACAGGCGACGCGGTCGATGTAGGAGCGGCCTTGTGCCGCGAATGGGCTGCAAAGCAGCCCCGGCGATTTCGGTGTTGATGCTGAAACCGTGGGGCCGCTTTGCGGCCCATTCGCGGCACAAGGCCGCTCCTACAGGGACCGCGCCTTGGCGCAGATTCAGATCTCGACTTGGGTCCCCAGCTCGATCACCCGGTTCAGCGGCAGGTTGAAGAAGCGCAGGTTACCGTTGGCATTCTTCAGCAAGAACGCAAACAGGTTGCCCCGCCAGCGCGACATCCCCTCCAGCCGTGAAGCAATCACCGTCTCGCGGCTGAGGAAGTAGGTGGTGCGCATCGGGGTGAAGTCCAGGTCATCCAGGTGGCACAGCTTCAATGCCGCCGGCACGTCTGGCTCATCCATGAAACCAAAGTGCAGCAGCACGCGGAAGAAGCCGTCGCCGTAAGCTTCCACCTCAAAGCGCTCCTGCTCCGACACCCGCGGCCGGTCTTCGCTGACCACGGTCAACAGCACCACCTGGCTGTGCAGCACCTGGTTATGCAGCATGTTGTGCAACAACGCATGGGGCACGGCATCGGAGCGTGCGGTGAGGAATACCGCCGTGCCTTCGACCCGGTGCGGCGGCTGAATGCGGATACTGCTGATGAACAGCGGCAACGGCAGCGCGCCTTCGTCGATGCGCTCGACCAGGATCTGCTTGCCGCGCTTCCAGGTGCTCATCAACAGGAACAGAACACCGCCGGCCAATACCGGGAATGCACCGCCCTGGAAAATTTTCGGCACGTTGGCGGCAAAGAACAGCCCGTCGACGAACAGGAAGCCCACCAGGATCGGCACCGCCAGCACCGGCGGCCACTTCCACAGCAGCAGCATCACCGACGAAACCAGGATGGTGGTCATCAGCATGGTACCGGTCACCGCCACACCGTAGGCCGCCGCCAGGGCGCCGGACGACTCGAAGCCGATAACCAGCAGCACCACGCCAACCATCAGCGTCCAGTTCACCGCACCAATGTAGATCTGCCCCTGCTCGTCACTGGAGGTGTGCTGGATCTGCATGCGTGGGATGTAGCCCAACTGGATGGCCTGGCGGGTCAGGGAGAAGGCCCCGGATATCACCGCCTGCGAGGCGATCACCGTGGCCATGGTGGCCAGCCCGACCAACGGTAGAAGTGCCCAACTCGGCGCCAGCAGGTAGAACGGGTTACGCGCAGCCTCCGGGTTTTGCAGCAGTAGCGCACCCTGGCCAAAATAGTTGAGCACCAGCGCTGGCAGCACCAGGATGAACCAGGCCCGGGCGATTGGCTTGCGGCCAAAGTGGCCCATGTCGGCGTACAGCGCCTCGGCGCCGGTCAGTGCCAGCACCACCGCACCGAGAATGGCCACACCCATGCCCGGGTGAACAACGAAGAAGTTCACTGCCCAGCCCGGGTTGAACGCCTTGAGCACTTCCGGGCTCTGCGAGATGCCATGCACGCCCAATGCACCCAGGGCCACGAACCAGGCGACCATGATCGGGCCGAACAGCTTGCCGATTTTCTCGGTGCCGTGCTTCTGCACCAGGAACAGCGCCACCAGCACTACCAGCGAAATCGGCACCACCCAGTGGTCGATGCCGTCGAACGCCAGGCCCATGCCCTCCACGGCCGACAGCACCGACACCGCCGGGGTGATCATGCTGTCGCCGTAAAACAATGAAGCGCCAATCAACCCGCACACCACCATCAACGTACGCAACCGCGGGTAGGCCGCCGTAGCCCGCCGCGCCAGCGCTGTCAGCGCCATGGTGCCGCCCTCGCCCTGGTTGTCGGCGCGCAGGATGAACATCACGTACTTGAACGACACTACCCACAGCAGCGACCACAAGATCAGCGACAGGATCCCCAGTACGCCGTCATGGTTGACCGGCACCCCGTAACCGCCGCTGAACACTTCCTTGAGGGTATACAACGGGCTGGTGCCGATATCGCCATAAACCACCCCGACCGCCGCCACGAGCAGGCCCAGCGACCGCGCCGCGCCCTGCTTCCCCTCGTGCCCGCCCTCAGCGTGACTGCTTGCCTGAACCATCGACCACTCCCGCAGACGGCCTTCACGGCCTTTAGTATTCACTTTGCCACCAGGCCCTCGAAGGCACCCTGGCGCAACGGCGCGAAGCATAGCGCAGCGTTCGTCGTATTTCTGCTGGTCAAGCGACCCTGCGCTCGCTAGAATTGCGCACTTTTTGATCAGAGGCGCCAAAAGCGCCCGTCAAGATCGCCCCCGATTCTGGCCGGGCGACCTGCATTCAATACCGAGGTTAGTCATGTCCACCACGCCCGCCACCCCCAAGGTAGGTTTCGTAAGCCTGGGTTGCCCAAAAGCCCTGGTCGATTCCGAGCGCATCCTGACCCAGCTGCGCATGGAAGGCTATGAAGTCGTGCCCACCTACGAGGACGCCGACGTAGTGGTGGTCAACACCTGCGGCTTCATCGACAGCGCCAAGGCCGAGTCGCTTGAAGTGATCGGCGAAGCGATCAAGGAAAACGGCAAGGTCATCGTCACCGGCTGCATGGGTGTCGAGGAAGGCAGCATCCGTGATGTACACCCTAGCGTGTTGTCGGTCACCGGCCCGCAGCAGTACGAGCAGGTGGTCAACGCCGTGCACGAAGTGGTGCCGCCGCGCCAGGACCACAACCCGCTGATCGACCTGGTACCGCCACAGGGCGTCAAGCTGACCCCGCGCCATTATGCGTACCTGAAGATTTCCGAAGGCTGCAACCACAGCTGCAGCTTCTGCATCATCCCGTCGATGCGCGGCAAGCTGGTCAGCCGCCCGGTAGGTGAAGTGCTGAGCGAGGCCGAGCGCCTGGTCAAGGCCGGGGTCAAGGAGATCCTGGTGATTTCCCAGGACACCAGCGCCTACGGCGTCGATGTCAAGTACAAGACCGACTTCTGGAACGGCCGCCCGGTCAAGACCCGCATGCTCGAGCTGTGCGAGGCCCTGAGCAGCCTGGGCGCCTGGGTACGCCTGCACTATGTGTACCCGTACCCGAACGTTGACGACGTGATCCCGCTGATGGCCGCCGGCAAGATCCTGCCGTACCTGGACATCCCGTTCCAGCACGCCAGCCCGAAAGTGCTCAAGGCCATGAAACGCCCGGCCTTCGAAGACCGCACCCTGGCGCGCATCAAAAACTGGCGCGAGCAGTGCCCTGAGCTGGTAATCCGCTCCACCTTCATCGTCGGCTTCCCGGGCGAGACCGAGGAAGACTTCCAGTACCTGCTGGACTGGCTGACCGAAGCCCAGCTCGACCGCGTGGGCTGCTTCCAGTACTCGCCAGTGGAAGGCGCCCCGGCTAACGACCTGGGCCTGGAAGAAGTACCGGACGACGTCAAGCAGGCGCGCTGGGATCGCTTCATGGCCCATCAGCAGGCCATCAGCACTGCCCGCCTGCAGCTGCGCATCGGCAAGGAAATCGAGGTGCTGATCGACGAAGTCGAGGAGCAAGGTTCGGTTGGCCGCAGCTTCTTCGATGCCCCGGAAATCGACGGCAGCGTGTTCATCGACGGCGACCATGGCTTCAAGCCGGGTGACAAAGTGCGCTGCCGTGTGGTGGATGCCGATGAATACGATATGTGGGCTGAGCCTATCTAAGGCGGCTGTGGCATAAAAAGCCCCTGCCCCGGCGTTCCTCATAGGGAATGATCGGTGCAGGGGCTTTTTTATGCCTGATTTGATAAGGCATCTCGGCTGCCAGGGGCTTGTCACAAGACTTTCAGCACCTGTGAGATCGAGCGCCGCCCGCGCGGCGCTTCGCAGCGCAAGGCTGCTCCTACATCTGTTTCGGGCCAGTTATTCCTGTGCCAGGTGGGTTGCAGCCTTGGCGCATGGCTGAAGATCGATGAAGAGCAACGGCGTTCCCATCGATATCAAAGGGAACAAACAAGGCGGACAGCGGTGACCTCACAGGCGTGACTGGCCCGAAACAGATGTAGGAGCAGCCTTGTGCTGCGAAGCGCCGCGCGGGCGGCGCTCGATCTGTGCATCACCTCAAATCCCCAGCCATGCACCTGGAAGCCCTGACCCCACCTCCCCGACGAGCAAACCGAAGCCACTCCTCCCCAACTTTCCATGAAGAACCTTTTTCGTCAGAACGAGTGAAACAGCATCACTCCGCCCTCCGCATCCGGGCTGGCATCGGAAAAGCCTTTAACCGCATACAGTTGCACTTTCCACTGCTGGCTGAGCTTGTGGGTGAGAAACAGTGTCAGTTCCTGAATCTGCGAGCCAGTCGAGACCACTTTCTGCCGCCAATCGTAGGAGGCGCCCGCCGAAGTGCCTGTAGCCACAGGAAATGCAAAGCCGAGGCTGGCAAATACCGGGTCGTCGAAATCGCTATCGGGCGGGTCGCCGAACTTCTTCCAACCCAAGGTGGCGAAGCCGGTAACCGGGCCAAAGCCCTTGGCGATATCAACCTGGGCGGTGTAGTCGTACTCACCGGTACCCAGGCATTGATCCTCATCGGCGGTGGGGAATTTGACCTTGCCGATCAGGTCGAGCATCACGCCGCCGTCACTGCCATCGAGCAAGGCATAGCCGGCACTGGCAACCGTGTCGCCCAACCCGCTTTCCACATCCCGGCAGCCCCCGGGCAAAGGGTCACCATTGGGGCCCACTTCGGGGTTGGTGATGCGCAACCAGGGCACGGTCACCTTGTAGGTCATGGGGCCGGTCTCATATTTGCCGACTACCGGGACGTACCAGATTTCCGAAGTGGTGCCGGTGCCATAGTCGCCACTTGAATAGTCCATGCCCGTGGCGATGCTGAAGGTATCGGCCAAGGCCGATGCACTGGTACATGACAACATGCAGGCAAGAAGAGGAAGCGCAGGTCTCATCGGCACCTCAGTACCCGTCGGGAAGTGTGGTAGGACCTACCCAGCCTAGTTGGCTAACGCCCAGATCGCTCTGGGTGCTCTACTTTTTCAGCCGTCTCGACCTTTTCGACTTTTTCTACCCGCTCTACTTTCTCTACCTTTTCGACTTTCTCAGGTACTTCGACCTTCTCTATCTTCTCGACTCTTTCTACCTTCTCGACCTTCTCTGGCTTCTCGACTTTCTCAACCTTTTCGACTTTCTCTACTTTCTCGACCTTCTCAACTTTTTCGGGCTTTTCGACTTTCTCTACTTTTTCAACCTTCTCAACCTTCTCAACCTTTTCAACTTTCTCAACCTTCTCAACTTTCTCAACCTTCTCAACTTTCTCGACCTTTTCCACCTTTTCGACTTCGACCTTTTCTACCCGTTCGGAACGGCCACTGTTGCTGCTCTCAGGCTGCTCCACCGTCTCGACATGTTCTGACTTGCCAGACTTGTCCACGCGTTCAGAACTGCCATCCCCACTGGAGTCTTCAACGTCACTGCGCCCGCTGTGATCATCTTCGACAACGGAGCCGCGGCCACTGTGATCGTCACTGCTTTCACTGCGCACGCTGGCCGCATCGCTGCTGCCATGCCCGCTGCTGCTGGAGCCACCCGAATCATTGGTGTCGTGCCCGCCGCCACGCCCCGAATGGCCTCTGTCCGGGTTGTCGCCAAGCTCATCCTGGAACTCCACACGGGTAGCCCGCAGCTCGTGATTACCACTGAGCACCCCGCTCACCCGAACACGTTGATCGAGCGCCTGCTTGCCGACGATCACGGTGCCCTGCCCCAGCGTCACATTGATGCCAGCGACCACCAATTGCCGTGCCTGCGCGCGCTGCACCAGCCCCTCGACCACTGCCTGCTGGACACGGCCAGCAAAAGGCAGGCTCGGGTCTGGACGGGTTTGCGCCACTTCCAGTTGGCGCCCGGTCCACTGGCCGCGCACCAGCACTTCCCGTGCGGGGGCTACGCGGGTTCCCAGCTTCAGCCCCTGAAGACTGCCTGGGCGATCGACCGCACCGATAGCACTGGCTTCCTTCAGGCCCGGCGCCCGTTCGATACGGGTCGCCACCACCTCGCCTTGGGCGTCACGCAGGCCGCTAACCTTGACCGGCTCGCCCGGGCGTAGCCCTTCCGCTACCCGCGCGCCTGCAGCAAGCCGCACCGGCTGGCCCATCACCCGCAGAGGTGCCGACGCATTGGGCAGCGCCGTCAGCGGCCCTTCGAAGACATTGAGGATCGAGATACGCCCTGCTTGCAGGCCGCGCTGGGTGGCAAATGCCTCCACCGCCACCACCTGCCCGATCGCCAGGTGACCACTGCTGGCTGGCACACCGTTTTCACTCACCGGTACGTCCTTGCCGTAGTGCACTTCCATGCCGTTGACACAGATCGAGGCAAACCCGGTGATGGTGCCAACGATGCCGGTGCCGCCAGTGCCGCCCGGGCGCTGGATCGGCGCACCGGTACCGCCTACGCCACCGTGGCTGTGATCGAAGTAGGTGCCATCCACACCTTCGGCCACCGCGCCAGTACCGCCTGTGCCACCGGGGCGTTGCGGCAGTGGCGCGCCAGTGCCGCCGACACCGCCGTTTTCACTGCGTACACCCGTACCACCGACACCGCCGGTCTTGGCCCCGGTACCGCCCACGCCGCCCGGAAACTGCAAGCCAGCGGCACCGGCCATGCCCACTTCGTCACGGCTGACACAAACCGGTGCTGCGGCCACCTCGGCAGGCGCCACCAGGCTCACCCCGAAAACCAGGGCGAGCGTGATGACACTGAGGCAGCGCGCGAGGAAAGTCATGGGTCTGGCGTCTTCGACAATTCGGGGTCAGTGGCCTCAGTGTAGAAATAAAGCCCGACAGTGATGCGCTGGCGTTGCTCGGTACTGGGTACATCGACGTTTTCCAGGTCTGCCGCGATCCGGCTGAAGGCAAGCAGCAGCTGCATGCCATCCTTGGCGACCACTTCACGAAATTTGTCGACGCTGGCCACGCTCAAGGCATCGTAGTGCACACTGCGCTCGAAAAATGGCTGGCCTTCGCCACTCAGGTTATGGACTGCGGCGCAAGCATGGTCATGCAGGTTGTGGCCGAAGTAAGCCGCCTTTTCATCGAAGCCCTTCTGCGGCACGAATGCCTGGGCTTCCAGATGAACACAGTCTTGCTCATCGACCCGGACGACGCCCAGGCGCAACCACTCGTCCAGCACCACCCGCCCGCGGATGTCGGTGCTGATCTTCGCCACCAGGGCATCGAAAGAACAATCTCCGCCGACACTCGCCAGCCGCGGCAGCGCTAACGCCTGGCCAGACGCCGAGCAGAACGGCTTGCAGTTGGTCCATACATTGACCAACTGTGCACCTAAGGTGATGTTTTCCGGTAGGGCGGCGGTCGACGTGTCACTTTCATTGCGCAGCCGCCGTACATCCTTGCGATGTACGCCTGTGAGCAGGCTGATGCGGCTGTCCGTCGGCGCAGCGTCGTCCAGGCGAAACTCACGATGGGCCACGTCGACGAACACTTCTTTGAGCAAGTCGGCGAACATCGTATAGGTCACCCCTTTGCGCAGCATCAGGCGCACCAGCGGGCGCATGACACGCCGCAGTGCGCTTAACATCGACGGGGGTAAGGTGGGCGATTGCATTGAGCGCATTCCTTGACAGATGAACCCAGTATACGACGCGGGAAAACATCCCACACGAACTGCAACCACTTCCCGAGAGGAATGAGAAAAAGCTGTCAGTGCTCATTGCCAGGACGTGATAAAGGCCGAGCAGGCTGGAACCTGCTCATACAAAACCCGTCCCTTGGGTTTTGTATGGGCCAATTCGGATCAGGACCAATCAGCTTCTGCTGTTGTCATCCCCGACCTCGCCGCCGGCATGAACACCGTGGTCATCACCCGGTTCGCCACCCACATGGTTGCCGTGATCATCACCAGGTTCACCACCAACGTGATTGCCATGATCATCGCCAGGCTCACCGCCGACATGATTACCATGATCATCCCCGGGCTCACCGCCAACATGGTTGCCATGATCGTCACCGGGCTCACCGCCAACGTGATTGCCGTGATCATCACCGGGCTCACCACCAACGTGATTGCCATGATCGTCACCCGCTTCAGCATGATTGCTGCTGCGCCCAGAGTTCGAGTTGCCGTCGTGATCCCTGCCATCGCGACCGCGGCCGTCGTGGCCCTGGCCGTCATGGCCGCTGCCACTGTTGCCGGCATGGCCACCGCCGTCGCCGCCACTGCCGTGGCCACCACCGCTGCCGCTGCCGCCACCACCACCGTGGCCACCACCGCCGCCGCTGCCGCCGCCACCATGGCCGCCACCACCGCCACTTCCGCCGCCACCACCGTGGCCACCACCGCCGCCACCGCCACCGCCACCGCCACCACCGTGGCCACCGCCGCCGCCACTGCCGCCACCACCACCGTGGCCTCCGCCGCCACCATGACCACCGCCGCCACCACCGCCGCCATCTTTGGCGTAGGCGCTTGAGCCATGAGAAATAGAGTCAGGGATCAAAACAATGGACGTCGACAGCACGCCAGCTACGGCAGCCGCCAGTAAAGCCTTCTTGAACAGCAGGTGGATTTGCATAGTCCGTCTCCAGGTCGTCGCCACGAGAAACGCCAAATCAAGTCGGGAATCTTTGAATTCAGTTTTTCTTTTCTTTGCGTGGGAATTTTTCCCACGTCTAATTAATAGACCCCCGCGCACAGCGCTTCAAGCGGCACACGCAAAAGCCGACCAGTGGTTGGCCTGCTATGTTTTCCTTATCACCCAGGAGGAACACCGGCATGCAATCGCCACTGACGCTGCAAACCCCGCGCTTGTGCGACTACAGCGAGCTGGTACAGGTGTGGGAGGACTCTGTACGTGCCACCCACGACTTCCTTCCAGAGGGCTACATCCTTTTGTTGCGTGAACAGGTGCTGCGCCGCTACCTCGACGCGGTGATGCTGATCTGCTGCAAGGACCGGCAACGCATTTGTGGCTTTGCCGGGGTCGCCAACGGGCGCGTGGACATGCTGTTCGTCGCACCTGAATACCGGGGCAAAGGGGTCGGCAAGCGCCTGCTGCACTACGCCATCGACGAACTGAATGCCGAGCGACTGGACGTCAACGAGCAGAACCCGCAAGCCTTGGGCTTTTACCTGCATGAAGGCTTTGAGGTGATTGGCCGCTCGGCAACCGACGGCCTGGGGCAGCCCTACCCGTTGCTGCACATGCGCCTGCGCAAAACGGCGTAAATGACACAGATTCCCAGCCCCTCTTGCGCGCGGGCAGGTACAATGCTGGTCTTTCCCTGCCTTTGCGAATTGTCGTCATGTCCGAACCCGTCCGCCTGTCCAAACGCCTTATCGAACAGCTTGGCTGCTCTCGCCGGGAGGCCGAGATGTATATCGAAGGCGGCTGGGTCACGGTCGATGGCCTGGTGGTCGAGCAGCCGCAGTTCAAGGTCGACCAGCAGCGCGTCGAGCTGCTGCCGGGTGCTCGCGCCGAAACACTGGAACCCGTAACGCTGCTGCTTAACCAGCCAGCTGGCATAGACAGCGAAACCGCCCGCGCCAGCATGAACATGGACACCCTCAGCGAGGCCCACCGTGAAGGCGTGCGCGCCCTGCACGGGCATTTTGCCCGGCAGGCCTGCGTAGCGCCGCTTGAACGCGGCGCCAGCGGCCTGCAGGTGTTCACCCAGGACTGGCGGGTAACCCGCAAGATCGAAGCCGACCTGCGTCGCCTGGAGCAGGAATTCATTGTCGAAGTGCGCGGCGAGACCACGCCCCAGGCGCTGGAACGCCTGGCGCGCGGGGCCACGCGCAATGACCGCGAGCTGCCCAAGGCCAAGGCCAGTTGGCAGAACGAGACCCACCTGCGCATGGTCTTGAAAAACCCGCAGCCAGGGCAACTTTCTGAACTGTGCGCCTACTTGCGCCTGGAGTTGGTCAGCATGCGCCGCATTCGTCTGGGTGGCGTGTCGATGGGCAAGTTGCCCCTTGGCCAATGGCGCTACCTGGCCACTACCGAACGTTTCTAAGCAATATGCTGCGCTGGAACGCGCAGCACCTGAACAGGATTCTGCAACAATGAACCACAACGACGTCCTGCGCAGCCTGCGCTACATGCTCAAGGTGAACGACGCCAAGATGGCCGAGATCATCGGGCTCTCCGGGCTTGAAGTGAACCCTCTGGTACTTGCCACCTACCTCAAGAAAGAAGAAGAGGAAGGCTTTGTGCGCTGCCCGGAACGGGTGATGGCGCACTTCCTTGACGGCCTGGTGGTCCACCGCCGTGGCAAGGACGATAGCCGCCCAGCGCAGCCGATCGAACTGCCGGTGACCAACAACCTCATCCTCAAGAAGCTGCGGGTGGCCTTCGAACTCAAGGAAGAAGACCTGCACGCGATTCTCAAGGCGGTCAATTTCCCGGTCAGCAAGCCCGAGCTCAGCGCGCTGTTCCGCAAGGCCGGCCACGACAACTACCGCCCGTGCGGCGACCAGTTGCTGCGCAACTTCCTCAAGGGCCTGACCCTGCGCGTGCGCGGCTGAGTGGCCATGCAGCACACGGTTGCCCCGGTCGGCATCGTCCGCTCCTGTTTCAAGGAGAAGTTCGCCATCCCGCGCCAACCGCAGCTGGCGCCTGCCGCCCGCGGCGTGCTGGAGCTGCTGCCGCCGTTCGACCAAGGTGATGCGGTCGAGGGCCTGGAGCAGGTCAGCCATGTGTGGCTGTTGTTCCTGTTTCACCAGGCCCTGGAAGACAAGCCGCGCCTGAAGGTGAGACCACCACGCCTGGGTGGCAACAAGAGCATGGGGGTGTTCGCCACCCGCGCCACCCACCGGCCCAATGGCATTGGCCAGTCGGTGGTACGCCTGGAAGCTGTGGAGCCCGGGCGCCTGCTGCTGTCCGGGATAGACCTGCTGGACGGCACGCCGGTGCTGGACATCAAGCCTTACGTGCCATACGCCGACAGCATCGCCGGCGCCAGCAACCAGATGGCCAGTGAAGCGCCTGCCGCAATTGCCGTGCAGTGGGGTGACAACGCCCTGCCCCAGGCCCGCGAGCAGGCCCTGCGCCTGGGGGAACCGCTGGTGGAGCTGATCGAACAATGCCTGGCGCAAGACCCGCGGCCGGCCTACCAGGTGCCACCGCCCGAGCGGGTGTATGGGGTGAAGTTCTGGGATGTGCAGGTAAGGTGGCATTACCCGCAGCCGGAGGTGATCCGGGTGTTGGAGGTTGTGCTGGCCTGAGCTCAACTCAGGCCTGTACGCGGTCCCTTGCAGGAGCGGCCTTGTGTCGCGATAGGGCTGCGCAGCAGCCCCGGCGATCTTGCAGGGTGGCGGAAATCCTGGGGCCGCTACGCGCCCCGATCGCGACACAAGGTCGCTCCTACAAGGGAACCGCGCAGGCATGAAAAAGGCGACCTCCAGGGTCGCCTTTTCGTTTTACCGCAACGCGATCAACGAGCCGGGCCTTCCGCCACGCCCAGGTCGTCGGTCGGACGAGTATCGATCAGCGGTGCACCACCGGAGGCCAGCTCCGAAGCCAGCTTGTCGTTGTCCATTTCCTTGACCCACTTGGCCACTACCACGGTAGCAACGGCGTTGCCCACCAGGTTGGTCAGGGCGCGGGCTTCGGACATGAAGCGGTCGATGCCGAGGATCAGCGCCAGGCCGGCAACCGGCAGGTGGCCAACGGCCGACAGGGTGGCGGCCAGCACGATGAAGCCCGAACCGGTAACGCCAGCAGCACCTTTGGACGCCACCAGCAGCACCAGCAGCAGGGTGATCTGGTGGGTGATGTCCATGGTGGTGTCAGTGGCCTGGGCGATGAACACCGCAGCCATGGTCAGGTAGATCGAGGTGCCGTCCAGGTTGAACGAGTAACCGGTCGGGATGACCAGGCCGACTACCGACTTCTTGGCACCCAGGCGCTCCATCTTGGCCAGCATGCGTGGCAGGGCCGATTCCGACGAGGAAGTACCCAGTACGATCAGCAGTTCTTCACGGATGTAGCGAATCAGCTTGAGCACGCTGAAGCCGTGGGCACGGCAGATACCGCCCAGCACCACCAGCACGAACAGCAGGCAGGTGACGTAGAAGCAGGCCATCAGGTAGCCCAGTTGCACCAGCGAGCCAACGCCGTACTGGCCGATGGTGAAGGCCATGGCACCGAAGGCACCGAGCGGGGCCAGCTTCATGATCATGTTGATGATGTTGAACATGACATGGGCGAAGCGGTCGATCATGTCCAGCACCGGCTTGCCGTAGCTGCCCAGGCGGTGCAGGGCGAAGCCGAACAGTACCGAGAACATCAGCACTTGCAGGATATCGCCGTTGGCGAAGGCACCGACCACGGTGTTGGGGATGACGTTGAGCAGGAAGCCGACAGTGGTCTGCTGCGCGCCGGCGGCGGCGTAGGCAGCCACGCTGCTGGCGTTCAGGGTGGTGACGTCGATGTGCATGCCAGCGCCTGGCTTGACCACGTTGACGACGACAAGGCCGATGATCAGGGCGATGGTGGAGACGACTTCAAAGTACAGCAGCGCGTAGCCGCCGGTCTTGCCGACCGACTTCATGCTCTGCATGCCGGCGATGCCGCTGACCACGGTGCAGAAGATGATCGGGGCGATGACCATCTTGATCAGTTTGACGAAGCCGTCACCCAAGGGCTTGAGGGCGACGCCCGTTTCCGGGTAGTAGTGGCCGAGCAGGATGCCGATGGTGATGGCGACCAACACCTGGACATACAGGGATTTGTACAGCGGCTGACGTGTCGTCATGGCTAATTTTCCTCAAGTGTGCCGGTTCACCCTTCCCAGGGTGATGGGGCACCTGAATCGCTAACCCTCCTGCACCTGGAGGGATTTGTCGTTGTGTTCGAGCTGCCTGGGCAGGCCTCTGCGAAGATCAATAGCAAGGGTGGTGCCAAAATGCCCATGAACAGGGCAAGGGCTGTAATTGCTAGAGATAAATGCCCAGCGACGGGGCGATTTGCCTGAGGAAGGCTGGCGGATTTCCGCCCGGTGGCGGGATTTGTACAGGGAGTGTGGCGGGAATCCGCCCATTATGGGGCTGCCTGTGCCGGCCTCTTCGCGGGTAAACCCGCTCCTACAACGATCGCGTACCGTTGTAGGAGCGGGTTCACCCGCGAAGAGGCCGGTAAAGCCAGCCAATCACTCTAGGCTGAAGGTAATCCTGAACGCCGCACCGCCCAGCGGCGAATCCCCCAGGCTCAACGCGGCGTCATAGCTGTCGACAATATCCTTGACCACCGCCAGCCCGATGCCCTGCCCCGGGTGCTGGCTGTCCAGCCGCTCGCCACGCTCCAGAATGCGCTCACGCTGATCGACCGGCACCCCCGGGCCGTCGTCCTCGATGCACAAGGTCAACTGCCCCGGCGCCTGCTCCAGGCTCACCCGCACCTGGCCCAGGCTCAAGCGGTAGGCGTTCTCCAGCAGGTTGCCGAGCATTTCCAGCAACGCGCCCTGCTCCATCGGCACCTGCGCCGCCTCTGGCAGTTCCAGGGCCACGCTCACCCGCTTGTCCCGATAAACCTTGGCCAAGGTGCTGCACAAGCTATCAAGCAAAGGCCGCAGCACCACGCTGTGGCGTACCAGGCCACTCTTGCGCAGGCTGGCGCGTTGCAGCTGGTAGTCGATCTGCTGGCTCATGCGCTCGATCTGGCTTTGCAGCACCCGCGCCTGCTCACGCTCGCCGCTGCGTTGTTGCAGGCTTTCACCCACCCCCTGCAACACCGCCAGCGGCGTCTTCAGGCTGTGCGCCAGGTCATCCAGCGAGTCACGGTAGCGCGTGCGTTGCTCACGCTCACTGCGTAACAGGCGGTTCAGCGAGCGGGTCAGGCGCAGCAACTCACGGGGATGCTCGCCGCTCAGGCCTTCACGTGCCCCCGATTCCACTTCATCGAGCTCATGGCTGAGCCGGCGCAACGAGCGCAGGCCCCAGGTCAGGCCAGCCCATAGCAGCGCCATAAGCGCCAGCAAGGCGGCGCCAAAGCCCAGGTAAAGCTTTTCTCGCAGGCCATTGAGGGTGGCCTTGTACTCGCTCAACGGCTGCAGGGCGACAATGCTGTAGGCGGCGCTCTGCCCCCCCAGCAGCTTGATCTCGACGTCGTAAACGAAGAACTCTTCACCATCGGCCTGGTGGATGCGGGCGAATTCGTTGCCGCGCCCGTCGTAGCGCGGGCGGTAGTTGATGTGCCGGTCGGCGGTGGCACGCGACTGCCAGACCAGGTTGCCGTCGCGGTCGAAGATGTAGCCGAGCAGGCCGGTGTACGGCAGGTTATAGCGCTCGTCCGGCAGCAACATCGGCATCTGCAGCTTGCCATGTTCGATACGCGCGGCGGAAATCAACGTGGTCACGTCCGAGGCCAGGCGCTGCTCGATCGACTCCTGCAGGGCCAGGCTGAAGGCCTTCTGCAAGGCTGGCAGCAGCGCCAGCATGAACAGCAGCGCCAGTACTGCGGCGGCCAGCATCAGGCGCACCCGCAGCGAGCGGATCATCGGCAGCGCTCGGTGAACAGGTAGCCCAGGCCGCGCACGGTATCGATGGGCTTGAAGCCGTGCTTGCCCTCAAGCTTGCGGCGCAGGCGGCCAACCAGTACTTCGATGACATTCGGGTCGCGTTCCTCGTCACCGGGGTACAGCTGCTCCATCAGGCGGTCCTTGGCCACCACTTGCTGGTGATGACGCATGAGGTATTCGAGGATGCGGTATTCGTAGGCGGTCAGGGCCAGCGGTTGTTCGTCGAGGGTGGCCTGCTTGCGGTTGAGGTCGAGCACCAGTGGGCCGGCGGCGATGGTCGACTGGGTGAAGCCACTGGAGCGGCGCAGCAGGGCATTCAGCCGCGCTTCGAGCTCTTCGAACTGGAACGGTTTGACCAGGTAGTCGTCGGCACCGGCAGCCAAGCCCTCGACTTTGTCCTGCCAATTGCCACGGGCCGTGAGGATGAGAATGGGGTAGGTCTTGTCCTGGCCGCGCAGGCGCGTGATCAGCTCCAGGCCGCTGATGCCGGGCAGGCCCAGGTCGATGATGGCCAGGTCGAAGTGGTACTGCCCGGCCTGGTACAGCGCCTCCTCGGCGTCGGCGACCGCCTCGACCACATGGCCGCTTTCGCCCAGGCGGGTGTAAAGGTGATGGCGAAGCAGGGCTTCGTCCTCGACCACCAGCAGTTTCATGTGCAGCTCCTTGATTTGTGTTGCCTGTGCCGGCCCTTTCGCGGGTAAACCCGCTCCTACATGGGGAATGCATCCCGTTGTAGGAGCGGGTTTACCCGCGAAGAGGCCGCCACAGGATAACCCGGCTCGCCCGTCAGAACTTGTAGGTAGCAGCCAGGTAGGTCTGCGCACTGCTGGTCAGGCGCAAGGTGCCATCCTTCGGCCCGCCATGCGCGCCCACTTCGGTCGCGGCGTTGGTGCGCAGGTAACGGTAGCCCAGTTCGACCGAGGCCTTGTCGGTAATGTCCTGGATCACGCCGGCCTGCAGGCCGTAGGCATAACCGTAGTCGGTATCACGGCTTGCACCTGGCGAGTCCTGGGTGAGCTTGGTCACGCCCAGGCTGCCACCACCGAACAGTTTGGTGGTATCGCCCACCGGCAGCAGCAGGTCGTAGCTGCCGAGCAGGTTTTCCTGCCGCAGCTTGAGGCCGCTGTGGTCACCCGAGACGTTGTCGTAGGTCATGTAGTAGCGGGCCTGGTCATTGATCTTGCCCACCCGCACACCCCAGGTGCCGTCCTTGTCGATGATGCCATCGGCGTTGAGGTGGTCGGTGGTGCTCTGCAACAGGCCAGACTTGCGAACCTTGTCGCTGGTCTGGCCATAAGTCAGGCTGGCAAAGTTGTCTTCAGCGGCCTGGGCGCTGGTGATGCCAGCGGCGCAAACGGCCATGGCGGCAAGCAGGGTATTGAAGGTTTTCATGGCTGGATACTCCAGTTGGGTGCGCTGTTTCGGTCTGGAAGCTAGAGTAAGCAGGGCACCCTGAACCGCGACTGAACCCTGGCTGAACCCCGGCTGAACGAGCCGATTGCCGAACAAGGAGTAGTGCCCATGCGTGCCCTGCTGGCCGTAACCCTGATGTGCAGCGCCGCCTTCGCCCAAGCGGCGGTACAAACCCGTGAGATCCCCTATCAGGATGCCGACGGCAACCGCCTGGTCGGCTACTACGCCTACGACGACGCCGTCGAGGGCAAGCGCCCCGGCATTGTCGTGGTGCACGAATGGTGGGGGCTGAACGACTACGCCAAGCGCCGCGCCCGTGACCTGGCGGCGCTGGGCTATAACGCACTGGCTATCGACATGTATGGCGACGGCAAGCACACCGAGCACCCTGCCGACGCCAAGGCGTTCATGACAGCGGCGATGAAAGACCCGAAGGCCGCGGAGCAGCGCTTCGATGCTGGCCTTGAGTTGCTGAAGCTGCAGCCCAACACCAACAAGCACCAGTTGGGGGCAGTGGGTTACTGCTTTGGTGGCAAGGTGGTACTCGATGCCGCGCGCCGAGGAGAGAAACTGGACGGCGTGGTGAGCTTCCATGGCCCGCTGGGCACGCAGACACCGGCCAAGCCAGACGTGGTGCGGGGGGATATCCTGGTCGAGCACGGGGCGGCGGACACCATGGTGCCTGAAGAACAGGTGACTGCATTCAAGGCGGAAATGGACGCAGCCAAGGTCAACTACCAGTTCGTCAGCATTGAAGGGGCCAAGCATGGGTTTACCAACCCGGATTCGGACCGCCTGAGCCATGGCGAGCATGGTGGGCCAGACATTGCCTATAACAAGGCGGCGGACGAGAGCTCGTGGGCGGATATGCAGGCGTTTTTCAAAAAGGTGTTCAAATAAAGGAAATCTAAAGGCTTGCGCAATCTTTGTAGGAGCGGCCTTGCGTCGCGAAAGGGCCGCGAAGCGGCCCTGGCGATCTTGCAGGGTGGCTGAAATTCTGGGGCCGCTGCGCGCCCCTATCGCGACGCAAGGCCGCTCCTACAGGGATGCGTTGCAGCACCACCTCCCTTAGCGCCTGCACAGCTGGCACAATAGCCCCCATGAACACACTCCCCGCCTGCTGCGCCCCGCTTCAGCACCACTGGCCTCTGCCCTGCCCACTGCCCGGCGCGGTGCTGGTCAGTTGCGCCTTCGACCCCGCCCGCCTGGAACACGACGACTTCCAGCGCGCCGGCATCGTGCCCAGTGCCAGCCTGCAGCGCTCGGTGGCCAAGCGCCAGGCCGAGTACCTGGCCGGCCGCGTATGCGCCCGTGCCGCCCTGCAGCGCCTGGACGGTCGCGACTACGTGCCCGGCAGCCACGAGGACCGCTCACCCATCTGGCCCGCCGGCATCCACGGCTCGATCACCCACGGCAAAGGCTGGGCCGCCGCCGTGGTCGCCGCCGAAGGCAGCAGCCAGGGCCTGGGCCTGGACCAGGAAGCGCTGCTGGATGACGAACGCGCCGAACGGCTGATGGGCGAAATCCTCACCCCGGCAGAGCTCGAACGCCTGGACCGCCGCCAGCTCGGCCTGACGGTGACCCTGACCTTCTCGCTGAAGGAAAGCCTGTTCAAGACCCTCTACCCGCTGACCCGCCAACGCTTCTACTTTGAGCACGCCGAACTGCTGGACTGGTCCGCCGACGGCCTGGCGCGCCTGCGCCTGCTCACCGACCTGTCGCCGCAGTGGCAGCATGGCGCAGAGCTGCAAGGCCAGTTTTGCCTGCAGGACGGCCACCTGCTCAGCCTGGTCAGCGTCTGACCCTTACAGCGGCGCCTGCTGCCGTGGCCAGTTCAGGCTGAAGCAGGCACCGCCCAGCGTTTCACTGCGCCCCACGGTGGCCCGCCCTGCGTGCCAGTAGATGATCCGCCGCACGATCGACAAGCCCAGGCCATGCCCGCCCGAGGCGCGGGTGCGACTGTCGTCAAGGCGGGTGAACGGCGTGAAAATGCGGTCCCAGACACCCTCGGGGATCCCGGGGCCGTCATCTTCCACATCGATGCGGCAGCGTTGCTGCCCCAACTGGTAGCTCAGGCGCACCTCGGACTCGGCATGGCGCATGGCATTGCCCACCAGGTTCTGCAGCGCCCGGTGCAGGTAGCGCGGCTCGGCCTCGGCCCAGGCGCCGTCGCCATCGGCCCCTTGGCAGTCGCCACGCACCACCCGTATCTCGGCACGCAACGGCGCCAGCTCTTCGATCACCCGGTCGAGCAAGGCATCCAGGTCGACCCGCTGGAACTGCAAGGCCGGCGCGCCCTGCTCCAGGCGGGCGTAGGTCAGCATCTCGTCGACCAGCTTGTCGAGGTCCTGGATATCCCCGTCCATACCCGCCAGGTGCTTGGCCCTGGCCTGCTCGGTGGTGGCGCTTTCAATCATCTCCAGGCCAAAACGCAGGCGCGCCACCGGCGTGCGCAGCTCGTGAGAAACCGCCCGCACCAGCTCGCGCTGCATGGTCAGCGAACGCTGCAGGTGCTCGGCCATGCCGTTGAAGGCCGCCGCCAGGCGCCCTACCGAGTCGGCATCGCCGGCTGGCACACGGGTGTCCAGGCTGCCCTGGGCAATGCGTGTGGCGGCAATCTCCAGGCCCGACACGCGCCGCTCCAGCTGGCGCACCAGCAGGTAGACCACCAGGCCGATCAGGCACAGGCCAAGGAAGGCAATCAGGATCAACAACTGCGGCGGATAAGGGTTGAGCTGGTAAAGCGGGCCGATTTCCAGCACCCACGGCGAGCCGGACAGCCCGGCGAACACGCGGATCGAATCGCCATCCCTGCCCAATGCCATGACCGTGTCGCCCTCCTCGACCCGCCGCCGCTGGTCGTCATCCAGGCTGACCCGCTCGATGCGCTGCAGGGCAATCCCGAAACCAAAGCCCTTGTCTCGTTTGATCTGCTCAAGCCGCTGCTGCTGCTCGGTTACCGGATAGCGCACCAGTTCATCGGCCAACAGATAGAGGGTGGCCCGCGCCAGCTGCTCACTGATCTGTTTGATTTGCGCAACCAGCATCAGGTCTTCCTGGCCGACCTTGCGCAGCACCTGGGCGGCGTGCGGGCCGGTCTTCTCGACCACCACCAGGCCGCGGTAAAGGCGCGCCCGCTGGCCGCCGTCGAGTGTGCGCGCAGTCATCGGTTGCAGCGCCAGCGGCACACCGAGCAGGCGCTCCCAGATCAGCAGCGAGCGCTTGCGTTCGGTGTCATTCTGCTGCGCCAGGTTGTCGGCCATCAGGCTGAAGGTGCCTTGGGCCAGGCCTTCGCGATGCTGGGCGGCACGTACTTCGTTGACCAGGTGCAGGCTGAGCACGCCGAGCAGGGCCACCAGCACCAGCACGGCCAGCATTCCTCCATAAATACGCAGGAAGATCGAATTGTTCATGGCGCCTCGCCGACGAACAGGTAGCCCTTGCTGCGCAAGGTCTTGATCAGCCGTGGCTGGAGCGGGTCATCGCCGATCTTAGGGCGGATTTTTGAAATGCGGATGTCGATGGAGCGGTCCTGGCCGTCGTAACCGACGCCGCGCAGTGCGGTGAAGATCTGCTCGCGCGACAGCACCCGGCCGGCGTTGCTGGCCAGCAGCCAGAGCAGGTCGAACTCCGCGCCGGTCAGCTCGATCAGTTGCTCGCCCAGGCGCGCTTCGCGCAGGCGGTTGTCGATGCGCAGTACGCCGAAGGCCAGGTTCTGGCACTTGCTGTCTGGCGCCTCGCTGCGGCGCAGCAGGGCCTGGATACGCGCCAACAATAGACGCGGGCGTACGGGTTTGCAGACGTAGTCGTCGGCGCCCAGGTCAAGGCCCTGGACCTGATCAAGTTCATCGCTGCGGGCGGTGAGCATGAGGATCGGCCCGAGGTACTGGCTGCGCACCCGACGGCAAATGCTCAGGCCGTCCTCGCCGGGCAGCATGAGGTCGAGGACGACCAGGTCGGGCTGGCTTTCGAGGATGCGCCGTACCGCGCGTGCGCCATCGCCCTCGACGCTGACCTCGTAGCCGTTGGCTTGCAGGTATTCGGCGGTGAGCTCGGCAAGGCGCTGGTCGTCTTCGACGATGAGGATGCGGGGTGTGGGGTGGTCCATGGCTTTGGCCTTTTTTGTTCTTGAGATCGCAGCAGGGCAGTTGAGCGTAGGACTGTAGATGTTTGGTGTCTATGAGATCGAGCGCCGCCCGCGCGGCGCTTCGCGGCTAAAGCCGCTCCTACGTTTGTTTCTGGCCAATTATGCCTGTGGCATTTGCGCGCGAACGCCTTGGCGCATGTCTCGATATCGCGTCGTACAAACAAGGCGGTCGCGCGCGCCTGGCACAGGAGGGACTGGCCCGAAACAAACGTAGGAGCGGGTTTACCCGCGAAGCGCCGCGCGGGCGGCGCTCGATCTCACAGGCACCAGACATCTACAGACATGCACCTGCGCCCCCCTCGACTGAACCGTTTTTTGTGTTAGTGTTCGCGCCCGAAAATTTCTGCCCTGGGGCGGCAAGATGCAGAAAAAAACTGCACGCCACTTGGCACAAGGCCTACAGCGAAAAGCCAGCTTTCACCCACAAAGTACCCACAAGTTATCCACAGATGCTCGCCTTGCAAAGGCCCCAATACCGCATTATCTTGTATCCCGATCGCAGCGAACCACTACATGTTGGGGTTCGTGCAAAATCACACACAAAAGTCAACCCGGAAAATCAAGCGATTTACCCGGCTGAACTTCAGGTGATTTCAGCAGCCAAACCGCTCCTGCGGAGGCGACCGAGGCAAGCCCTTACAAGGCCTTGTTCGGGTATGGGTGTGGCAGGTCAGGCCTGGCATCCATCAGCAACAGTTTTTGGGCCCAGCCCAGAACCTTTGACTTCGGCCAGGGAGCGGCAAGCTATTGCCCCTTATTCCTGAGTCTGTCCCGAAGTCGGTACGCCCGCGCGGGCGGATGCGTATGCATTGCGCATCCCCGCGAGGTTATCGAGCAAGTGGACGGAACGGTGGGCGCCCAAAAGGCGCCTGAACAATATAGAAACTGTGGAGACACCCACCCATGCAAACCGACACAACTCGCGAGAACCCGCAGGCCCAGGTGCCGCAGGCCGCCGATTCCAACCAGGATCTGGCCGCCACCGCTCCCGGCCAACTGCGCGTGATCAAGCGTAACGGCACTGTCGTCGCCTACACCGACGACAAGATCACCGTGGCCATCACCAAGGCGTTCCTCGCAGTTGAAGGCGGCACTGCCGCCGCTTCGTCGCGCATCCACGACACCGTCGCGCGCCTGACCGAACAGGTTACCGCCACGTTCAAGCGTCGCATGCCATCGGGTGGCACTATCCACATCGAAGAAATCCAGGACCAGGTCGAACTGGCCCTGATGCGTGCCGGCGAACAGAAAGTCGCCCGTGACTACGTGATCTACCGCGACCAGCGCGCCAAGGAGCGTGCCACCCGCGCCAACACCGATACCGTGGTCGAGCCGCACCCGTCCATCCGCATCACCCTTGCCGACGGCAGCCTGGCGCCGCTCGACATGGCCCGCCTGAACACCATCATCAGCGAAGCCTGCGAAGGCCTGGCCGAAGTCGATGGCGACCTGATCCAGCGCGAAACCCTGAAGAACCTGTACGACGGCGTGGCCATCAAGGACGTCAACACCGCCCTGGTGATGACCGCCCGTACCCTGGTAGAGCGCGAGCCGAACTACTCGTTCGTCACCGCCCGCCTGCTGATGGACACCCTGCGCGCCGAAGGCCTGGGCTTCCTCGAAGTGGCCGAAAGCGCCACCCACCACGAGATGGCCGACCTGTACGCCAAGGCCCTGCCGGCCTACGTCGCCAAGGGTATCGAGTTCGAACTGCTGAACCCAGCCCTGGCTGACTTCGACCTGGAAAAACTGGGCAAGGCAATCAACCACGAGCGCGACCAACAGTTCACCTACCTGGGCCTGCAGACCCTGTACGACCGCTACTTCATCCACAAGGATGGCGTGCGCTTCGAGCTGCCGCAGGTGTTCTTCATGCGTGTGGCCATGGGCCTGGCGCTGGAAGAGAAAGACAAGGAAGCCCGTGCGATCGAGTTCTACAACCTGTTGTCGTCGTTCGACTACATGGCCTCGACCCCGACCCTGTTCAACGCCGGTACCCTGCGCCCGCAGCTGTCCAGCTGCTACCTGACCACGGTGCCGGACGACCTGTCGGGCATCTACCACGCGATCCACGACAACGCCATGCTGTCGAAATTCGCCGGTGGCCTGGGCAACGACTGGACCCCTGTGCGCGCACTGGGCTCCTACATCAAGGGCACCAACGGTAAATCCCAAGGCGTTGTGCCGTTCCTGAAAGTGGTCAACGACACCGCCGTTGCCGTGAACCAGGGTGGCAAGCGCAAAGGCGCTGTATGTGCCTACCTGGAAACCTGGCACCTGGACATCGAAGAATTCATCGAGCTGCGCAAGAACACCGGTGATGACCGCCGTCGTACCCACGACATGAACACCGCCAACTGGATCCCTGACCTGTTCATGAAGCGTGTCTTCGATGACGGCAAATGGACCCTGTTCTCGCCATCTGAAGTACCTGATCTGCACGACCTGACCGGCAAGGCCTTCGAAGAGCGTTACGAGTACTACGAAGCCCTGACCGAGTACAACAAGATCAAGGTGTTCAAGACCATCCAGGCCAAAGACCTGTGGCGCAAGATGCTGTCGATGCTGTTCGAGACCGGCCACCCGTGGCTGACCTTCAAGGACCCGTGCAACCTGCGTTCGCCGCAGCAGCACGTGGGCGTGGTCCACAGCTCGAACCTGTGCACCGAGATCACCCTGAACACCAACAAGGACGAAATCGCGGTCTGCAACCTGGGCTCGATCAACCTGCCGAACCACATCGTCGATGGCAAGCTGGACACCGCCAAGCTGCAACGCACCGTGAACACCGCCGTGCGCATGCTCGACAACGTGATCGACATCAACTACTACTCGGTGCCGCAAGCGCGTAACTCGAACTTCAAGCACCGCCCGGTCGGCCTGGGCATCATGGGCTTCCAGGATGCGCTGTACCTGCAGCACATTCCTTACGGTTCCGATGCTGCCGTCGAGTTCGCCGACAAGTCGATGGAAGCGGTCAGCTACTTCGCTATCCAGGCTTCGTGTGACCTGGCTGACGAGCGTGGCGCCTACGAGACCTTCCAGGGCTCGCTGTGGTCCAAGGGCATCCTGCCACTGGACTCGCAACAGATCCTGATCGAGGCCCGTGGCCAGAAGTACATCGACGTCGACCTGAACGAGAGCCTGGACTGGGCGCCAGTGCGTGCCCGCGTGCAAAAAGGTATTCGTAACTCGAACATCATGGCCATCGCGCCAACCGCGACCATCGCCAACATCACTGGCGTGTCGCAGTCGATCGAGCCGACCTACCAGAACCTGTACGTGAAATCGAACCTGTCGGGCGAGTTCACCGTGATCAACCCGTACCTGGTTCGCGACCTGAAGGCTCGCGGCCTGTGGGACTCGGTGATGATCAACGACCTGAAGTACTACGACGGTTCGGTGCAGCAGATCGAGCGTATCCCGCAAGAGCTGAAAGACCTGTACGCCACTGCGTTCGAAGTTGAAACCAAGTGGATCGTCGACGCAGCTTCCCGTCGTCAGAAGTGGATCGACCAGGCTCAGTCGCTGAACCTGTACATCGCCGGCGCCTCGGGCAAGAAGCTGGACGTGACCTACCGCATGGCCTGGTACCGTGGTCTGAAAACCACCTACTACCTCCGTGCCCTGGCTGCGACCAGCACCGAGAAGTCGACCATCAACACCGGCAAGCTCAATGCCGTTTCCAGCGGTGGCGACAGCGCCCCGGTCCAGGCAGCCGGCCCAGCGCCAGTGCCAAAGGCCTGCGCGATCGACGAGCCTGACTGCGAAGCCTGCCAGTAAGGCCTGAATGCCGCGCGGGGTGCCTTAGGGTGCCCCTCGCGGCATTTTTGTATCTGCGCCCCGGAGAAACCTTGCCCTTTGCCCACCGCTCGCGCGGCTCGGTAAAAGGACAAGACCTCTCACAACAGGACGCAAGCCCATGGCGCGGAAAAAAGTGGCATCTCGCAAGATTGGTCGCAACGCTGAAACCGGCCGCTTCACCTCGGTCGAACAGGCACGCAAGCACCCCAAGACACACGTAGTCGAAACGCTGCACCCGACTCGCTAGCTGCAAATTGACGCGGTCCCTGTAGGAGCGGCCTTGTGTCGCGATAGGGCCGCGTAGCGGCCCCGGCAATTCATGCTGCGAAGCTGAAATCCTGGGGGCGCTTCGCACCCCATCGCGACACAAGGCCGCTCCTACAAGGATCGCGCAAACCCAACATGATGTGCCTTGAAAATAAAAAGCCACAACATGTAGTGCCACCCGCTTTTTGCCGCTACACTCCCCCCCATAGAAAACGACACAAACCAGGTGAACGGACGCACGCAATTCCGGTCGAAAAAGTTACCCTCGCCCGCAAGACACGCGCCCCGATCCAAGGCGAATTCCTATATACTTCGCCCCCTCTGAAAAGAGCACCATTCAATTGTCCTGGCCCCTCAGCGAGGCTTGGCCAGGTACAAGCCAGAACACATTCAGATGTAAACGAGAGTCAGCCTCTCGAGCTGTCCATTCGCCGTAACGGCCTTGCGTCAGGCATCACATTCTTAAAATCCAACCGGTTGCCCCAGGGCGACCCTCAAGCAGGAGCCAAACCATGCTGAGCTGGGACGAATTCGACAAAGAAGACGGCGAAGTAGCCGCCAAAGGCAACACCCCTGCGCAGGCCGCTGCCGCCGCCACCCTCGATAAACTCGACAGCGCCGGTGGTGCCGCCGCCCTGGAAGCCCGTGCGGCTACCGCTTCTGACTCCGAAGCCGTCAAGCGTGCCAAGGCAGCCCTGGACGCCCTCGACGTCGCCGAAGGCCTGGCCGAGCTGGAAGGCTCCTCGGCCCGCGTTGCGGTTGACGAAAAGCGCATGATCAACTGCCGTGCCGACCTCAACCAGCTGGTACCGTTCAAGTACGACTGGGCCTGGCAGAAGTACCTGGACGGCTGCGCCAACCACTGGATGCCGCAAGAGGTCAACATGACCGCCGACATCGCCCTGTGGAAGAGCATGGACGGCCTGACCGAAGACGAGCGCCGCATCGTCATGCGCAACCTCGGTTTCTTCTCCACCGCCGACTCGCTGGTTGCCAACAACCTGGCCCTGGCCGTGTACCGCCTGATCACCAACCCGGAGTGCCGCCAGTACATCCTGCGCCAGGCCTTCGAAGAGGCGATCCACACCCACGCCTACCAGTACTGCATCGAGTCGCTGGGCATGGATGAAGGCGAGATCTTCAACATGTACCACGAGATCCCGTCGGTCGCGAAAAAAGCCGCCTGGGGCCTGAAGTACACCCGCGCCATCTCCGACCCGGAGTTCAACACCGGTACTGTCGAAACCGACAAAGAGCTGCTGCGCAACCTGATCGCCTACTACTGCGTACTGGAAGGCATCTTCTTCTACTGCGGCTTCACCCAGATCCTGTCGATGGGCCGCCGCAACAAGATGACCGGCGTCGCCGAGCAGTTCCAGTACATCCTGCGTGACGAGTCGATGCACCTGAACTTCGGTATCGACGTGATCAACCAGATCAAGATCGAGAACCCGCACCTGTGGGACGCGGCGATGAAGGAAGAAGCGACCCAGATGATCCTGCAAGGGACCCAGCTGGAGATCGAATACGCCCGTGACACCATGCCACGCGGGGTATTGGGCATGAACGCGGCGATGATGGAAGACTACCTCAAGTTCATTGCCAACCGTCGTTTGACCCAGATTGGCCTGAAGGAAGAGTACCCAGGGACTACCAACCCGTTCCCATGGATGAGCGAGATCATGGACTTGAAGAAGGAGAAGAACTTCTTTGAGACGCGTGTGATCGAGTATCAGACTGGTGGGGCACTGAGCTGGGACTGATCGTCCGGGCTGAGCATCGAGAAGGCTGCCGATTGGCAGCCTTTTTTATTGGCTCAGGAATGGCAGAACAGGAAGCATCCTACAAGCTTCGCGATTGTCACTTTGAAGGTGTCGCGATAACGTTTCATGGCGCTTAAGAACGCTCACGCAGCGGAACCCCGTTCCCGTTAGCAACGGCTCTCCAATATAGGATGGCCAAACATGGACAGTCTCAATACACCGACCCTCTTCACCCGCCACAACCGCCCCCTCCACACCCTCTGGCTCGAATCCCAAGCCTGGTTCTGCGCCCACGAACTCGGCCGGCTGAGCGGACACTTCTTCGACGAACATTGCATGCGCAAGCTCGACCCGGACCAGTACCGCACGGTGAAACTGCTGCGCTATGGCAAGTATCAGGAGACCACCATGGTCAGCGAGTCCGCGGCCTATACCTTGTTGGCGCATCACCATGTGCCGGAGAACCGCCATTTACGCTGGTGGCTGACGCATGAGGTAGTGGCGGTACTGCGTGATGGGCAGGCGGACGGGGTTGAGGATGCGCCGCGGCTGGGGCAGATGTGCTGGCCTGGGGGGAGGACGGCAACGTTGTTGTATTGGCAGAGTGAGCCGTGGGTGAGGATGCGGGATATGCCGGTGGTGCTGGCTGGGGAGGTGGACCCGTTGGGGCCGGTGGAGAAGTGCAGGTTGAGTTGGCGGGAGTGTGAGCAGCGGGCGCTGCGGATGCATGGGGTTTAGGGGGCGGTTTTTGCCTGTGGGGGCCTCTTCGCGGGTGAACCCGCTCCTACAGGGATCTCAGTTTGCTGGAATGTCTGAATCAGCCTGCAAGAACAGGTAGCCAGCCATGTGCGGTATCTGTAGGAGCAGCCTTGTGCTGCGAAGAGGCCATTACGGCCGGAGAAGGTCTACTGCCCCACCGGCCTCTTCGCAGCACAAGGCTGCTCCTACAAGGCAATGAGGCAACCTGATTAATGGAGCAAGACAGAATCTCCCACCCCCAACCGCATCGATTTCAAGCCATACGCAGTACCTGTGGGGGCTGGCTTGCCGGCGATGGGCCGCAAAGCGGCCCTAATTTGTATGACTGACTGGCATGCGGAGTTACCCGCGAACACCGGCGAAGCCGGTGCCATGTACCGCGTCGCACTCTTCGCAGGCACGCCCGCTCCCACAGAAGTCGAGGCTATAGGTCATCCAGCGTGACTTTTACGCGCTGCGAGGAAGTGAGCCGCTCATTTACAGTCGCGATGAGGTCTTCATCGCCCTCGGTCAACTGGGCTGGTCCGAAGGGCAGCTTGCCCTGCTCTGCTACATATTCCAGGGCCTGGTGCATAAGTTCGGAGGGGGTTACGCCAAGGCGCTCTAGCTCTTTAAAGGCGCGGGCTTTGAGAGCGTCGTCTATGCGGATGTTGATGGAAGCCATGTGTCGGCCCTCGGGTATGGCAATTGCCGGCAAGAATCCGACAGGGCCTGAAACGAAAAAAGCGCCATAGGCGCTTTGATCGACGGTTGGTAAAACAGGTCCGGACACTGCTTCGGCTTAACGCCTCGGCCCACCTTGCGTGGGCACCCCGTAGGGCCAGGGAGCGCTCGATCTCATCCGGTCAGTCGCTCCGCAAATCAAATAAAGAAGCCCCGCCCACGCCGACAAGGGGGGTACGGCACAGCGGATCGAGGTGCCGGGACTGGACGTGCCAGTCTACGTGGTCGAGGGCGAGGCCTGATTTGAAGATAGCTCAGGGTAGCAGCGGCGTCCACTGCCAGGTCGGGTAGATTTGTAAATCATGTGTCCGGTTTGGCTGAAAAGCAGTAGGTGGAGGCTGGCACCTGCTGTGCCGGTGTTCGCGGCGGTTCGACGCCTCGATGAACCCGCTCCCACAAGTTCTCATGCCTGCTGCGTCATCGTATCTCTTTACAGAGCGCACGATAGAGCCGCTACGCGTTTATTTACGAATATGTAACCTGTAATCATTAGGCCATTATGCGTTGACAGCTCCTCTCCCCCTTGCTAATAATCGCCCGAAGTTGTACGACAACACATAACAAAAACAACAATCACTGGACGAACCCATGTCGACACCCATCCCGCTGCACGCACGTCTGTTGCATCCCCCCTTCCAACGGCCTGCTGGCGTACACCCACCAGTACCTAGCGTCCGGATACCGCACATTCACCCAAGGCCCTGACCGGCCCGTTACCTACCCGCCCCTGCCGCAGGCCGCTTGTGCGTGCACGGTGGACGGGTTGCCATACCCTTCGGGAGCACAACAATAATGAAAATCTGCCACACCCTGCCCTTCGCCCTGCTTGGCGCCGGGGTCATCGCCGGCCTGCCGGGTACCAGCCTGGCTGCGGGTTTTGTCGAGGACAGCAAGGCCACCCTCGGCCTGCGCAACTTCTACATCAACCGCAACTTCACCAACCCCAGCAACCCGCAGAGCAAGGCCGAGGAATGGACGCAAAGCTTCATCCTTGATGCCCGATCGGGGTTCACCGAGGGGCCGGTGGGCTTCGGCGTGGATGTGCTGGGGCTGTGGTCGGTCAAGCTGGATGGCGGTGGCGGTACCTACGGCACGGCATTGCTGCCGCGTCATGACGACGGCAAGCCAGCGGATGATTACGGGCGCCTGGCGGTGGCGGGCAAGGCGCGGATTTCCAAGACCGAGTTGAAGATCGGCGAGTGGATGCCGGTGCTGCCGATTCTGCGTTCGGACGACGGGCGCTCGCTGCCACAGACGTTCCGTGGCGGGCAGGTCACTTCCAACGAGATTGCCGGGCTGACCTTGTATGGCGGGCAGTTCCGCGGCAACAGCCCGCGCAACGACGCCAGCATGGAAGACATGAGCTACGGCGGTGGGCTGTCGGACCGCTTCAACTTCGTCGGCGGCGAGTACAAGTTCAACCAGGACCGCACCCTGGTCGGGCTGTGGAATGCCGAGCTGAAGGACGTGTACCAGCAGCAGTACCTGCAACTGAGCCACAGCCAGCCGGTGGGCGAATGGACCCTGGGCGCCAACCTGGGCTACTTCCATGGCGATGACGACGGCTCCAAACGCGCCGGCGAACTGGACAACAAGACCTACTCGGGGATGTTCTCGGCCAAGTACGGTGGCAACACCTTCTGGATCGGGCTGCAGAAGGTCGATGGCGATACCTGGATGCGGGTCAACGGCACCAGTGGCGGGACCCTGGCCAACGACAGCTACAACTCCAGCTTCGACAATGCCAACGAGCGCTCATGGCAGGTGCGCCATGACTTCAACTTCGTCACCGTCGGAGTACCGGGGCTGACCTTGATGAACCGTTATATCAGCGGGCGCGATGTGCACAGTGGCGTGGTGACCGATGGCAAGGAGTGGGTGCGTGAGACGGAGCTGGCGTATGTGATCCAGAGTGGGGCGTTCAAGGATTTGAGTGTGAAGTGGCGCAATTCGTCGATTCGTCGGGATTACAGCAATAACGAGTTTGATGAGAACCGGTTGATTTTCAATTATCCGTTGTCGTTGCTCTAATCAAAAGCTACGGGATATGGCACCGGCTTCGCCGGTGTTCGCGGGTGAACCCGCTCCCACAGGGATCGCGTAGGTCTGAAGAACAGCTATCTCCTGTGGGAGCGGGTTTACCCGCGAAGAGGCCGGCAAAAGCCACACAAGCCTCATTGACAACCACCAGAATCACCGCCAATAATCACGGCAGTCATACGACAACCTACAACAATCAACAACAAGAGCCGGCCATGACCACTACTCCCCTCAATCGCCTGCTGCTCACCGGAGCCGCAGGCGGCCTGGGCAAGGTCCTTCGCGAACGCCTGCAAGGCTACGCCGAGGTCCTGCGCCTTTCCGACATCAGCCCCATGGCACCTGCCGCTGGCCCGCATGAAGAGGTCATCACCTGCGACCTGGCCGACAAGGCGGCGGTGCATGCCCTGGTCGAAGGCGTCGATGCCATCATCCACTTCGGCGGCGTGTCCACCGAGCATTCCTTCGAAGACATCCTCGGCCCCAACATCTGCGGCGTGTTCCACGTCTACGAGGCGGCGCGCAAGCACGGCGTGAAGCGCATCATCTTCGCCAGTTCCAACCACACCATCGGCTTCTACCGCCAGGATGAGCGCATCGACGCCCACTCCCCGCGCCGCCCCGACAGCTACTATGGGCTGTCCAAATGCTATGGCGAGGATGTTGCCAGCTTCTACTTCGACCGCTACGGCATCGAAACCGTCAGCATCCGCATCGGCTCGTCGTTCCCGCAACCCCAGAACCCGCGCATGCTCTGCACCTGGCTGAGCTATGACGACCTGCTGCAACTGATCGAGCGCGGGCTGTTCACGCCAGACGTTGGCCATACCATTGTCTACGGCGCTTCCGACAACCGCACCGTGTGGTGGGACAACCGCCATGCCGAGCACCTGGGCTATGTGCCCAAAGACAGCTCCGAACCCTTCCGCGCCGCCGTGGAAGCCCAGCCGGCGCCCGCCGCCGATGACCCGAGCATGGTCTATCAGGGCGGCGCCTTCGCCGTGGCTGGCCCGTTCAACTGACCCACGCCAGGAGGCACGGCCATGAACTGCGAACTGATCGTCGACGCCCGCAACGGTACCGGCGAAAGTCCCGTGTGGCACCCCAGCGAACAGGCCCTGTACTGGGTCGACATTCCCGCGCGCCAGCTGCACCGCTGGCAGGCGACCGATGGCATGCATCAGGTCTGGCAGGGTGACGAAATGCTCGCCTGTATCGCCCGTAGCGGCGACGGCTGGGTGGCCGGTATGGAAAGCGGCATCTTCCAGCTCCAGGCCAAGGCCGACGGCAGCCTGGATAGCCGCCTGCTCAGCAGCGTGGCGCATGCCCAGGCTGGCATGCGCTTCAACGACGGCCGCTGCGACCGCCAGGGCCGCTTCTGGGCCGGCACCATGCTGCTGGACATGCAGCAAGGCGCCCATGTCGGCGCGCTGTACCGGCATGACGGCGAAGGCCAACTGCACCTGCAGCAGGATGGCATGATCGTGCCCAACGGCCTGGCCTTCAGCCCCGATGGCCGGCGCATGTACCTGTCCGACTCGCACCCCAACGTGCAGAAGGTCTGGGCCTTCGATTACGACATCGACAGCGGCACGCCGCACAACAAGCGGCTGTTTGTCGACATGCGCGGTTACCCCGGCCGCCCCGACGGCGCCGCCATCGACCAGGACGGCTGCTACTGGATCTGCGGCAACGATGCCGGGCAGATCCACCGCTTCACCCCCGACGGCCGCCTCGACCGTTCGCTCAACGTGCCGGTAAAAAAACCGGCGATGTGCGCCTTCGGCGGCGCCAACCTCGACACCTTGTATGTCACCTCGATCCGCCCTGCGGGCATCGACCTCAGCGACCAACCACTGGCTGGCGGGGTGTTTGCCCTCGAACCTGGTACCAAAGGCCTGGAGGAGCCTGCCTACCGGGGCTGAACCGCATTTGCCGCACCCACACTTGCACGCCCGAAACCGGATAATAAAAAACACGGAGTTTCATCATGACGTTCAAACGCAAGCTGCTTCTTGCCGTACTCCCGTTCGCCTTCAGCGTGGCCATGCCCGCCTCGGCGCTAGACATCAAGTTCGCGGAGATCCACCCGGCCGGCTACCCGACCGTGGTCGCCGAGCAGAACATGGGTAAAAAGCTGGAACAGGCCAGCAATGGCGACATCACCTTCAAGATGTTCGCCGGCGGCGTGCTGGGTTCGGAAAAGGAAGTCATCGAGCAGGCGCAGATCGGTGCCGTGCAGATGACCCGCGTCAGCCTTGGGATAGTCGGCCCGGTAGTGCCGGATGTGAACGTGTTCAACATGCCGTTCGTGTTCCGCGACCATGAGCACATGCGCAAGATCATCGACGGCGAGATCGGCCAGGAGATCCTCGACAAGATCACCAACTCCGACTTCAATCTGGTGGCCCTGGCCTGGATGGACGGCGGCTCGCGCAGCATCTACACCAAGAAGCCGGTACGCAGCCTGGAAGACCTCAAGGGCATGAAGATTCGCGTGCAGGGCAACCCGCTGTTCATCGACATGATGAACGCCATGGGTGGCAACGGCATCGCCATGGACACCGGGGAAATCTTCAGCGCCCTGCAGACTGGCGTGATCGATGGGGCCGAAAACAACCCGCCAACGTTGCTTGAGCACAACCACTTCCAGAGCGCCAAGTACTACACCCTGACCGGCCACCTGATCCTGCCCGAGCCCGTGGTGATGTCCAAGACCACCTGGAACAAGCTCACCCCCGAGCAACAGGTGCTGGTGAAGAAAGTCGCGCGTGAAGCGCAGATGGAAGAACGCGCGCTGTGGGACGCCAAGTCCGCCGCCAGCGAAGAGAAGCTCAAGGCCGCTGGTGTTGAGTTCATCACCGTCGACAAGAAGCCGTTCTACGACGCCACCGCTTCGGTGCGCGAAAAATACGGCGCACAGTACGCCGACCTGATGAAGCGTATCGACGCCGTCCAGTAACAGCGGCCCCTTCCCAAACGACCTCGGCAGTGCGGCGCCCGCCGCCCTGCCGCTTTGGTGATGCCCATGAAAAACCTTTTCCTGCGTGGGAACGACGCGCTGTACCGCAGCTGTATCTGGATCGCCGGCCTGTCGATCCTGACCATGTCGCTGATCATCCCCTGGGGCATCTTCGCCCGTTACGTGCTTGGCACCGGCGCCAGCTGGCCGGAGCCGGTGGCCATCCTGCTGATGGTGGTATTCACCTTTGTCGGCGCCGCCGCCAGCTATCGGGCCGGGGCGCACATGGCGGTGGCGATGATCACCGACCGCCTGCCGCCGCTGCAGCGCCAGCTGGTCGCGCTGCTGGTGCAGGCGCTGATGATCCTGGTGTGCGTGTTCATGACCTACTACGGCACCAAGCTGTGCATCACCACCTGGAACCAGTTTCTGGCGTCGTTGCCGGGCGTACGGGTGGGCATGACCTATGCGCCGATCCCGGTGGGCGGCGTACTGACCCTGGTCTTTGTGCTGGAAAAACTCCTGCTTGGCGACCAGAGCCACCGTAAGGTGGTGCGCTTCGACCAGTTGGAAGAAAACGAAGGAGCGGCATAAATGGATGCGTTCATTCTGTTGGGCAGTTTCATCGCGCTCATCCTGCTGGGCATGCCGGTGGCCTACGCCCTGGGCCTGTCGGCGCTGATTGGTGCCTGGTGGATCGACATCCCGTTGCAGGCGATGATGATCCAGGTGGCAAGTGGGGTTAACAAGTTCTCACTGCTGGCCATTCCGTTCTTCGTGCTGGCTGGCGCGATCATGGCCGAAGGTGGCATGTCACGGCGGCTGGTGGCGTTTGCCGGGGTGCTGGTGGGCTTCGTGCGTGGCGGGCTGTCGCTGGTCAATATCATGGCTTCGACCTTCTTCGGCGCGATTTCCGGCTCGTCGGTGGCCGACACAGCATCGGTAGGCTCGGTGCTGATCCCGGAGATGGAGCGCAAGGGCTACCCGCGCGAGTTCTCTACGGCCGTGACCGTCAGTGGTTCGGTACAAGCGCTGCTGACCCCGCCCAGCCACAACTCGGTGCTGTATTCGCTGGCGGCGGGCGGCACGGTGTCGATCGCCTCGCTGTTCATGGCCGGGGTAATGCCGGGGTTGCTGCTGAGCGCGGTGATGATGGGCCTGTGCCTGATCTTCGCCAAGAAGCGCAACTACCCCAAGGGCGAAGTGATCCCGATGCGCCAGGCGCTGAAGATTGCCGGTGAAGCGCTGTGGGGCCTGATGGCCATGGTCATCATCCTTGGCGGCATCCTCTCGGGCGTGTTCACTGCAACCGAATCGGCGGCGGTCGCTGTGGTGTGGTCGTTCTTTGTGACCATGTTCGTCTACCGCGACTACAAGTGGCGCGACCTGCCCAAGCTGATGCACCGCACGGTTCGTACGATCTCGATTGTGATGATCCTGATCGGCTTTGCCGCCAGCTTCGGCTACGTGATGACGCTGATGCAGATCCCGTCGAAGATCACCACGGCGTTCCTGACCCTGTCGGACAACCGCTATGTGATCCTGATGTGCATCAACTTCATGCTGTTGCTGCTGGGCACGGTGATGGACATGGCGCCGCTGATTCTGATCCTTACGCCGATCCTGCTGCCGGTGATTACCGGTATCGGCGTGGACCCGGTGCACTTTGGCATGATCATGCTGGTGAACCTGGGGATCGGGCTGATCACACCGCCGGTGGGGGCCGTGTTGTTCGTCGGCTCGGCCATCGGCAAGGTGAGTATCGAGTCGACGGTAAAGGCGCTGCTGCCGTTCTACCTGGCGCTGTTCCTGGTGCTGATGGCGGTGACCTACATTCCGGCCATTTCGCTGTGGCTGCCTAGCGTGGTGTTGTAAATGAAAGGCGGGGCTGCTTTGCAGCCCATCGCAGGCAAGCCAGCTCCTACAGGTATTGCGCAAGTCTTGAAAGTGGTGCGGTCCCTGTGGGAGCTGGCTTGCCTGCGATGGGCCGCAAAGCGGCCCCCTTGGCCCTACCTGCAAACGGATCCTGCACATGGCTGTCCCCTCCTCTGCTGTCCCCCTGTTCCCACGCAAGCTGGCCATCGCCCTGCTGGCTCTGCTGGCCTGCTCATTCGCCGGCAACCACATCGCCGCACGCATCGCCTTCGATGACGGCACCGGTGTGCTGCTGGCCATCCTCTGCCGCTCGGGCATCACCCTCCTGGTGCTGGCCTGCCTGCTGTTGTGGCAGCGCCAGGCCCTGGCCCTACCCACCGGCACCCGCCGCTGGCAGCTGCTGCTCGGCCTGCTGATCGCCACCCAAAGCCTGTGCTTGTATTCGGCGGTAGCGCGCATTCCCGTGGCCCTGGCACTGCTGGTGGGCAACACCTTCCCGATGCTGCTGGCGCTGCTCACCTGGGCCTTGGGCGGTGCGCGCCCCACCGGTCGGACAATGCTGTTCATGGGCCTGATCCTGTGCGGCCTGGTACTGGCGCTGGATGTACCGGCACGCTTGGCCGACAACGGCGCGGCCAACCCGCACTGGGCGTTGGGCGTAAGCCTGGCCTTCGGTGCCGCCTGTGCCTTTGCCTGCGCCCTGTGGATCACCGACCACAAACTGGCCACTGTGCGTGGCCCGGTACGCAGCCTTCTGACCTTGCTGATTGTGTTCTCCAGCATGCTGGTCGCAGGCGCAAGTGGCGTGATGCCGTCCGGCTTGTCGCTGCCGGACAGCAGCAGTGGCTGGGCGGCCCTGGCCAGCCTGGTGGTGCTGTATGGCCTGGCCTTCACCTTGCTGTTCGTCTGCGTGCCACGGCTGAACATGGCGCAGAACGCACCGGTGATGAACGTTGAACCCATTGCCACCCTGCTGTTGGGCTGGGCCTTGCTTGACCAGCAACTTAGCACCCTGCAATTACTCGGCGGCGCCGTGGTGGTGTGCGGCATCGTGCTGCTCACCTATCGCAGGGCCGCTTGATACCTCTTTTTTCAAAGGAGCCTTGAATGGCTGTGACCGAACTGCACCTGCATGACCGCCTGACCCGCCTGAGCCTGGCCCCGGATCTGGGCGCCAGCCTGGTCAACTGGGAGGTGACGGCGACCGGGCAGGCGCTGTTGCGCCATTCTGACCCGGCCGCGCTGGCCAGTGGCACACCACGGCGCCTCGCCTGCTACCCGCTGGCGCCATGGTCCAACCGTGTTGCCGAAGGTGGCTTTGCCCGCCCTGAGGGTTGGCAGGCATTGGCCCCGAATACCGGGCACGACGCCTACCCGATTCATGGCAGCGCCTGGCAGCAGGCCTGGCAAGTCGAGCATCACAGTGAACGGCGTGCACGGCTGACGCTGGACAGTGCAGTGCCGTTTGCCTACCAGGCCACGCTGGATGTGCACTTGCATGAGGGTTGCCTGAACCTGGATTTACATGTGACGCATCTGGATGAGCTGGCTACCTGGTACGGGTTGGGGCTGCATCCTTACTTTCCGCGGTACCCCGATACCAGGCTGTATGCGGCGGCGCGCAAGGTGTGGCTGGCCGAGGATGGACGGTTGCCGTCATACCAGGCCGAGGTGCCGGAGCAGTGGAAGTTTGAATCGTTGGCCAGCCTGCCGGAGACGGTGGTGGATCATGCCTTCAGTGGCTGGCCGGGAGAGTGCGTGATCGAGCAGCCAAGCGCCGGGTATCGGTTGGCGTGCAGCGCCATCGGGGCTGAGCATTTCTTGCTGTTTTGCCCGCAAGGGCAAAGGTTTTTCTGCTTTGAGCCGGTTAGCCACCCGGTCAATGCGCATCACCTGCCGGGGCGGCCGGGGTTAAGGCTGTTGCAGCGGGGGGAAGTGATGAGCCTTGGGTTCAGGATGCAGTATCGGGCGTTGTGATGGTGTTGCCTGGATTGGGGCTGCTTTGCAGCCCATCGCGACACAAGGCCGCTCCTACAGGGGACCGCGTCAGCTCATGCCACGCGGTCCCCTGTAGGAGCGGCCTTGTGTCGCGATGGGCTGCAAAGAGGCCCCAAATTCTGAAGCCTTACGCCAATGCCTCGGTCGCCCCCATCACTGGCTTATTGGAAACATCCCCCCGCACTTCGCGCGCCACCTTCCACACCAGCACCGCCGCGACGATATCGAACGCCGCCAGTACCACGAACAGCGGGCTATACCCAATCTGCGTCACCAGCACCCCGAATACCAGGGTAAACGCCGCCGCCCCCAGGTAACCACACATGCCACCCATGCCGGTCGCGGTAGCCACCTGGTCCTTGCTGAACGAGTCCGAAGTGATCGAGTACAGCGCCCCCGACAACGTCTGGTGGGCAAAGCCGCCAATGCACAGCAGCAGGATCGCCGTGTACGGGCTTTCCACCAGGCCAATACAGGCCGGGCCGATCATGCAGCTGGCACCGAACACCAGCACCATCTTGCGCGAGGTGAACAGCGACACCTTGAAGTAACGATGGAACAACGGGCTGAGATAACCGCCCAGCACACAGCCGATATCGGCAGCCAGGAACGGCAGCCAGGCGAACATCGCCACTTCCTTGATGTTCATGTGCCGCTCGGTCATCAGGTACAGCGGGATCCAGGCATTGAAGGTTTGCCAGGCTGGTTCTGAGAGGATCCGCGCCGAGGCGATGGCGTAGAAGTTGCGGGTCTTGAAAATGCGCTTCCATGCGCCCTTCTCACGGGTCTCCAGTTTGAAGTGTGCTTCCTGCCCGGCAAGGATGTAGTCGCGCTCCTCGTCACTCAGGCGCTTCTGGTCGCGCGGGTGCTTGTACAGCAGCATCCACAGCAGGGTCCAGACAATGCCCGAAGCGCCAACAATGACGAACGCCAGCTGCCAACCGCTGTGCAGGATCGCCCACACCACCAGCGGCGGCGCCAGCAAGGCGCCGAGCGACGAGCCAATGTTGAACCACCCGATCGCCACCGAGCGCTCCTTGGCCGGGAACCACTCGGTGGTGGCCTTGACCCCGGCCGGCAGGCCGGCAGCCTCGGTCATGCCCAGCAGCCCGCGCATGAACGCCATGCTCTGCCAACCGCTGGCCAGGGCCGCACCGGCACAAGCCAGCGACCAGGCCATGGCGAACACGGCAAAGCCCAGCTTGGTGCCGATGAAATCGATGAACCAGCCGGCAATCGGCTGCATGAGGGCGTAGCACACCTGCCAGGCGGCGACGATCTTGGCGTATTGCTCGGTACTGATGGAAAGGTCGGTCATCAAGGTGGGGGCAGCCACCGAGAGGGTGTTGCGGGCGAGGTAGTTGACGACCAGCCCAGCCGTGACAAGGCTGACCATCCACCAACGGATGCCTTTCATCTTCATGGTTCACCTGAATTTTTGTTTTTAGAGATGCGGGTGATTGGCACAAATGCCGGCAGGGCTATTTGCGACAAATTGTTTCAGGTGAAAGAGTGCCATGTCATAGGTCGTCGTACAACACTTATTATTTCAAGATGTTTTTAGATGCGTTGTACGATCTCAGTTCAGCTGCTGGGCGCGCAGCGTCTGCGCCAGCATGTCAATGAAGGTCCTGACCTTGGCCGAACCATACTTGCTCTCACGGTGCAGCACATGAATCGGCCAGGGCGCCTCTTCGTATTCGGCCAGGATCACCTGCAACTGCCCACTGGCCAACTCATCTGCCACCTGGTACGACAGCAGGCGGGCAATCCCCAGCCCGCCACTGGCGGCGGCAATTGCCCCGTCATTGCTGGTTACCGTCAGCCGCGGCTTCATGCGCACCAGGGTTGGCTCATCGGTCACGCCAAAGCGCCAGCCGGCCCGAGGCGACAGGTTGGTGGTGCCGATCACCGCATGGCCGGCCAGGTCCGACGGGTGCTTGGGCACGCCATGGCGCGCCAGGTAGTCGGGGGAGGCACACAACATGCGCCGTACCCTGCCGACCCGCAGCGCCTTCAACCCGGAATCGGGTAACGGGCCGATGCGCACGGCCACGTCCATGCCCTCCTCGACCATGTTCACCACGCGATCGAGGAAGTAGGCGGAAACATCGACTTCCGGGTACTGCTGCAGGTAGCGGACGATACACGGCATGACGAACTTCTTGCCGAACAGGATCGGCGCTGTCACCGCCAAATCGCCCTTGGGGGTGGCGTTGATGCCTGCGGCTGCTTCATTGGCCTCATGGATGCTGGCGAGGATATGCCGGGTGTCTTCCAGGTACCGGCCGCCGGCTTCAGTCAGGCGCACGCTGCGGGTGGTGCGCAGCAGCAGCTTGACCCCGAGCTGCTCTTCCAGGGCACTGACAGCACGGGTGACGGCGGCTGGGGAGATGTCCAGGCGGCGGGCGGCGGCGGCGAAGCTTTCCAGTTCGCCGACGGCGACGAACACCTTCATCAGGTGGATCTGGTCCATGCGGGCTCCTGTCCTGGGGGCTATGAGGTGCCGGGATTATCTTTCATCTGGGGGTTTTGTGTGACCTGTAGCGGCCTATTCGCGGGTAAACCCGCTCCTACATTCAGGCGAGGTCAATTGTAGGAGCGGGTTTACCCGCGAAGAGGCCAGCACAGGTAAATCAAACATCAAGCACCAACGCCTGCCCACCCTCTTCCACCTTCGCCGGCACGGCACAGCAGATCAGCACCGAACCCGCCTCCGGCATCTCTGCCGGCGGTTTGGGGTAATGCACCTGCCCACTGATCAGCTGGGTCTTGCAGGTACCACACGACCCACCCCGGCAACTGAACTCCGGCGCCAACCCGCGTGCCTCGGCCAGCTCCAGCAACGTGCCGCTACCCGGCGCCCAACGCGCCTCCTTGGCCGAAGCCGAAAAGTACACCGGCACCGGCTCGCTGGCAGCGGGTGGCTGTTGCAATGTCGGCTGGTCATCGTCAGTGTGCCGCCGCAGCGTCGACGGGCCAAAGGCTTCAGCGTGGATCCGCGCATCCGGCACATGCACCCCGCGCAGCCCCTCATACAGCTCCTGGGTAAAGTTACCTGGGCCGCACAGGTAGAAATCGTAGTCGTCTAGCGCCAGCGTCGCCTTGACCTGCTCAATACCCAGCCTGCCGGCAAACTCATAATCTTGCACGGCCACCGCGTGGCTTTCCGGTTGGCTCAGGGCACGGTACACATGCAGCACGCCAGCGGCTTGTTGCTGCAATCTGGCCAGCTCCTGGCGGAACGGCAGGTCGGCCAGACTGCGCGCGCCATGGAACAGGTGAATGCCCCGTGCCTGCCCCATGCTCACCTGCTCGCGCAGCATGGCCAGCAGCGGCGTAATGCCAACGCCCGCGCCGATCAGCACCAGCGGCCGCGTGCTCTGTTGATCCAGCGTGAAGCTGCCCATGGGTGGTCGCACGTTCAGCACATCGCCCGCCACGACGCGCTCATGCAGGTACTGCGAGGCCGGGCCCTGGCTTTTGACGCTGATACGCACATAGCCGTCAGAAGGCGCGCTGGACAAGCTATAGGTGCGTATCAGCGCAGCCTCACCGTCGAGCTGGACCTGCACCGGAACATGTTGCCCAGGCGCAAAGGCCACGGCACTGCCGACGGGTGGTTCAAGGTAGAACGAGCGGATATCGCGGCTCTCCTGCTCCACCCGTAGCACTCGCCAAGCCTGCCATTGGCGCTGTTGCTGGCGCTGGCGCAGGCGCACTTCGGCCTCGGCCCAGGTGCCGGTCATGAGGCTGGTCGGCGCGAATTCCTTGAAGGCCCAACGCAGGGATACCGCAGCCGGACGCCACACCACCTGCTCGACATCCAGCGTCCATAGCCGTTCGGCGCCTTCGAAGGCCTGAATAGCGGGGCTGTCCAGCAGCACCTCGGCGTGCCCATAAAGCTGCAGCACGTTGCCGTTACTGAAGTCGATGAACAGCAAGCCTGCCCGTGGGTTCAGCAACAGGTTGCCCAAGGTGTTGAAGTGCAGGTTGCCAGCGTAGTCGGGAATGGTCAGGCGGTTGCCCTCGACCTTGACGAACCCAGGCCGGCCGCCACGGTGGGAGACATCCACCGAGCGCTGGCCCTCGCCGTGCTCAACATAGCTGGCAACGAAGAAGGTATCGGCGGCCTGGATCATGCCGATGGCTCTGCCATCCAGTGCAGTCGCGTCGACACGCTTCTGGGCGCGCTCTTCGACATGGATGTATTCACGCAGCTGGATGTACTGCGGGCAGTTGCCGAACGACTGCTCCACGGTCACCTGCAGCTGCCCTTGTGCAGCTTGGTGGATCTGCCCATTAATGCGATTGCGCCGGCGCGTGTGCAGTTCGATACCCAGCAGGCCAACCGCCTGCCCGGCTACCAACCCAGGGGTGGCGGGGTCGTCTGCAGGCAACGTAGTGTTGATCATCAATTGGCGCGGGTCCGGCGAGCTGACAAAGCCTTCCGGCCCTTCCAGCAGCGTTGCCCATGGCCGGCCCTGGGCGTCCACGCTGGCGGCGACCATGAACGGTAGTTGGTGATAGAAATTGCGGTGCTGGTCGGGCATGAAGTCACGAATGACCTTCTGCCCGAACGCCTCCATGCGCTCTGCTACACCGACCTTTTCCTGCAGGGCTTTCTCACCCGCATGCCAGGGTGAGGCGCGGTGGTCCGGGGGCTGTTGCATGGCGGCGTTCCTCGCGATGGCGGGGTGTCAGGCGCTGGTCTGCAGCCCGATCACGGTGCGTGGCATGGGCACGAAGCCCGGCAGTGCCTCGATCCGTGCCAGCCAGCTGCGCACGTTGGCATAGGGTTCCAGCGACACGTTGCCTTCTGGTGCGTGGGCGATGTACGAGTAGTTGGCGATGTCGGCGATGGTGGGCGTGCTGCCTGCCAGGAATGGCGACTTGGCCAGCTCGGCGTCGATCACCTTGAGCAGGGTGTGGGCGCGGGCAATCACTTCGTCGGTATTGAACGAAGCACCGAACACCGTAACCAAGCGAGCGGCGGCGGGGCCAAATGCCAGCGGGCCGGCAGCCACCGAGAGCCAGCGCTGCACGCGGGCGGCGGCGGCGGGGTCTTCAGGCAGCCATGTGCCGTTGTCGTACTTTTTTGCCAGGTAGACAAGGATGGCATTGGAGTCGGCGATCACCGTGCCGTTGTCATCAATGACCGGCACCTGGCCGAACGGGTTGAGGGCAAGGAAGTCAGGCTGCTTGTGCGCGCCTTTGGCCAGGTCGACGAATACCAGCTCGGTGGGCAGGTTCAGCAGCGAGAGCATCAGCTCGATGCGGTGGGCGTGGCCAGACTTGGGGAAGTTGTAAAGCTTGATCGGGTTCGACATGGGCTTGGCTCCTGGTCAGCACCGGGGCGGGCTGATGGAGCACATGCTGCACCGGTTCGGCGGGCAGCAGAATCCGTGTGGCGGGGAAACCATAATTTCGCGGGGCGGAATAATGCATACAGTTTTCTAGCATTTTCGCGGGTAAGCCCACTCCTCAGAGAGCACAGAGAACTGAGATCGTAGGCGGTTCGGGTACCCTGTGGGAGCGGGTTCACCCGCGAAGAGTCCAGCGCGGTGCATGGCACCGGCTACGCCGGTGTTCGCGGGTAAACCCGCTCCCACAGAGGGCAGCTGGATCAATGAGTTATGTACAGTTCTATGAGCGTGGGCGTGCCCGCGACCATTCACTTGGTGGTACCAGGCGCGGAGAGCTGCAGATGGCATTCACGAAGCCATCTAGCTCGCTGATATCAAGTATGGCGTCATCGTTGCCATACTTGAAAAGCAGCTCACCCAGCTTGTCCAGCTCCTGGTCAGTTATAGGGCTGTTCACAGGTTTCAATTGTTCAGGCGATGGAAACTGTAAAGCTGGCGGGCAGCCTGGATCACCTGAGGCACGCAGGCCTGGATATCTTCATCGCTCATCTGGTCCAGCAGTTCGAAGTTATCCTCCAGCCCGTGCAGGGAAATGGCCTTGAGCAGTTGGTCCTGCTCCGCCGGCAACTCGCCCCAGCCGGCGATCTGGGTACCGCGCATGTAGCCAAAGCACCACTCCTCCATGACGATCACAGTGCCCTGCTCGCCTTCGCTTTCCTCGAACAGCGGCTCAAACTGGTCGACGTCGTCACCCAACTCTTCTGCCACCTGGCTGGCATAGCGCAGCATCAGCGCCACATAGGCCTCTTCATGCGCAGGCTTCTTGAACTTCGGCACCTTGCCGCCAGCCACTGCGGGCAACCAATGCTCCGGGGTGACAGTAGAGGGTGAGCTGGCCAGTGCAGTAAAAAAGCCGTTGAGCTCGGCCAGGTTGAGCACCGAATAGTCATTGCCGTAGGTGATCAACAGGTCTTCGAGGCGGTCGAGTTCTTTTTCGCTGAGTGGAGGGAGCATGGGTGGGGATCCTGGGAGGCAAAAGTGTGTGCACCCTAGCACAGCAACGTTCGAAGGGCTGCCCGCGCTTACAGCTACGCGGGCAGATTGCTCAACAAGGCAACCAGCTGTGCAACTGTTGCTGCCTACCGGTACCGATCAGTAGCCACAACAGAATCCGGCACTTGCGCGGGCACAATTGCCCCGCCATTTGTACCCCCTTGGCCTGCAGGTCAATTTCGGCACCGGCAAAACCGTACGATGCAGAAGCGGTGGGACCACTGCCTGTGCGGGTGGCTACAATCACCGGCAAGGCAGGCACGAGTTGGCCCAGCACTTCAGACCAGCCACCAGAAACGTGGCCAGCACCAAAGCCGGCGATCACCAGCCCCTCGTAGCCTAGTGTCGCAACGGCCTGCAACAACGCCGTATCGGCGTCCAGGCATACTTCCAGCAGTGCAACGCGATGCTCGGTGCAATGGGGTAACGGCAACACCTTCCGTCGAGCAGGCGCCTGGCGGTACACCACAACGCCCTCCACAACATCGCCCAACGGGCCACAGCCAGACCTGAATGCAGCCATCGCCAGGCTGGCCGTCTTGCGAACCCTGGCTGCGCAATGGACCTGATCATTCATCACCACCAGCACACCACGCCCTCGGCTGTCTTGTGCCAGTGCAACCTGTGCCGCAGCCAGCAGGTTGGCGGGGCCGTCGTTGCCCGGCTGGTTGGCAGCGCGCATGGCCCCCGTCATCACCAATGGCGCATCGAACGGCCAGAGCAAGTGAAGGAAATAGGCCGTTTCCTCGAGGCTGTCAGTACCTTGGGTCAGTATCACCGCCTGTGCCCCCCGCTCCACCTCAGCCCGGGCCCAAGCCAGCACGTCGAGCAGCGCCGCAAAACCCATCGAGGCACTGGGAAGCAGGCCCAGCGTGGCAACTTCAAGATCTGCCAGCTCGCGTAACTGCGGCACCTGGGCCAGCTGCGCGTCGCAACCAAGCGTTGGCCTCACTCCACATCCAAGGGTGCTTGCCTGCATGCTCACCGTGCCACCCAGGCTGCCAATGGCCAGTCTGGGCAGGCTTGTTTGCTCATTCATACGCCACCTCCGGCAAGCATGCCGACCAGTGGCACGATTGCCAGCGTGCTGATGGCCATCGACAACACATTGCCGATATAGCCGTGCATGTAGGTGGGTAAGCGCTGGGTAATGGCCACTGCCAGCGGCGGAGCCACCAGCGCGCCCAGTACCGCACTGGCCACGACCACTTGCCAGCTGCCTCCGTGGGTAAGTACTGCGGCGGGAACAATCGAGACGATGGGAATGTACGTGGGGTACCACCCGCGTGCCTGCCACTGGCGACGCCAGAACACGACCCCGACCAATGACGCCAGCGCCTGCCCGGCGATCATTGGCATCAACAGCAACGAGCCGTACACCGGTGCTGCAGGGACCAGCATGTAAGCAAGCAAGGCACCCAGCAGGAGCCCAAGGCTGGCCAGTTCATTACCGAAGAATGGCGCCTCGCTGAAGTCGGCCAGCACGCGGCGCAAGGTCCAGACCACGCCGTAGTCGGGTTGGACTGCAACGGGATCGGGGTCGGCTGATTCATGGCTGGGCCGCACCCAGGAAGGAAAGCGCTTGCACAGCAGGAACGCCACAAGGCTTGCCAGCGCCATGCCACTCACATTGCCAACCACCACCGGCAGCTGTAGGGGGTAGCACAGGTAGTTAACCATCAGCAGGCTGGCGGGGGTTACCAGCAATGCACCCAGCAGGGCGCCGGTTATGGCTACCCGCCAGCCCGCACCAAACAGCAACACCATGGCTGCCGGCAACGAAACGAAGGCGACGAAGGTGGGTTGCCAGGTGCCACTGGCCAAGGTCCAACCCCACAACGCGTGGCTGAGCAGCAGGCCCAACAGCGAACTGGTGAACACCCATGGCCACAAGCCGCTACCATAGCAAATGGCAAAACCCTGCCATCGATACCCGCGCACATGTGCCCAGTGCCCCAGGCAAGCCCCAAGCAGCAAGCCCAGGGCGGGCAGTTCATGCTTGTAGAAAGCCACTTCGCTGATGTCACCGACTATCCAGCGCAAGCGGCTCAACGGTTGATCAAGCGTAGCCGCCAGTTGCGCGTAGTCCGGCCATCGGCCATGGGCGAGGAACGCCACCAGCAGCAACAGCAAACAGGCGAGGATCAACACCGGTGAACGCTGCCGGTTCGGTAAGAGAAGCATATTCATGTGCGACTCCTCAGCGCGGCATCGGGTCATGCAGGCGGTAGCCAAGGTTTGCATCGTAGAGATCGGTGCGCCGATCTCGCGGCAAGTCGTTTAGGCTGTTCCAGATCGGCGCCGAACGTGCACTGCTGAGGTCGACATCGGCGTAGAGAATGCCCTCTTCCTCTGCACTGGCTACCTCGCCGATGGGCCAGCCATTGGTGCCGGCGATCAGCGAACAACCCAGGAAGCGCCCGCCCCGCTCGTTGCCTATGCGGTTGGCGGCGGCGATGTAGACGTTGTTCACATGCGCCGCCGTCATGGTCAGGTAGGAGGCCATGCAGCGCCCTGCTTCATCGAACAGCGGTGGTGGTGTCCATACCCAGTTGTTCAGGCTGCAGATGATGTCGGCACCTTGTGCGGCCATCAAACGCGGTACTTCCGGGAACCAGATATCCCAGCAGATCAGCAGGCCGATACGGCCAATCGGCGTCTCGAACACCGGAAAGCCCAGGTTGCCAGGGGTGAACCAGAGCTTCTCCTGGTTCCACAGGTGTGCCTTGCGGTAGTGCCCGAGCAGGCCTTCGGGGCCGAACAGCACGGCGCTGTCGTAGAGCTTCAGCCCGTCACGTTCGGCAAAGCCCGCAGCCAGGTAAACCTGGTACTCCCTGGCGAATTCGGCCCAGGCTTGCAGGCTGCGCCCTTCTTGAAGCGTCTCGGCATGGGCATAGGCCTCGGCACGGGAGTGGAAGGTGTAGCCGGTATTGGCCAGTTCGGGCAGCACGATCAGGTTGGCGCCTTCACGCGCTGCCTGCCTGGCCATTGCCAAGCCTCTGTTCAGGTTGCCATCACAGTGCTCAAGCCCAACCTGAGGGTCGTACTGGATGACAGCGATGCGTACGGGGCTGACGAGGGTACGGTTTTCAGACATGGCAACTTCCTTTTTATGGTTGTTGTGGAAGGGCGCCAGTAAAACGGGGTTGGGCTTGGGTGTGACAGTCGGGCAGTTCCTATGGAGCCCAAGGACAAGAGATCTGATGTAGTAGGAAAAATCGCACTAAAACGAACAGGTCCCGCTATTTCCCAATTTGATAATGTGGGTAGTGATCCAGAGTGAACCCCCCATTGAATTCTGCGGATGTTCGGTTGCAGATATTGATGACGACATCGAGCGCCGTGCGCAAACACGGCTCGGTCCAGCCGGCGTCAACAGAGAAGGACTCTCCAGCCAGATACAAGCCCGAACTGGCACTCAGCTCGCGGTTGTATTTCATCAGGCTGACGGCATCGTAGTAGGTACCTGCCCGATACAGTTTTGCGCAGCCGAGTGCGTTACGATCCGTCATCCAACGCTGTATGCGAATGTTTCGGGTATCGATATAGGTTTAGCCACATTGCTGCAGCGCAGCAGAAACTGGCACGCCGCAACGCGCCAGGGTGACCAGTCAGCAGCCGCTGGCAGCGTTCGACCCGGCGATTCTCGACCCGGTTGCTGATATCAAGGATGTCGAGCTTGCCCGCTGAGCGGGTAACGCGATGGATGGCACCGGCTTTGCCGGTGTTCGCGGCTGAAGCCGCTCCTACAGGGATCGTGTCAGCCTGCAAAGTTCGTAGGCTTGCGCGGTCCATGTGGGAGCGGCCTTGTGTCGCGATGGGCCGCAAAGCGGCCCCGGGATTTCAGCTTCGCAGCAGAAATTGCAGGGGCCGCTGTGCGTCCCATCGCGACACAAGGCCGCTCCTACAAGGACGGTGCCAGCCATTGCGGGTGGCGCCGGACCTCAGGGCTTACACCGCCAGCGCGCGCTCACGCAGCTCGCTGTTGAGGATGCGGTCGTTCTCGCTGTAATCGACCGGGCAGTCGATCACGTGCACGCCCGGGGTCTTGATGCAGTGCTCCAGCAGCGGCAGCAGGCCTTCGGCGCTTTCCACGCGGTGGCCGTTGGCACCGTAGGCTTCGGCGTACTTGACGAAGTCCGGGTTGCCGTAGTCCAGGCCGAAATCGGTGAAGCCCATGTTGGCCTGCTTCCAGCGGATCATGCCGTAACCGTCGTCACGCAGGATCACCACGGTGATGTGCATGCCCAGTCGTACCGCCGTTTCCAGCTCCTGGCTGTTCATCATGAAGCCGCCGTCGCCGCACACCGAGATCACCGGGCGGTCCGGGTGTACCAGGTGCGCAGCCATGGCCGATGGCAGGCCGGCGCCCATGGTCGCCAGGGCGTTATCCAGCAGCACGGTGTTCGGTTTGTGCGCCTTGTAGTTGCGGGCGAACCAGATCTTGTAGATGCCGTTGTCCAGGGCGACGATCCCTTCGGACGGCAGCACGCGACGGATGTCGGCAACCATACGCTGCGGGTAGACCGGGAAGCGGTTGTCGTCGGCGCCTTCGGCGATCTGGGCTTCGTTGGCTTCACGGATGGCCATCAGGCGGGTGAAGTCCCAGTGCGAGGTCTCGGTCAGGGCTTCACCGATCTGCCAAACGGCGTTGGCGATATCGCCGATCACTTCCACCTGCGGGAAATACACGGCATCGACTTCGGCGGAGCGGAAGTTGATGTGGATGACTTCGGTGCCGCCACGGACCATGAAGAACGGCGGCTTCTCGATCACGTCGTGGCCGATGTTGACGATCAGGTCGGCGGCTTCGACGGCGCGGTGCACAAAGTCACCGGACGACAGCGCAGCGTTACCCAGGAAGCGCGGGTGGCGCTCGTCGACCACACCTTTACCCATTTGGGTGGTGATGAACGGGATGCCGGTCTTGTCGATCAGTTGCTTGAGGACCTTGGCGGTCATCTTGCGGTTAGCGCCGGCACCGATGACCAGGATCGGGTTACGCGCGGCCTGCAGTTTCTCGACGGCCGCTTCGATGGCCTTGTGCTCGGCCAGTGGGCGGCGGTGCAGGCTGCGCGGGATCGGCAGGGCGTCGGTCTGCTCGGCGGCGATGTCTTCCGGCAGTTCCAGGTGAACGGCACCCGGTTTTTCTTCCTCTGCCAGGCGGAAGGCTTCGCGCATACGGGCTGGGATGTTGTCGGCCGAGGCGAACTGGTGGGTGTACTTGGTGATGGGGTCCATCATGCCGCACACGTCAATGATCTGGAAGCGGCCCTGCTTGGACTTCTTGATCGGCTTCTGCCCGGTGATCATCATCATCGGCATGCCGCCCAGGTAGGCGTAGGCGCTGGCGGTTACCAGGTTGGTCGCGCCGGGGCCGAGGGTCGACAGGCTGACGCCAGTCTTGCCGGTCAGGCGACCGTATGTGGCAGCCATGAAACCTGCAGACTGCTCATGGCGGGTCAGTACCAGCTTGATCTTCGACTTGCGCAGGGATTCGAGCAGGTCGAGGTTTTCTTCACCGGGAATGCCGAATACATACTCGACACCTTCGTTTTCCAGGCATTGCACAACGACATCGGCGGCCTTGGCCATCTTGCTTGCTACCTCAAGTGATGGGACGGTGGAAGTCCAGAAATGCGCAGCACGGTACGCTGGCATCGCTCAGCCCGGGGCCAGGAATGCCCCGAAGCAAAGTCTTGACGTAGGGTGGGCGCGGGAAAGTCACGTTAGTAAGACGGGAATATTGTCGCAGCCAGGGTATTTCGCGATCCCTGTAGGAGCGGCTTTAGCCGCGAAGCGGGCGGCGCGGTGGATGGCACCGGCTTTGCCGGTGTTCGCGGCTAAAGCCGCTCCTACAGGGATTTGGGTGAGGCCAGGGACCGAGCAAGGCGGGGGATTTTTGCGCCACAAAGACAAAACCCCTACCTGCATGTGCAGATAGGGGTTTTGCGAAATGAATCTTGACGATGACCTACTCTCACATGGGGAAACCCCACACTACCA
>NZ_JBIVIF010000020.1:0-89057 GCF_044749595.1 Pseudomonas sp. NPDC089392
GCCTGACCGGTGGTTTCCCCGAGCAGTGAAGCAACGACCGGCGAAGTACCCCATGCGCAAATGAAAATGCCAGTCAGCTTAACTGACTGGCATTACCCAAAGGGGCGGCTTTCTTGTTGCGGCTGGGTTCAGCTTACAGCTGTGGACCAGCGGCCTTGATGGCGTCGGAAACTTCGAACTTCTTGAAGTTTTCGATGAACAGCTTGGCCAGGCCTTTGGCGGCCTCGTCGTAGGCCGCTTTGTCAGCCCAGTTGGTGCGCGGGTTGAGCAGCTCGGTCTCAACGCCCGGAACGACCTTCGGCACGTCCAGGTTGATGATGTCCAGGTGCTCGGTTTCGGCACCGACCAGCGCACCGCTCTGGATTGCAGCGATCACGGCACGGGTGGTCGGGATGCTGAAGCGCTTGCCAACGCCGTAGCCACCACCGGTCCAGCCGGTGTTGACCAGGTAGACCTTGGAGTTGAAGCCGTTGATACGCTTGATCAGTAGCTCGGCGTACTCGCCAGCAGGGCGCGGGAAGAACGGTGCGCCGAAGCAGGTGGAGAAGGTCGACTTGATGCCGCCGCCCGAACCCATTTCGGTGGAACCGACCAGCGCGGTGTAGCCGGACAGGAAGTGGTAGGCCGCCTGCTCGTTGTTCAGGATCGACACCGGAGGCAGAACACCGGTCAGGTCGCAGGTCAGGAAGATGACTGCGTTAGGCTCGCCGCCCAGGTTCGCTTCGGAACGCTTGGCAACGTGCTCCAGCGGGTAGGCCGCACGGCTGTTCTGGGTCAGGCTGACATCGGTGTAGTCGGCGTGCTGGTTGCCGTCGAGAACGACGTTTTCCAGTACGGCGCCGTGCTTGATGGCTTTCCAGATGACCGGCTCGTTCTTTTCGGACAAGTCGATGCACTTGGCGTAGCAGCCGCCTTCCATGTTGAAGACAACGCCTTCGCCCCAACCGTGCTCGTCGTCACCGATCAGGTAACGGCTTTCGTCGGCCGACAGGGTGGTCTTGCCAGTGCCGGACAGGCCGAAGAACAGGGTTACATCGCCTTCTTCGCCGATGTTGGCCGCGCAGTGCATTGGCAGCACGTCGGCAGCCGGCAGCAGGAAGTTCTGCACCGAGAACATGGCTTTCTTCATTTCGCCGGCGTAACGCATGCCAGCGATCAGCACTTTCTTCTGGGCGAAGTTGATGATCACGCAACCGTCGGAGTTGGTGCCGTCACGCTCAGGTTCGCAGACGAAGTTGGCAACGTTGAGGATCTGCCACTGGTCGCGGCCAGCCGGGTTGAACTGCTCCGGGTTGATGAACAGGCAACGGCCGAACAGGTTCTGCCAGGCAGTCTGGGTGGTCATTTTCACCGGCAGGTAGTGCTCGGCGGCGGCCCCTACGTGAACGTAGGAAACGAAGTGATCCTGGGCGTTGTTGAACGCCTCGACGCGGTCCCACAGGGCATCGAACTTGTCGGCCGGGAACTTGCGGTTGATCGGGCCCCAGGAAATGGCGTCCTGGGTGGAAGGTTCTTCGACGATGAAACGGTCAGCCGGCGAACGGCCAGTACGGTGACCAGTCTCCACGACCAGTGCGCCAGTATCGGCTAGTACGCCTTCACCGCGTTGCAGCGCTTCTTTTACCAGCTCATCGACGCTCAGGTCGGTGTACACGGTGTTGTTGGCTTGCGTCATGAGATACCCCATCCGGCCCGAGGCCGAGTGCTCCAAACGTTTTGTAGTTGTCTTGAAAAAACTACTACAGCGAAAAAAGTGGCCGGATTATGCCAGAAACGCCCAAAAAAAGTAGGCCCCTCCTGTCAGAACTGCGCTTTTGCGCAATTCGACAGGAGATTATCCTGTAGTTAAACGTTTCAGTGGCGAGTTTCTGAGGCCACGTCAGTGCCGCCACCCGCAAACAATTGCGCCACATCGCTGGCATCGAACAGGTAGCGCTCGTTGCAGAACTGGCAATCGACTTCAACTTGCCCGCCACATTCCTCTACCAGCGCCTTGGCGTCGTGCTCGCCCAGGCTGACAAGCGCATTGCCAGAACGCTCGCGCGAGCAGCTGCAGTGGAAGCGCAACGGTTCGATATCGAACAGGCGCACGGCATCCTCGTGGTACAGGCGATGCAGCAGGGTTTCGTTATCGAGCGCCCACTCCTCCAGCTTCAGCGTCTTGGCCAGGGCCACCACGTGCTGCCAGCTTTCTTCCCGCTCTTCATCGTCAGGCTGGCGATCGCGCGGCAATTGCTGCAGCAGCAGGCCACGTGCCTTGCCGCTGGAGGTATCGAGCCAGAAGCGCGTATTGAGCTGCTGAGACTGCACAAAGTAGTTGGTGAAGCATTCCGACAGGTTGGCGCCATCAAGGTCAACGGTGCCTTGGTAACGCTGGCCCTTGACCGGGTCGATGGTCAAGGTCAGGTGGCCGTCGGGCATCAAATGCTCCAGCGTCGCACCCGCCGGGATCTGGTCGGTTTCGTAGCGGGCCATGCCGCGGATGTCACGCTCGCCCGAGCACTCCACCATCAGCAGCGGGATCGGCCCTGCGGAGCGCGCCTGCAAAATCAGCAGGCCGTCGAACTTCAGCGCACCCACCAGCAAGGCGGTGGCGGCCATCAGCTCGCCAAGCAGGGCCTGCACCGGCTGCGGGTACTCATGACGCGCCAGCACCGCGGCGTAGCTGGCATCCAGAGACACCCACTCGCCGCGCACATCGCGCTCGTCGAAGATGAAACGTTGGGTGAAATCGGTATCAGGCAAATCGCTCATAGGTTTTGGCTATCTAAGAATGATGACAAAATGGTTACAAGGGTTGTCGAAACAGGCGAGAACCCCGTGGCAGAGCGCTCACAAGGCGCTCCGATTCATGTTTGCAATAGAGGTATTTTATGGACAATCGACCACTGTTCCAAGCAAGGTGGTCCTGGGGGCCATTGGCAGCCTGTACGCTGCTACCCATCACTCTACTGTGTTTCTGGTTATGGCCCATTGGCCAGATCTTGTGCCTGACTTTCGACGAGTGGCTGTTCCACAGCCTGAATGCGCCGCTGGCCGACAACACCACCTGGCGCTACATCTGGACCGTCGGCAGCTTGCGCCCGTTCGACATCGTCGTCGGCCTGATCCTTCTGGCAGTGCTTATCCGGGGTAACTGGGTGTTCAAGGCCGCCCAGGTTCGCCAGGCCTTTTTCGGCTTTCTGGTCTCGCTAATCCTCTTAGTGGTGATTCGCGCACTGTTTTCCAAGTGGGTAGATGCAGCCGGGTGGCAACACAACAGCCCGTCGATGATGTTCGACGACGTCGTGCACCTGAGTGACTACTACCCCAACCTGGAGGCGGCCTGGGAGCTCAAGGACCGTTCCAGCAAGAGTTTCCCGGGGGATCATGCCTCGGTGCTGCTGATCTGGGCGCTGTTCATGAGCGTGTTCAGCCGGCGCGTGGTGCAGTACCTGGTGGTATGGGGGCTGGCCTTCCTGTTCATGATGCCGCGGCTAGTGGCCGGAGCGCACTGGGGGCAGGATGACTATATCGGCGGGTTGCTGATGGCGGTGCTGGCGTTGGGCTGGAGCTATTACACGCCGCTGGCGGCCAAGGGTAGTGAGGCGTTGATGCGCTGGACGAGGCCTGTAGCCGACCTCGCAGCCAAGCTACCGTTGGTCGGGCGATTGGCGGTTGTCCGTTAGTTCCTTGGGGCTGCTGCGCAGCCCATCGCGACACAAGGCCGCTCCTACAGGGGACCGCGTACTTTTGTAGGAGCGGCCTTGTGTCGCGATGGGGCGCGGAGCGGCCCCGGCTATTCGAAGCTCCCATGCAGCTGGTGAATCTGCCGCCGCTGCTTTTTGGTCGGCCGGCCATCGGTAGTCACCCCCATAGCCCCAGCCTTGCGCATTTCGGCCGCCTGCTCACGGCGACGCACGCTCTCTTCAGTCTCTTCGTACAACGTCTGCGCCTCCGGCGCCCCACGCCGTACCACCGACAGCGCCTTCACCACCACCGTGCGCTCATCAAACCCGATGCGCAGCACAAACGCGTCACCCACCCGCGGCTCCTTGCCCGGCTTGCAACGCTCGCCGCGGCAATGCACCTTGCCACTCTCGATCGCCGCCTTGGCCAACGCCCGTGTCTTGTAGAAGCGTGCGGCCCACAGCCACTTGTCCAGGCGCACCTTGTCGTCATCTTCGGCTTTTTGTGCCATCCCGTTACCTCGGATTCAGTCTTTCATCGAACTGTACTACCTTCACATACGGATGCAAAAAGTCCCCGCGGTGCTTACAGTTCACCACCTCATTCGCAGGGTGTGCTTCGTGAAGACATTTGACCATTTGACTGTGATCGGCCTGCGCGAGTGGGTCGCCCTCCCCGACCTTGGCGTGGCCGGGCTGCGCGCCAAGATTGACACCGGCGCTAGCACATCCAGCCTGCACGCCACCGAGGTGGAACCGTTCGAGCGCGATGGCCAGCCCTGGGTACGTTTCACTGCACATCTGGGCACAGTGGTACAACTGCGCCACCGGCGCTGCGAGGCACCGCTGGTGAACAGGAAAACCATCAGAAGCTCCAACGGTCACGCTCAGACCCGTTATGTCATTCGCACGTCATTGGCCTTGGGTGATCGTGTGTGGGAGGTGGAATTTACCCTGGCCTGCCGCAAGAGCATGCGCTATCGCCTGCTACTTGGCTCCAAGGCCCTGATCCATGGCCAGCTGGTAGTCAACCCTGGCCTGAAATACGTACAAGACAAACCGGCCTTTCCGGCCACCCTTTCCCCTGCCACAGGTGCTGCATGAAGATCGCTGTGCTGTCGCGCAATCCGCGTCTGTATTCCACCCGCCGCCTGGTCGAAGCCGGTACCCAGCGCGGCCATGAAATGGTAGTGATCGATACCCTGCGGGCTTATATGAACATTGCCAGCCACAAGCCGCAGATCCACTACCGCGGCAAGCCGCTGGAAGGCTTCGACGCGGTGATCCCGCGTATTGGTGCGTCGGTAACCTTCTATGGCTGCGCGGTGTTGCGCCAGTTCGAAATGATGGGCGTGTACCCGCTCAACGAGTCGGTAGCAATTGCCCGCTCCCGCGACAAGCTGCGTTCGCTGCAACTGCTGTCGCGGCGCGGCATCGGCCTGCCGATCACCGGCTTCGCCCACTCGCCAGACGACATCCCCGACCTGATCCAGATGGTCAACGGCGCCCCGCTGGTGATCAAGGTGCTGGAAGGTACCCAAGGCATCGGCGTGGTGCTGTGCGAAACCACCCAGGCGGCCGAGTCGGTGATCGAAGCGTTCATGGGCCTGAAGCAGAACATCATGGTGCAGGAGTACATCAAGGAGGCAGGCGGTGCCGACATTCGCTGCTTCGTGGTGGGAGACAAGGTCATTGCCTCGATGAAGCGCCAGGCCAAGCCGGGCGAGTTCCGCTCCAACCTGCACCGCGGGGGCGTCGCCAGCCTGATCAAAATCACCCCGGAAGAGCGGATTACTGCGATTCGTGCGGCTAAGGTGATGGGGCTGAGCGTGGCGGGTGTGGATATCCTGCGCTCCAACCATGGGCCGTTGGTGATGGAGGTGAACTCGTCGCCGGGGCTGGAGGGCATTGAAGTGACCACCGGCAAGAACGTGGCCGGGATGATCATAGAGCACCTGGAGAAGAATGGCGGGCCGAACCAGACCCGGACCAAGGGCAAGGGCTGATTCAAGCCTGTTCCGGCCTCTTCGCGGCTAAAGCCGCTCCTACATGGATTGCGTTTCCGGCATGAAATCGCGTTCCCATGTAGGAGCGGCTTTAGCCGCGAAGAGGCCGGTAAGGCTCACACAGCATTACGCGGTAGCAACAACCCCAAAGGCAACCGCACCCGCGCCTCGATCCCGCCGCCAGACCGGTTACGCAACTCCACATTCCCACCATGCTGCGCCGCAATCCGCTTGACGATCGCCAACCCCAGCCCGGTGCCCTTGCCGCCCCGCGCCCGGTCACCACGAATGAACGGGTTGAAGATGGTCTCCAGCTCCGATTCGTCGATCCCGGTGCCGCGGTCCAGCACGCTCAGCACCACATACGGCGCACTCTCGTCACCCGATACATAGGCAGCCACCTCGACCCCCTTGCCGGCATGGTGCAGGGCGTTGCCGATCAGGTTGCCCAGCATGCGCTTGAGCGAAACCCGGCGCAGCGGGAACGGCGGAATCGGCTCCAGGCACAGGCGCACACGCTCTTGCGGCTGGTTGTACGGCGCCACCACCTCACGCACCAGGTCAGCCAGGTCAACCTCTTCCACCGGCTCGTCACGGCCATCGCGGATGAAGGCCAGGAACTGGTCAAGGATCGCATCCATGTCCTCGATATCGCGGACCATGTCGTCGCTCAGCTCGTTGTCGCTGTTCAGCAACGACAGCGACAGACGCAGGCGCGTCAGCGGTGTGCGCAGGTCGTGGGAAACCCCCGCCAGCATCAGTTCACGCTCGCGACCGGCCTGCTCGACATCCTCGGCCATCTGGTTGAAGGCCTTGTACACCTCGGTCATTTCACTGGGCGTATCGCTGATCGGCAGGCGCACGCTGCGCCCCTGGCCCAGTTGACGGGCGGCGAATACCAGGCGCTTGAGCGGCTGGTTCAACTGGCGCACGAAAATCCAGGCCGAGGCGGTCGACAACAGGCCGATGGCCAGGAACCAGCCCAGCACGTTCCAGATCTTCTGCCCCCGCAACGGGTGTGGGTACAAAGGTACCTTCAGCCAGCCAGGGCCGAGGCTTGGCGCATTGACCCACAGTGCCGGTGGCGCATGAATGCGCAGCCGCACTTCAGTGTCTTCGCCCAGCTCGGCCTGCATCTGCCGCTGGTAGATTTCGCTGTAGGGCCAGTGCTGCTCGCCTTCGGGCACGCCCGCGCCGGTCACGCGGATCAGCCCTGCTGCCTCGGCGATCTTGTCGCGGTTTTCTTCGTCGGCAGCCCAATAGGCGCGCAGGGTCAGCGCCACACCGTGGCTATACTGACGGTCGACCAGCACGTCCTCGTTCATTAGCAGATAGACCAAGGTCAAGGCCTTGGAGAACAGGACGACGATCAACACCAGCCACAGGGTGCGGGCGAAGAAGCTTTGCGGAAACCAGAGCGGTGTTTTCATCGACGACCAGGCATCATTTACCGGCGTTTCCGTCTGGCACGAACACGTAGCCCACGCCCCACACGGTCTGGATGTATCGCGGCTTGGACGGGTCCGGCTCGATCATGCGGCGCAGGCGCGAGATCTGCACGTCGATGGAGCGCTCCAGCGCATCCCATTCGCGGCCACGGGCCAGGTTCATCAGCTTGTCGCGGGTCAGCGGCTCGCGGGCGTGCATCACCAGGGCCTTGAGCACGGCGAACTCGCCGGTGGTCAGCATGTGCACTTCGTCGCCACGCTTGAGCTCGCGGGTCGCCAGCGACAGCTCGTAGTCACCGAACGTGACCGACTCGTCTTCGCTGCCCGGCGCGCCCGGCACAGTCGGTGCCTGACGGCGTAGCACGGCCTTGACCCGGGCCATCAGCTCGTCCGGGTTGAACGGCTTGCCCAGGTAGTCGTCGGCGCCCAGTTCAAGGCCCTTGATACGGCTAAGCTCGTCGCCCTTGGCGGTGAGCATGATGATCGGGATCTGGTTGTTCTGCTGGCGCAGGCGCTTGCACGCGGACAGGCCATCTTCACCCGGCAGCATCAGGTCGAGCACCACCAGGTTGAACACCTCGCGCTGCAGCAGGCGGTCCATCTGTTCGGTGTTGGGCACCGCGCGGGCACGGTAGCCCTTGCTGGTGAAGAAACGTTCCAGCAGGCTGCTCAGCCCCGGATCGTCGTCGACGATGAGAATCTTGTCACCTTCTGCGGTGTTTGCGGTGCCGGTCATGAATAACTCCTCTGATATCGCCGCGCATTATGGCGTAGCCATTGCTGCACGTTGCGTGAGCATTGTTAGCAGATTTTTCCCCGGACGCCAGTTCCGGCTGGCCGGGCGCCATCACCGCAAGCCGTTTTCGATGGGTATAATGCGCGGCTTTCATCCAGCGCCGCCGGGCGAAAAGCCCACAGGCGACCCCCGTATTCACAAATGTCAGGTGGTTTACATGGACAGCATCAACAGCCGTATCGCCGAGGAACTGGGCGTACGCCCCCAGCAGGTCGAGGCGGCCGTGGGCCTGTTGGACGAAGGCTCGACCGTGCCTTTCATCGCCCGTTACCGCAAGGAAGTGACCGGTAGCCTGGACGACACCCAGCTGCGCCATCTGGAAGAGCGCCTGCGTTACCTGCGCGAGCTGGACGAGCGCCGTGCCAGCATCCTTTCCAGCATCGAGGAACAGGGCAAGCTGACCCCGGAACTGGCCCGCGAAATCAAGCTGGCCGACACCAAGACCCGCCTTGAAGACCTTTACCTGCCGTACAAGCAGAAGCGCCGCACCAAGGGCCAGATTGCCCTGGAAGCCGGCCTCGGCGAACTGGCCGACGGCCTGTTCAATGACCCCAACCTGGCCCCGGAAAGCGAAGCCGCACGCTTCGTCAACGCCGAGAAAGGCGTGGCCGACGTCAAGGCGGCCCTGGAGGGCGCCAAGTACATCCTCATGGAGCGCTTCGCCGAAGACGCTGCCCTGCTCGACAAGCTGCGCAACTTCCTCAAGCAGGAGTCGGTGCTCAGCGCCCGTGTGGTGGCCGGTAAGGAAGAAGAAGGCGCCAAGTTCCGCGACTACTTCGCCCATGACGAACTGCTGCGCAACGCCCCGTCGCACCGCGCCCTGGCCATTTTCCGCGGGCGCAACGAAGGCGTGCTGAGCGCCTCGCTGAAAGTCGGCGAAGAGCTGCCCGGTACCCTGCACCCGTGCGAAGTGATGATCGGCAACCACGTCGGCGTGGAAAACCGCAGCCGCCCGGCCGACAAGTGGTTGGGCGAGGTGGTGCGCTGGACCTGGAAGGTCAAGCTGTACACCCACCTGGAAACCGACCTGTTCGGCGAGTTGCGCGACAACGCCGAAGGCGAGGCGATCAACGTGTTCGCCCACAACCTGCACGACCTGCTTCTGGCCGCCCCGGCCGGCCCGCGCGCCACCCTGGGCTTCGACCCGGGCCTGCGCACCGGCTGCAAGATCGCCGTGGTCGATGCCACCGGCAAGCTGCTGGATTACACCACGGTCTACCCGCATGCGCCGAAGAACGACTGGGACCGCACCATTTCGATCATGGCCGCGCTGTGCGCCAAGCACTCGGTGGAGCTGATCGCCATCGGCAACGGCACCGCCAGCCGCGAGAGCGACAAGCTGGTGGCCGAGCTGGTCAAGAAGTACCCAGCGCTGAAGATCACCAAGATCATGGTTTCCGAAGCCGGCGCTTCGGTGTACTCGGCATCGGAACTGGCCGCCCGCGAGTTCCCGGACCTGGACGTTTCGATCCGTGGCGCCGTGTCGATTGCCCGCCGCCTGCAGGACCCGCTGGCAGAACTGGTGAAGATCGACCCGAAATCCATCGGTGTCGGCCAGTACCAGCACGACGTGTCCCAGCTGAAACTGGCGCGCGGCCTGGACGCCGTGGTCGAAGACTGCGTGAACGCCGTGGGTGTGGACGTCAACACCGCCTCGGTGGCGCTGCTGACGCGCATCTCCGGCCTTAACGCCACCCTGGCGCAGAACATCGTCGCCCACCGCGACGCCAACGGCCCGTTCGCTACCCGTGCGGCGCTGAAAAAAGTCAGCCGCCTGGGTGAAAAAACCTTCGAGCAGGCCGCCGGCTTCCTGCGCGTGATGAACGGTGACAACCCGCTGGACGCCTCGGCGGTTCACCCCGAGGCTTACCCGCTGGTACAGCGCATCGCCGCCGGCACCGACCGCGATATCCGCTCGTTGATCGGCGACAGCAGCTTCCTCAAGCGCCTGGACCCGAAGAAGTTCACCGACGAAACCTTCGGCCTGCCGACCGTCACCGACATCCTGCAGGAACTGGACAAGCCTGGCCGCGACCCACGCCCCGAGTTCAAGACCGCCACCTTCCAGGACGGCGTCGAAGACCTCAAGGACCTGGAACCAGGCATGATCCTCGAAGGCGTGGTGACCAACGTCACCAACTTCGGTGCCTTCGTCGACATCGGCGTGCACCAGGACGGCCTTGTGCACATTTCGGCGCTGTCGGAGAAGTTCATCAAGGACCCGCGTGAAGCGGTCAAGGCCGGCGACGTCGTCAAGGTCAAGGTCATGGAGGTGGACATCCCACGCAAGCGCGTCGGCCTGTCCATGCGCATGAGCGACACCCCGGGCGAGAAGGTCGAAGGCAACCGCGGCGGTAACCGTGGCAATGGCGGCAACCGCCAGCAGCAGGCGCCGCGCCAGCGCGAAACCGCCACTGCCGCACCGGCCAACAACCCCATGGCCGCCCTGTTCGCCAACGCCAAACAGCTGAAGAAGAAGTGATGGACGTACCACGCGAATACGTCGAAAGCGCCTTCAGCCAGCTCCTCGGCTGCCGCCTGCAACGCCTGGAAACAGGTGTTGCCGAGGTGGCCCTGGCGCTTGAGCCACAGTTGCGCAACCGTGGCCAGAAGCTGCATGGCGGGGCGATCTTCAGCCTGGTGGACATCGCCATGGGCCTGGCCTGCTCGTCCAGCCATGGCTTTGACCAGCAAAGCGTCACCATCGAATGCAAGATCAACTACATGCGCGCCGTCAGTGACGGCGAAGTGCTGTGTACCGCCCGAGTGCTGCATGCCGGGCGGCGCACCCTGGTGGTCGACGCCGACGTAGCTCAAGGCGACAAGCTGGTGGCGAAAGCGCAAGGAACCTTCGCGGTTCTCTAGCTCACCAAGGGGTATCTGCGGTATTTTTCGGCAGTGCGCTGGCACTGCCGGAACCGCGTAAACCAGGCGACAACGCCAGTTCCTTTTTTCCTACCCTTGTAGACCGTCATCTCTACCCCCATATTGGGGCGACTGACGCGTGAAGGAATACATCTTGAGCGACCTCCTCAACCGCCGCCTGAGCCTGCTCGGCGCCAATCTCCCCCTGCTCAAGCAGTGCCTGCACGGTATTGAGCGCGAATGCCTGCGCGTGACCGATGAAGGTCGCCTGGCCCAGACCCCGCATCCGGATGCACTGGGATCGGCGCTGACCAACGAGCAGATCACCACCGATTATTCCGAGTCGCTGCTGGAGTTCATCACCCCGGCCCTCCCCGACCCGGCCAAGGTGCTCGAAAGCCTCGAACAGACCCACCGTTTCGTCTACAGCAAGCTGGGCGGCGAATACCTGTGGAGCCCGTCGATGCCATGCACGCTGCCGGCCGAGGAGGACATCCCGATCGCCGAGTACGGCACCTCCAACATCGGCAAGCTCAAGCACGTCTACCGCAAGGGCCTGGCCCTGCGTTACGGCCGCACCATGCAGTGCATTGCCGGCATCCATTACAACTTCTCGCTGCCTGAAGCGCTGTGGCCGCTGCTGCGCGCCGCCGAAGGTGGCAGCGAGAACGACCGCGACTACCAGTCGTCGGCCTACATCGCGCTGATCCGCAACTTCCGCCGCTACAGCTGGCTGCTGATGTACCTGTTCGGCGCCTCGCCGGCTTTGGACAAAGGCTTCCTGCGTGGCCGCCCGCACCAGCTCGAAGAGCTGGACGCCGAGACCCTGTTCCTGCCCTACGCCACCAGCCTGCGCATGAGCGACCTGGGCTACCAGAGCAACGCCCAGGCCGGCCTTACGCCGTGCTACAACAACCTGGCCAGCTACACCGACAGCCTGCGCAAGGCAGTGGGCACGCCGTACCCGCCGTATGTTGAAGTCGGTACGCATGTGGATGGCGAGTGGGTGCAACTGAACACCAACATCCTGCAGATCGAAAACGAGTACTACTCGAACATTCGCCCCAAGCGCGTCACCTACACCGGCGAACGGCCGATCCAGGCCCTGACCTCGCGTGGCGTGCAGTATGTGGAAGTGCGTTGCCTGGACATCAACCCGTTCCTGCCGGTGGGCATCGACCTGACCGAGGCACGCTTCCTTGATGCGTTCCTGCTGTTCTGCGCGCTTGAAGACAGCCCGCAGCTGGACAACGGCGAGTGCGGCCAGTGCACCAACAACTTCCTGAGCGTGGTCAAGGAAGGCCGCCGCCCAGGCCTGGAGCTGCACCGCAACGGCCAACCGATTGGCCTGAAGCAATGGGCCAGCGAGCTGATCGAGCGTATCCGCCAATTGGCCGACCTGCTCGACCAGGCCCAGGGCTTTGATGAGCACGCCAAGGCCCTGGATGCCCAGCAGGCCAAGGTCGACGACGCCGCGCTGACGCCCTCGGCCCAGGTACTGGCGCGCATGGCCGATCATGACGAAAGCTTCGTGCAGTTCTCGCTGCGCCAGAGCCGGATCCACGCCGAGACGTTCCGCGAGCAGCCACTGAGCCAGGAACAGCAACAGGCATACGAAACGCTGGCCCGTGAGTCGCTCGCCAAACAGTCCGAGCTGGAACAAGAGGAAGTCGGTGACTTCGACCTGTTCGTCGGCGCTTACCAGGCCAGCATCCTGGCGATCAGCAACTGATGACCCGCACCGCCACCCCGCGCAAGCCGCGCGCCAGCAGCCAGGCCAGGATCGAGGCGATCCTGGCCGCCGCACGCGAGTTACTGGCCGAGCAAGGGGTGGCGGCGCTTTCGATCTACAGCGTGGCCGAGCGGGCGCAGATCCCGCCTTCCTCGGTTTACCATTTCTTCGCCAGTGTGCCGGCCTTGCTGGAAGCCTTGACTGCCGATGTTCACCGGGCCTTCCGCGAGGCGTTGAGCGCGCCGATCGACAGCAGCGCCTTCACCACCTGGCACCAACTGTCGCGGCTGATCGAGCAGCGCATGCTCGATATCTACAACAAGGATGCCGCAGCACGTCAGTTGATTCTCGCCCAGCACGGGTTGAGCGAAGTGATGCAGGCCGACCGTCAGCACGACATGGAACTGGGTGAGTTGATGCACAGCCTGTTCGACCGGCATTTCCAGCTACCGACAATGCCGAACGATGTGGATGTATTTGCCTTGGCCATGGAGTTGAGCGACCGCGTTTACGCCCGCTCGATGCAGTTGTTCGAGCAAATCACCCCACGCATGGCCGAGGAAGGCATGCGCGTGTTCGAAGCCTACCTGGCACTCTATCTGCCACCCTTTCTGGCTTCGCGCACAAAGGGCTGAGCAGTCATATCTACCACCAGGCAGAACACCACCATCGTTTCAATGAGGCTTCAGCGCACGCAGCGCCTCAATGAGACCCTCAGTTCATGCCTACCCCTAGCACCCACTCTGCCGTCGTCATCAGGACGCTAGAGCCCACCCGCTCCGAAAACGGCTACCCAGCATTGGCCGGCAAAGGCAACCTGCTTGTCGCCGCCCGACAAACCTTGAACCGCAGCGCCACAGAACTGCGCAGCCTGTTGAGCCAGGCGCCCGATTTACAACAAACCGTGCACACCGCGCTGAAGACCCACCTGCAAATCTCCCCTCTCGCCTGCGGGTTGCGCCATGGCGATAGCCAGGTAACCTTGATGACCTTCGCCTCCCGCCTGCTGGCTGGCCCGGTGTTCGCCAACCCCTATACCGACTGGTCTACCTGGGGCTTCGACGGCACCGAGGTGCAGGCGAACATGAGCGCATCGCAATGGGCAACCTTCCTCAGCCCCATCATCAACGCCGCGAAACTTAATGCCCCGCGCACCTACTGGGAGGCGCGAATGCCAGGCACCGACATTGCCCGGCAAGCGCACGCGGACAACCTGCTACGTCAACATTTCACCAGTAGCCTGGACATCGCATATGGCTGCGCAACGCTGGGCACCAACCTTTGGCTACAGGCCCGGCAGGCTTCTGCGCGTTATGCGCAGCTTCAATGGCGAACGGCGACCGGCGGCCTACTGACCAGCACCGTTGCGCTGTTGATCAAACCCCAGGCCGGTAATACGCAATGGCTGATCTACATGCCGGACAGGCATAACAGTGTCCTGCCGATTGCCGACCTCGAGCAGTTGCGCGATTGGGTTTTCGAAAACCGCTTCATCTTTTGGTCAGACCCCAGATCTCCAATAACGGCAGGTACACGAGACGATGTGCTGGTCACCGATGTGCAAGGCGATGGCTTGCTCAGTTTCAGGGAGGAGGCCTTGCTGCAGCACCAAGCGATCACGGACCATCACCTGCTCGAAGCCTGCCGGCAAAGTGAAACCGATCCCTTGGACTGGGCTGCGGTACAGGCCTGGGAAAATATGCGCAGCGCAATGGTTGTGCCGGGTCTGGCCCCGCCCATCGATACGACCATTGATGCAGTGATCGCAAGCGACGCCGCACTGGCGAACGAAGAGGTCCACTTCGCCGGCCTGGAGCAGCATTTGCCCATAGGCTGGCGACATCAGCTGGTCGAACGCCAGGAAACGCTACTGGAAGAATATCTGGGGCCTGAAACGGCGGTCACTTCCAGCAAAGTAACGTCGCTACGCGAACGCCAGGCGATGCTGGACCAGTTACAGGGTTCGCACGACAACTACCTGTTGGCGCTGCCTGAACCCTTGGTCGTTGCCGACCTTCAAGCGCAGGACGGCGACACGACACGGGCAGAACGCATCACCGAAGGGTTGTGCGAGAGCCTGCTGAAAGAAGCTCGGCTGCAGCATACCTTGGGAGGCTTGTCGGCAACCCACCTGGGCTGGGTCGAGGCATTGGTCGACAGACCTGAACCTGGCCTGCAGCGCCTCGTGCAGGCCAGCGCACTGGTGTTGGTCACTGCTGATCGGAGATGGCCTCTGCACGGCTATATGACGTTTCGCGCCATCCCTGAGGAGAACGACGAAACCGTGGACCGCACCCTGTTGCTGTACAGGCCAGGCCTAAGAGGCGGGCTGATGGCCTTCGACGACGAGTCGACGCTTGCCAGGCAACTGCTGGCAACGCTTCACGGCGCATGGCCCGATGCGCTGCTTGAGTCAGTGCAGCCTGCCGAGCGCATGCAACTGATAGAGGCGCTTTCGGTGTCACCCGCAGTGACGTTCGAGTACCCCTCCATTCAATCGCATTTCATGCAGCACTGCGTGCAGGCCATCGGTGCCGCACTCCCGACCGATAGCACACGAGAGCAAACCCGGCAGCGCCTGTGCATCAGCGAGAACCGCGCCAGGGCGATGGCCTTGTCTCGCTTCGCGGAAAAGAACCGCAGTAGCCACCTCCAGACTCGGTTGCAGTCGTTGCAACATCTTGACGGCACTCAGCGCGCTGCGATGGCCACCCAGGTAAGCGCCCTGCAAGAAGCCCTGCGTGCTTCGCAAGTGCTGCTCAATCTGAGCTTGCCATCGCGTGCGCATTTCGCGCGGCTCACGCTGCACGAGCATCTTCGCCGTGAATTCTCCCTGCGCTCGGTACCGCGCATTACCCTCGACATTGCCGACAGCGTCACCCTCAAGCGTGAAGTGACGGGCCAATCGGCGCTGGGAGGGGCCGGGTCACGGCAAGTGCCGGTGTTCAGCGAAGCACGCAGTGAAGTTGCCCTGGAGATATTTATGTTATGGGCGCTGGATGATGAGCGGCGTCACCGGCTGGACAATGCCAACATCAGGCTCGAACCTGCAAATGAGCCCGCCCTGCTCGGCGCACTGACTCCGGCCTACATCGCCAATCTGATAACCCGGCTGGACATCGCCGGCGCCTTCGAGAAACGCATCACCCAAAGCTACCTGGGCTTTGAACACGAAACGGCCTGGCAGGTGCAATGGCGTCAGGAAACCCTCCGCGCACCCTATGAACATCGCCTGCGACTGCTGGTATCGAGCCGACCGACCAGCCTCAGGGACGATGGCCTGCAACTGTTGGAGCAGTTCTGCAGCGAACAGGTCGAAACCACGGCGACCAGAACGGTCAGATATCATTCGCTACTGCTCAAGCAAGGTACCGCAGCAGACGGGACCAGCGACAGGGTGGGGCTCGCGGGCATGCACGTGATCCAGGGTGCTTCCGGTCCGGTGCTGTTGTATATACCCGGTGCGCCAAATGGCAAGATCATCAGCCAGTACCAAAGCACCACTGCAGCCTGCAAGGCAGTGCAAGACATGGCACTGGACAGCAAGATGGCCCGCTATCTGGCGGACCAGTGCCAATCGGGTGACCCCGACCGGCATGAACACTACATCAACACGGCGTTGCAGCGGAATTTTCAGAGCTTCATCACACTCGGTATCGCACGCACCGAATCCCTGCCCACGCATGAAAGCCGCCTGGAGATGGGCGAGCACATCCGCGATCACCGCGCCACATCGCGCAGCCAGAGCGACCTGGCCCTCGCGGCGCCTGAAGTCGCCAGCCGCCATCTGTTCGTGGGGTTGAGGATAGCGCTGGGCATCTTGCCAGGTGTCGGCACCGCCATGGCGCTGTACGATGGCTGGCATGCGGCGAACTCGGCGGCCAGCGCCTTCGCTCACGGTAACCTGGAGGAAGGCCTTGAGCATCTGCTCAGCCTGTTGCAGTCGTTGACCGATGCCATCCTCTCGCTCGCGCCATTGGCTGCCGGCCCTGGCAAACCAGGGGCGGCAGCGCGCCTGCTGACCCAGAAACGCCAACGCCTGGACCTGCTGCACCCCTCGCCGACGATTCGTAAAACACCCTCCAGCCCATTCAGTGGGTATGAGGCGGAGCTGCCATCAGGCCCCATGGTCCGTTCTTCGATCCCTCAAGGGACGGGCGTGTTCGAACACGTCTCGACCCGGCAGCGCTACATCGCGCGAAATGGTGCCTGGTATGCCGTCGAGTGGGACTCGGCATACCTCACCTGGCGGCTGAAACCGCAAGGGGTGCGGTCCTACCGTCAACCCGTGCGGCTGAGTGAACAGGGTATCTGGGAAACCCCAGGCAGATTGAGTGGGCTGTTGGTCGACCATGGCCTGGCAGGCGGCGGCGGCGCACTCACTACCCTCTACAACCACGGCATTGCCTACTGGCGCATGGCCATTCGCCGACAACCCCGGCAGCTAACCGGCATGGAGCTCGCGCATGAGCTACACGACGAGCTGATACGCATCAAGACTCGCATGGGTACAAAGCAAGCGAATTACCACACGGCAAAGCAAGCGGTAGCCGAAGGTGCCCAACCGACCGACGCGCAACACGCCGCTGTCGTCAATACACGCCAGCAACTGAGCGGTGAACTTAACCGGAGTATCGACTACAACACGCGCGGTCTGGCCCGTCTCAGGGAGCATCGTGCAACACTGAGCAGGTCGGACTACACCCACTTCATTGCTGTGTGCGAGGCAAACATCAGTGAAATGAGTGCGCTCGACATGCACCTGGTATCCGACCGCTTCATCCTGGCCACCGAGCAGTCACGCCTCGCAACCGCTGCCATCCAGGCGCTACGAGAGCCTTCAGCCCCTGCTGCGCAGGTGAAGCGCCTGGCGCAGAATAATTTGAGGGCGAATCAGGAACTGATCGCATCCCTGGAGGAGGTCGAGCGTGTAGCCATTCGCCACCACGCCAAGCGCAATCACTTGCAAGGCAGGGCCTTGACCGACTATCTGATGTTAGTGGAACGATCAGGCCTGACCCTGGACGTGACCCATGCACGACAAGCCCGAGCCACCATTCTTTCAGCATCGCTGTTCAACGCCAGCGCCGTCGAACATCCGCAGATGGGGGCGTTCATGGTGCACTTCAATGAACAAGGCCGGGACCTGCGCAGCAGCCTTTTCAGCCATATGGCCTTACCCCGGGCAGCGCTTTCACGCGCCCAGGAACGCAGTTTCCTGATCAGCACGCACAACCACTACGCGCGCTTCCTGAGCCACCTCACGGCATGGCAAGACACCTTCGAGGATTTGCTGTTGCCAAACGAAACACGATCTTTCCGTCAACTCATGCAACAGCTCATCGATGAAATCACGGACGACCTCAGCAAGGCCCATGCTGCCCGGCAACGCCCGCAACCTCAAACCAATCGAGGTCCCAGCCGCCCCCAGCTGTTCGAGACCGTGGAAGGACCACTGATCGGTAGCGAAATCGTTGAGCGGGGGCAAACCCGCATGCATGTCAAAAGGCCCGACTCCGAACAATCTCATACCATCTACGTCAGAAACGAAACAGGTCAATGGCAATTGTCCGCGCCTGAGCGCACGGTGGCAGCACAGTCGATGGCCAGCCTTGTGGAGACGGCCAACAGCCGACTGAACGATCTAACCAGGCAACAGGCCAGATTACGGCTATATCAGACCCCGCAGGCCATCCCCATCGACCTGGAAGACATTGCCCAGGGCCACGCGCAGCCGCTGCGCTTCATTGCCGACAGGATTCGCCAGAAGGCAGGCCAATCGCTCCATCCCGAACAGGCCACCCTGATCCAGAGACTGGAAGCCGCCGCCGAGCAGATGCAAGCACTTGGCCGCCAACTGCGGATCGCCCAGACAAAGGCGAGCAGCAAACCAACGGTCGGCTATCTGGAGTACTTGCTTGAACAACGAGAAGTGAGGGTGAGCTGGTCGCGCACCCTGAGACCGAAAGTGGACCGCAAGGGCAAGCCAACCGAATACCTGGAGGAGTATCGCATTGATGACCTGAATACCCTCCAACCATTGTGGTATGCACACTTTCACTTCCGGCAGAGACCGCCACAAGGCTTTACACGGCTGGAAGCAGGCCACCTGAAACTGGCGAGTGAACGCAACCTGAGCGAGGGCGCGTGGCGAGGAAGCATAAGCGAGCCACAAGCCAACCGGCTATTCGGTAACCTGCGGCAGGCCAGTTGACGCCGCATCACCACCTGGGCTGGCGGGCAGCCCAGGTGGCGAATGCTTACAACTTGGCAATGGACACTTCAGTCGACTTGACGAATGCAATCACTTCGCTGCCCACCTGCAGCTCCAGCTCACGCACGGAGCGGGTGGTAATCACCGAGGTAACGATACCGGAGGCAGTCTGCACGTCGATTTCCGACAGCACCGGGCCTTCGAGGATTTCTTTCACGGTGCCTTTGAACTGGTTACGAACGTTGATGGCTTTGATAGTCATGATTTGCTTCCTTTTGGCTTCTGGGATTCAGTGCGCCCAACGCAGTTGCGTGGGCAAAGGGGCTACAGGGTCCGGCTCGGGCGCAACGCCCGGGGCCGACAGAACACGGTTGAGCACTTCGCTTTCCAGCGCGGCCAGGCGGTGCGAACCACGCGCCCGGGGCCGTGCCAGGTCGACAGTGAGGTCGAGCCCGACCTCACCGTCTTCGATCAGGATCACCCGGTCAGCCACGGCAACTGCCTCGCTGACATCATGGGTAACCAGCAACACGGTGAAGCCGTGCTGACGCCACAGGCGTTCGATCAGTTGCTGCATCTCGATACGGGTCAGGGCATCCAGCGCGCCGAGCGGCTCGTCCAGCAACAGCAGCCGCGGTTGGTGGATCAGCGCCCGGGCCAACGCCACGCGCTGCTTCTGGCCACCCGAGAGCGCCGCCGGCCATTCATTGGCACGGTCGGCCAGGCCAACCGACTCCAAAGCTTCCAGCGCACGCGGGCGCCAGTCGCCAGACAAGCCCAGGCCAACGTTGTCGATCACCTTCTTCCATGGCAGCAGGCGTGCGTCCTGGAACATCAGGCGGGTTTCTTCACGGGCTTCGTCCAGCGGCGCGGCACCGGCCAGCAGCCGGCCGGCAGTGGGCTGGTCGAGGCCGGCCAGCAGGCGCAGCAAGGTGCTCTTGCCGCAGCCGCTGCGGCCTACGATGGCAACGAACTGGCCAGCCGGAATATGCAGGTCGATGCCCTTCAACACTTCGCGCTGGCCAAAGGTCTTGCGCAAGCCGTTGGAGGCCAGCGGGATGCCACGCAACAGGCGTGGCGGCTGTTCCTTGAGCACGGTCATGCGCCCTCCTTCTTGGCCACTTGGTAGGCCGGGTGCCAGCGCAACCACACACGCTCCAGGCCGCGGGCAGCGAGGTCGGCGAGCTTGCCGAGCACGGCATACAGGACGATGGCCAATACCACTACATCGGTCTGCAGGAATTCACGGGCGTTCATTGCCAGGTAACCGATGCCGGCATTGGCCGAAATGGTTTCGGCAACGATCAGCGTCAGCCACATGAAGCCCAAGGCAAAACGCACCCCCACCAGGATCGAAGGCAGCGCCCCCGGCAGAATCACCTGGCGGAACAGGCTGAAGCCGGACAAGCCATAGCTACGGGCCATTTCCACCAGCGCCGGGTCGACGTTGCGAATGCCGTGGTAGGTGTTCAGGTAGATCGGGAACAACGTGCCCAGCGCGACCAGGAAGATCTTCGCCGACTCGTCGATACCGAACCACAGGATCACCAGCGGGATCAGCGCCAGGTGCGGCACGTTGCGGATCATCTGCACCGAGCTGTCGAGCAGGCGTTCGCCCCAGTTCGACAGGCCGGTGATAAAGCCCAGCACCAGGCCGATACTGCCGCCGATGACGAAGCCCAGCCCGGCACGCCAGCCACTGATGGCCAAGTGGGTCCAGATGTCGCCGCTGCGCACCAGCTCGATGCCGGCACTGACCACGGCACTAGGCGCCGGCAAGATGCGCGTCGACAGCCAGCCGGCGCTCACCGCCAGTTGCCAGGCGGCCAGCAGCAGTACCGGCAGCGCCCATGGCGCCAAGCGCTGGGCCAGGTTGTTGGAAGTTGCACGACTCATGGCCTGGCCCTCAGCTCTGCGCGACGGACTTGGGCAATATGTCGTTGGCCACCATCTCGCCGAACGGGCTTACGTAGCCGCCAGTCTTGGGTTGCTCGGGGCGGTTCACATCAATGTGCGGGAACAGCAGTTCTGCAACGCGGTAGGACTCTTCCAGGTGTGGGTAACCGGAGAAGATGAAGGTGTCGATGCCCAGCTCGGCGTACTCCTTGACCCGCGCCGCAACGGTCGGGCCATCGCCCACCAGCGCGGTACCGGCACCGCCACGCACCAGGCCGACACCGGCCCACAGGTTGGGGCTGACTTCCAGCTTGTCGCGGTTGCCGTTGTGCAGGGCAGCCATGCGTTGCTGGCCAACCGAGTCGAAGCGCGCCAGCGAGGCCTGGGCACGGGTGATGGTGTCGTCGTCCAGGTGCGAGATCAGCTTGTCGGCAGCGGCCCAGGCTTCTTCGTTGGTTTCCCGCACGATCACGTGCAGGCGGATGCCAAAACGTACTTCACGGCCCTGGGCGGCAGCTTTCTCACGCACCTGGGCGATTTTCTCGGCGACGGCGCTCGGCGGCTCGCCCCAGGTCAGGTACAGCTCGACCTGCTCGGCGGCCAGGTCCTGCGCGGCGTCGGAGGATCCGCCAAAATACAGGGGCGGGCGCGGTTGCTGGATCGGTGGATAGAGCAGCTTGGCGCCCTTCACCTGGATGTGCTTGCCGTCGTAGTCGACGGTCTCGCCTTCCAGCACCTTGCGCCAGATACGGGTGAACTCAACGGAGGCCTCGTAGCGTTCCTGGTGGTTCAAGTGCAGGCCGTCACCCGCCAACTCGTCCGGGTCGCCGCCAGTCACCAGGTTGAACAGCGCACGGCCATTGGACAACCGATCGAGGGTTGCCGCCTGGCGCGCTGCCACGGTCGGCGAAATGATGCCGGGGCGCAGGGCGACCAGGAACTTCAGGCGCTGGGTCACCGGAATCAGCGATGCCGCGACCAGCCAGGAATCCTCGCAGGAACGCCCGGTAGGGATCAGCACGCCACCAAAGCCGAGGCGGTCGGCCGCCTGGGCGATCTGCTGCAGGTAGCCATGGTCGACAGCGCGCGCGCCATCGGAGGTGCCCAGGTACTTACCGTCACCGTGCGTGGGCAGGAACCAGAAAATGTTAAGGCTCATTGGAGTTGTCTCCTCAAGGGTGGCTCAAACCGGAGCGGCGCCCCGGCGCAGGCGAATCAATCAAGGTGCGCTAGCGACCTTGGCCGGGGGTGTCCAGATCACGTCCTTGATGCTCAGCGGCTTGGGAATCAGCTTCAGCGCCTGGAACGTGTCGGCGATCTTCTGTTGCGCGGCCACCACTTCCGGGGTTAGCGGCGCAGCGCCGTAGCCCTGGCGCTTGACCGAAGTCAGGGTGATGTCGGCGGGTAGGCCGAGCAGTGGTGCGACCTGGTCGGTCACCTGCTGCGGGTTGGCCTGGGACCACTCGCCCACGGCGCGCACTTCCTCGATTACGGTGTTGATCACTGCCGGGTGCTGAGTCGCGTAGTTGCGGGTGGCGAGGTAGAACTGGTGGTTGTCGACCAGGCCCTTGCCGTCACGCAGGGTGCGCGCCTGCAGCTGCTGCTCGGCAGCGGCCTGGTACGGGTCCCAGATCACCCAGGCATCCACGCTGCCGCGCTCGAAGGCGGCGCGGGCGTCGGCCGGCGGCAGGTAGACAGGCTGGATATCGCTGTACTTGAGGCCGGCGTCTTCCAGGGCGCGAACCAGCAGGTAGTGCACGTTAGAGCCTTTGTTGAGGACGACTTTCTTGCCCTTGAGGTCCTTTACCGACTGGATCGGTGAGCCCTTCGGCACCAGGATCGCCTCGCTGTGCGGCGCAGGCGGCTCGTAGGCCACATAAAGCAGATCGGCGCCAGCGGCCTGGGCGAACACTGGCGGGGTTTCGCCGGTTACACCGAAGTCGATGGAGCCGACGTTCAGCCCTTCAAGCAGCTGCGGGCCGCCGGGGAACTCGGTCCACTGCACCTGCACGCCCTGCTCGGCCAGGCGCTTTTCCAGCGTGCCCTTGGCCTTGAGCAGCACCAGGGTGCCGTATTTCTGGTAACCGATACGCAGGCTCTCGGCCTGGGCTTGGGTGATGGCGCCGAAGGACACAGCCGCCGCAAACAGGGCGACCAGACCGCGACGCAAGAAGACTGTGCGCATGGCGCTCTCCTGTGCGAATGGGTTCGGGTTGCACCTGCTTGCCTCGTTGTCGGGCGAGTAAGGTGGTGAAGCGGGTGGGGCCGGTCAGATGCTCCAGCGAGCGCTGATCAGGCGTTCATTCAGTACGCCGGGGGCCACGGGGCGCGGCCTGCGGGCCAGAGCAACGTGAAAGGTTTCCAGCGAGTCGTGCAGGCGCTCTTCCAGCGCGGATACCAGCTGCGCGGGCTTGCTGCCTTCTGCGTAAGCAACCTGGCTGTCGTCGGCGAAGATCCCTTGCAGGGTCTCTTGCGCCTTGAGTGCCGACAGCACGGGTTTCAGTGCGTAGTCCACCGCCAGCATGTGGGCGATGCTGCCGCCGGTGGCGATTGGCAACACGATCTTGTGGGCCAGGGCGCGTTCGGGCAGCAGGTCGAGCAAGGTTTTCAGGGCGCCGGAAAACGATGCCTTGTACACCGGCGTGGCGACGATCAGGCCATCGGCCTGGGCCACCAGCTGCTGGAAGTGCTGCACCTGCGGGCTGTCGAAACGGGCGTGCAGCAGGTCCTCGGCGGGGAAGTCACTTACCTGGAACGTTACCACTTCGACGCCGCGGTTCTGCAGCCACTGGCGCGAACGCTCCAGCAGCACGCCGGAGCGTGAACGTGGACTTGGGCTACCTCCGATTGATACGACCAGCATTGCAGCGCTTCCTTGTGTTCTGTTGGGAGTGACATTAACAGCCGCTGCATATATCTAGAAATCATATTTTTTCATTTGTATATTCCATTTTTATCTTTCGCCTGTGCCGGCCCTTTCGCGGGTGAACCCGCTCCTACAGGGACACCACAGACCCTGGGGATTGCGCTATCCCTGTAGGAGCGGGTTTACCCGCGAAGAAGCCCACGCAGTTTCAGCAGGCATAAAAAAGGGCCGTCGAAACGGCCCGAAAATCCCTGCTTGGCTAAGAGCAATGCAACGAGGAATCCATTAACGATTTGGCTGCGGGGTCAGGCGCAGATAGGGTTTGACCGCCCGGTAACCTCTGGGGAAACGCTGCTTGATCTCCTCCTCGTCCTTCAGCGAAGGCACGATCACCACCTCGTCACCGTCCTGCCAGTTACCTGGTGTGGCGACCTTGTGGTTGTCGGTGAGCTGCAGCGAGTCGATCACCCGCAAAATCTCGTTGAAGTTGCGCCCAGTACTGGCCGGGTAGGTGATGGTCAGGCGCACCTTCTTGTTCGGGTCGATGACGAACAGCGAGCGCACGGTCAGGGTGTCGCTGGCGTTCGGGTGGATCAGGTCGTACAGGTCGGACACCTTGCGGTCAGCGTCGGCAATGATCGGGAAGTTGACCACGGTGTTCTGGGTTTCGTTGATGTCATCGATCCAGCGGTGGTGCGAGTCGACCGGGTCCACCGACAGGGCAATGGCCTTGACCCCGCGCTTGGCGAATTCGTCCTTGAGCTTGGCAGTCAGGCCCAACTCGGTGGTGCACACCGGGGTGAAGTCGGCCGGGTGGGAGAACAACACCCCCCAGCTGTTGCCCAGCCACTCGTGGAAGCGGATCTTGCCTTCGCTGGAATCCTGCTCGAAGTCGGGGGCGATATCGCCGAGTTTGAGGCTCATGGGCTGCGGCTCCTGTACTGGGTTCTGTACCGTATGGGTTCAATGTGCCTGCTTTCGATTAAAAACAAAAAGAATAAATACTGATTTGTTTATAACCATAATGCATACGAAATTGCAGGCACAAAAAAGCCTCGCACTAGGCGAGGCTTCTTGTTGAGCTACGGCTTACAGGAAGTTGTAAGTGTAGTTCACGATGAAGCGAGTCTGGTCTTTGTCTGCAGCGCTTTCGCCGCTACCACGGTACACGCCTTGACGCAGGCTGAAGCCCAGGCCTTTGAGGGTGCCTTCCTGAAGGGTGTAGTCGACGCGTGCGTCACGTTCCCATTCGTTGTAGCTGCCGTCGCCCGACTTGTTGCGGACATCGTCACCACGCAGGTAGGCCACCGAAGCCTTCAGGCCTGGAACGCCCAGGGCCGCGAAGTCATACGAGTACTGACCGAAGGTGGTGTTCTCGCCGGCACGGGCGAACTGGTTGATCATGCTGTCGGTGAACAGGTAGAAGCTCGCGCCGCCGTTGCCTTCCAGCGAAGACGTGGCGCCGTCCTTACGGACGCTACCTTGGTTCAGCCAGACGAAGCCACCATCGTCACCGACTTGCTGGTGACCGAGCATCAGCGCGTGGCCACCCAGGGTGTAGGTGAACATGGCGCTCCAGGTCTTGTTGTCGACCTCGCCCGCGTTCTTGGCAAAGCCACCGTTGTTGTCGAAGGCATAACCGGTCTGACCGTTCTTGCCATCGCTGCTGCTGTCGAAGTAGCGCAGGTCAGTCTTGAACGACTGGTTGTCGGCAATCTTGAAGACGTGAGTAGCACCCAGGAAGTGCTGCTTGTAGAAGTCTTCCAGGTTCGAGTAGTAGTACTGCAGGGTCAGGTCTGGAGTGAGCTTGTAGTCACCACCAGCGAACTGGAACTTGTTGCTGTCGCGGAAGGCGCCAGAAACGGAAAGACCAGTATGGTTGCTCGAAGCACGGCCCATGGCGTGGGTCAGTTGACCTGCGTTGAAGGTCAGGTTGTCGATTTCCTTCGACTGCAGGGTGCCACCCTCGAAGGTCTGCGGCAGCAGACGACCATCGTTGGAGACCAGGATCGGCAGGTTAGGCGCCAGGGCGCTACCGTAGTGGACCTCGGTCTTGGAGAAGCGAGCCTTGGCGTTACCACCAATGCGTGCCCAGTCGTGGACTGCCGAACCATCGGAGTCGCTTGGGAAGAAGGTGTTGTTGGCATCCGGACGGCTACCACGGCCACCATCCAGGTGAATGCCCCACAGCGCTTGAACGTCAACACCAAAACCTACGGTACCTTCGGTGAAGCCAGACAGATAGTCGAGCTTGAAGCCCTGACCGCTTTCTTTCTGGTCAGTACCACCTTCACGGTTGTCATCGTTGAAGTACATGGTGCGCGAGCTGAGCGCCAGTTTGCTGTCTTCGACGAAACCGGCAGCGCCTGCTTGTTGGGCGAGAACCCCCAGTGCCACGGCCAGAGCCAGGCTGGACTTGTACATGTTTTGCTCCTCTACGTTCTAATTCTTGTGTATCTCTGGCGGTGGGATCTGCTGCCCCGCTCACCGTGGATTGGCGATTTAGTCCCAAAGCGTGACTAGTAAGTCAATCGTTTCTAAACGTTTCGAGACTTTGGTCTAAGGCGCCACCTGCGCTACAGGATAATGACAATCCTATAAATCCAAAATGACCGTTTTATGAATTTGTAAGATTTTTACGGAATATGTTAGGAACCTTTACTACCATTCGTTGTAGCAGCCCCACATCTAATAACTATTGGTTATTTGCAAACGTTTGCTCATAACCTAATTCCGTATCGTTCTAAAGGGACGAAAAAGCCTAGCAGGCTCCTCTGATTTCGCCATTGATCCAGGTTGCAGTCTCATGCGGTCTCTTGTAGGAGCGGCCTTGTGTCGCGATGGGCCGCGAAGGGGCCCCAGGATCTCAGCTACGCCACAGAAATTGCCGGGGCCGCTATGCGGCCCATCGCGACACAAGGCCGCTCCTACAACGGACTGCGTCACGGCGACATGAAGCTTAAAGCATTTGGCTCCTAAGCTAATGCAAAAAAGTTATTTATTTTACCTTTCTTAGATCATTTAGCCTTCTCGTCATCCCATCACACCCATTGCCTGACGAGAGGTTCACCATGATCCCGCACGCTCCGCTGCGCCTGTTCGCCGCCCTGACCCTCGCCAGCGCCAGCTGGTTGGCCCAGGCCGCCGACCTGACCGTTGCCTACCAGACCACCGTCGACCCGGCCAAAGTGGCACAGGTCGATGGCGACTACGAAAAAGCCAGCAAGGCCAGCATCGACTGGCGCAAATTCGACAACGGCGCCGATGTGATCACTGCGGTGGCCAGCGGCGACGTGCAGATCGGCTACCTGGGCTCCAGCCCCTTGGCAGCCGCTGCTACCCGCAAGCTGCCGGTCGAAACCTTCCTGATTGCCACGCAGATTGGCGCCGGTGAAGCGCTGGTCGCCCGCGACAGCATCAAGACCCCGCAGGACTTGGTCGGCAAGAAGGTCGCCGTGCCGTTCGTCTCCACCGGCCACTACAGCCTGCTGGCAGCCCTGAAAAGCTGGAACATCGACCCGTCCAAGGTACAGATCCTGAACCTGGCGCCACCGGCGATCATTGCCGCCTGGAAGCGCGGTGACATCGATGCCACCTACGTCTGGGACCCGGCCCTGGGCGTGGCCAAGGAAAACGGCAAGGTGCTGATCACCTCTGGCGAGCTGGCCGAAAAAGGCGCACCAACCTTCGACGCCTGGATCGTGCGCAAGGACTTCGCCGCCAAGCACCCCGACGTGGTCAAGGCCTTCGCCAAGGTCACCCTCGACGCCTACGCCGACTACCGCAAAGACCCGAAAGCCTGGCTGGCCAACCCGGACAACGTGAGCAAACTGGCCAAGCTGTCTGGCGCCAAGCCTGGTGATATCCCGGTGCTGCTGCAGGGCAACGTCTACCCACTGGCTGCCGACCAGGCCAGCGCACTGGGCGCGCCAACCACCCAGGCACTGACCGACACCGCCACCTTCCTCAAGCAGCAAGGCAAGGTCGACGCGGTACTGCCGGACTACTCGCCGTACGTCAGCGCCCAGTACCTTCCCAACTAAGCCCGTAGAAACCGACCGGAGCCTGCCATGGCCTTGCTCGAACTGGAGCGCATCAGCGCACAGTACCCCGGTGCCGCCACCCCGGTGCTGGCCGACATCAACCTGAGCCTGGGGCCGCGCCAGCTACTGGTGGCCCTGGGGCCTTCCGGCAGCGGCAAGACCTCGCTGCTCAACCTCATTGCCGGCTTCGTCGCCCCCAGCAGCGGGCGCATCTCGCTCGACGGCGTACCGGTGCAAGGCCCCGGTGCCGAGCGCGGCGTGGTGTTCCAGGACGACGCATTGCTGCCTTGGCAGAACGTGCTGGGCAATGTCGCCTTCGGCCTGGAACTGGCCGGCGTGCCACGCGCCGAGCGTGAAGCCAAAGCCCGCGAGATGCTGGCCCTGGTCGACCTCGCCGGCTTCGGCGAGCGGCGTATCTGGCAACTGTCCGGTGGCCAGAAACAGCGCGTGGGCCTGGCCCGGGCGCTGGCGGCCGACCCGCGGGTGCTGCTGATGGACGAGCCGTTCGGCGCACTCGATGCCTTCACCCGCGAGCAGATGCAAGAGCTGCTGCTGCAGGTGTGGCAACGCACCGCCAAGCCGGTATTCCTGATTACCCACGACATCGAAGAAGCGGTGTTCGTGGCCAGCGAGCTGGTACTGCTGGCGCCCAACCCCGGGCGCGTGGTGGAGCGCCTGCAACTGGACTTCGGCCAGCGCTATGCCGCTGGCGAATCGGCCCGGGCGATCAAGTCCGACCCGGCCTTCATCGAAACCCGCGAGCACGTCCTGGCCCGCGTGTTCTCCCAACGCCAAAGCCTGCAGGAGCGCGCATGAGCAGCCTTGACCTGCCGGTTACCGGCAAACCCGACAACCAAACCCGGCCGGCCGCCAAGCTGCGCCGCCCGCTTTCCACCCGCTGGATCAGCACCCTGACCCTGGGCAGCCTGCTGCTGGCCTGGTGGCTGGTGACTGCCGCCGGCTGGGTCGAGCCGCTGTTCCTGCCCTCGCCCGGCGACATACTGGCCAAGGGCTGGACCTTGCTGACCCAAGGTTACATGGACGCCAGCCTGTGGCAGCACCTGGGCGCCAGCCTGGGGCGCATCGGCTTGGCCCTGCTGGCCGCCACATTGACCGCTATCCCGGTAGGCATCGCCATCGGCTACAACCGGGTGGCGCGCGGCATTCTCGACCCGCTAATCGAGTTCTACCGGCCGATCCCACCGCTGGCCTACCTGCCGCTGATCGTCATCTGGTGCGGCATCGGCGAGCTGTCGAAGGTGCTGCTGATCTACCTGGCGATCTTCGCCCCGATTGCTATTGCCACCGCCACCGGCGTGCGCACGGTCGACCCGGCCAAGCTGCGTGCCGCGCAGTCGCTGGGCGCCACCAAGGCCCAGCTGATTCGCCACGTGATCCTGCCCAGCGCGTTGCCCGACATCCTCACCGGCATCCGCATTGGCCTGGGCGTCGGCTGGTCGACCCTGGTGGCCGCCGAGCTGATCGCCGCCACCAGCGGCCTGGGCTTCATGGTGCAGTCGGCTGCGCAGTTCCTGGTTACCGACGTGGTGGTGCTGGGCATCCTGCTGATCGCCCTGATCGCGTTCGCCCTGGAAATGAGCCTGCGTGCCCTGCAACGCAAACTGGTGCCGTGGCACGGGCAAACACACTGACCACGCCAGCACACTGGTGCCTGACAAAGAGACCGACATGAGCCTGACCATCACCCCCCTCAGCCCGGCGCTCGGCGCCCAGATCAGCGGCGTGGACATCAGCCGCGACATCACAGCCGAACAGCGCGACGCCATCGAGCAGGCGCTGCTGCAACACCAGGTGCTGTTCTTCCGCGACCAGCCAATCAACCCGGAGCAACAGGCGCGCTTTGCCGCCCGCTTCGGCGACCTGCACATTCACCCGATCTACCCCAACGTGCCAGAAACCCCGCAGGTACTGGTGCTCGACACGGCGGTGACCGATGTACGCGACAACGCCGTGTGGCACACCGACGTGACCTTCCTGCCGACCCCGGCGCTGGGTGCGGTGCTTAGCGCCAAGCAATTGCCGGCGTACGGTGGCGACACCCTGTGGGCCAGCGGCATTGCGGCTTTCGAGGCGTTGTCGTCACCGCTGCGTGAGATGCTCGACGGGCTGACGGCCACCCACGACTTCACCAAGTCGTTCCCGCTGGAGCGCTTTGGCACCACGGCTGAAGACCTGGCACGCTGGGAAGCCACCCGGCGCAACAACCCGCCGCTGTCACACCCGGTGGTGCGCACGCACCCGGTAAGCGGGCGCAAGGCGTTGTTCGTCAATGAAGGGTTTACCACGCGCATCAATGAGCTGAGCGAGCTGGAAAGCGAGGCATTGCTGAAGCTGCTGTTCGCCCATGCGACGCGGCCGGAGTTCAGCATTCGCTGGCGGTGGCAGGAGAATGACGTGGCGTTCTGGGACAACCGCGTGACCCAGCATTTTGCGGTGGATGATTACCGGCCCAATCGGCGGGTGATGCATCGGGCGACCATCCTTGGGGATGCGCCCTTCTAGTTGTTGCCTGTGCCGGCCTCTTCGCGGGTAAACCCGCTCCCACAGGTACAACACAGGCTTCGAAACCGGTGCCGTACCTGTGGGAGCGGGTTTACCCGCGAAGAGGCCGGTACAGATTATTACCTGACCAGATGCAGGTACTGCATGTGCCGCTCATACTGGTCGAGGATGTCGTTGATGATCTGCTCCTTGCTGTAGCCCACCAGGTCATAGTTCTGGCTGCCTTCGCTCAGGTGCACCTCCGCCCGGTAATAGCGGCGGTTCTTCAACTCCTGCGTACCCAGCCCACCCAGGGCGAACGATGGCGTGAAGTAGCCACGCATCTGCACCTGGTAAATGAACGGCTGCTCGTCGCCATGGCCAATCTTCAGGCTGACGTTGTCGTGGCTCGGGTCGTCCTGGGTAATCAGCACCAGGCCCTTCTGCTCGAACACTTCGCGCACATCGGCAATCGCCGGGCGCACCACGTCGTCCATGAAGCGGTACACCTCGTCACGCGACGGGAAGTGCACCGCCTGGCTCAGGCGTTGGCGCCAGCCGCCACGGCCGCGGCGTGACTGGGCGAACGGGGCCAACGAATGCATCTGCGCAATCTGCCGTTGCGACTCCAGGTAGAACGCCTTGTGCAGCCCCCACATCATGCACAGCAGAATCAGCGAGAACGGCAGCGAAGTCAGCACCACCGCCGACTTCAACGAATCGATGCTGCCGGCGAACAACAGCGCACTGGTGATCAGCGCGGTCATCGCGCCCCAGAAGATGCGCAACCAGTTCGGCCCGTCCTCATCGGCTTCACCGCCCTTGGCCGACAAGGTCGACAGCACCACAGTGCCTGAGTCTGCCGATGTGACGAAGAACACGAAGCTGATGAACACCGTGGTGGCGATCACTGCCTTGCTCCACGGGTAGGTCTCCAGCAGCAGGTACAGACTCATCGACGGGTTATCCAGTGCCGACTGGCCGAGGGCCGTCATGCCGTGGTTGATGACCTGGTCCAGGGCGCTGTTGCCGAAGATCGACATCCACGCCAGGGTGAAGCCCAGCGGAATCAACAGCACGCCAAAGACGAACTCGCGGATGGTGCGGCCACGGGAGATACGCGCGATGAACAAGCCCACGAACGGCGCCCAGGCAATCCACCAGGCCCAGTAGAACACCGTCCAGCCACCCAGCCAGTCACGGTTTTCACCGTAGGCATACACGTCGAAGCTCTTGCGCGGCAGAGCGCCCAGGTAATCGCCGAGGTTTTGGATCAGCGTGTTGAACAGGTGCTGGGTAGGCCCGGCGAACAGCACGAACAGCAGCAGCGCGCAGGCCAGGAACAGGTTGATGTCGCTCATCACCCGCACGCCCTTCTCCACCCCGGCAACCGCGACGGCCACCGCCGCGCCCATCATCAGGGTGATGAGGATTACCTGCACCCACTGGCTGTGGCTGATGCCGAACAGGTAGTCGAGGCCGGCGTTCAGGTGCAGCACGCCAAAGCCCATGTCGGCGCCCAGGCCGAACACCGTGGCGATGATGCCGAAGCCGTCTACCGCGTAACCGATCGGCCCGTTGATGCGCTTGCCAATCAGCGGGTACAGCGCCGAACGCAAGGCCAGCGGCAGGTTGTGCCGGTAGGCGAAGTAGGCCAGGGCCATGCCGACGAAGGCGAATACCCCCCAGCCGTGCAGGCCCCAGTGCAAGAACAGGATCTGCATCGCCTGGCGCCCGGCCTCGGCCGTGCCTGCCTCGCCCTGGGGCGGTTGCAGCATGTGGGTCAGCGGTTCGGAGACACAGAAGAAGAACAGCGTGATGCTGATGCCGGCGGCGAACAGCATGCCGGCCCATGACAGGTAGCTGAACTCGGGTTCGTCGTGGTCGGCACCGAGCTTGATCTTGCCGTAGCCAGACAAGGCGGTGACCACCACGAAGACCAGGTACAGCGTCATCGCCAGCATGTAGTACCAGCCAACCGTGTTGGCCGCCCAGTTCTGCGCCGCCAGCAACCAGTCACCTGCGGCTTGCGGATAGGAAATGACCACCAGGCCGAAGATGAGGATGAAACTTGCCGCAAAGTAGAACACCGGGGGGTTCATGCGGATCTTGCCATTGGCAAGGGAAGGGGTCGGTGCACTCATCGGGCGCGCACCTCGTCGAATGACGTAAGGTTCGGAATGAACGGGTTCAGCAAAGGAATCCTCCTGTTGAACACCGGCAGCGGACCAGCGTTTTTCATTGAACAAGCGTTCAAGTTAAACATGGATCGGATTTCATTGCGAATTGGGGTGCTGATTGGTGTACTCCTGTTCTGGCCTCTTCGCGGGTAAACCCGCTCCTACATTGGGCGGCGCCGCCCTCGGGATCGGCGCGCCCGTTGTAGGAGCGGGTTTACCCGCGAAGAGGCCGGTACAGGCTAAGCAAATCCTAGATCAATTCTTGTCATGGCAATCCAGCTGCAAGTTGGCCTGGGTAATGTTGCTTTCAGCCGGCACACTGCGGGTCAGCCACACATTGCCGCCAATGGTCGAGCCTTTGCCGATGGTAATACGCCCCAGCACCGTGGCCCCGGCATAGATCACCACATCGTCCTCGACGATCGGGTGGCGTGGCAGGCCTTTGTGCAGGGTGCCCGACTCATCGCTGGGGAAGCGCTTGGCGCCCAGGGTCACTGCCTGGTAGATACGCACGCGCTCACCAATGATCGCGGTTTCACCGATCACCACACCCGTGCCGTGGTCAATGAAGAAACTCGGGCCAATCTGCGCCCCAGGGTGAATGTCGATACCGGTGGCCGAATGCGCCAGCTCCGAACTGATCCGCGCCAGCAGTGGCAGGCCGGCCTGATACAGGTGGTGTGCCAGGCGGTGGTGGATGATCGCCAGGATGCCTGGGTAGCACAGCAGCACTTCATCGACGCTGCGCGCCGCCGGGTCACCGTGGTAGGCAGCCAGCACGTCGGTGTCGAGCATTACGCGCAAGTCTGGCAGTGCGGCAGCGAAGCCCTGGACCAGGCTCAAGGCATGGGCATCGACGCCAGCCAGCTCAGCCTTGCTTTGCCGTGCGGCGTAGCGCAGCTCAAGACGGGCCTGGGTCAACAGGGCGGTCAGCGCGGCATCCAGAGTATGGCCAACATAGAAGTCTTCACTTTCTTCGCGCAGGTCGACCGGGCCCAGGCGCATGGGGAACAGCGCGCCGCACAGTTGCTCCAGAATATGTCGCATTGCCTCGCGCGAAGGCAGCTCGCGCCCGCCCTGCTCGCCGCTGCTGCGGCCATTGCGGGTGCGCCATTGCTCACGGGCGCCGCGCAGGCCGGTGACGATGCTCTGCAACTGCCAGTGCCCGGATGAAGGTTGTTCGCTCACGGTGTTCTCCTGCCTGAGTAGGCCAACTATTTTTATCGGCAGGTCCGGCCTCTTCGCGGGTGAACCCGCTCCCACAGGTACTGCACAACATTCAATATTTGCGCGATCCCTGTGGGAGCGGGTTTACCCGCGAAAGGGCCGGACCTGCCTACATGCAATCCACTCTACGGCAAATCCATCCCTTGGAAAAAACAACGCTTTATTCCATCCTGCACTAAGTCAGGCATAAGCAGCGATGACGGCGCGGGCAACCTCGCCTACCCTCAAAGCAGCCAGCACCTGGCACAAATCAAAAAGGAAATAACAAAATAATTTTTTATTATTTCCTGGCCTAAGCAGCCAACCCTATAGTCGCCACCCACTACTTACACAACAAGCGCGGGGCTCCCTCATGTCGAAATTCGCCAAACCGCTACTCAACGCCAGCCTGGCAATCCTGCTGGGTGCCGGCCTGCTCAGCCAGGCCTTCGCCGGTGAGCAGCTGAAGACCATCCAGGAAAAAGGCGTGATCAACGTCGGCCTGGAAGGCACTTACCCACCGTTCAGCTTCCAGGACGAAAACGGCAAGCTGACCGGCTTTGAAGTGGAGCTGTCCGAGCTGCTGGCCAAGGAGCTGGGGGTCAAGGCCAAGATCCAGCCGACCAAGTGGGACGGCATCCTCGCCGCACTGGAGTCCAAGCGCCTGGACGTGGTGGTCAACCAGGTCACCATCTCCGAAGAGCGCAAGAAGAAGTACGACTTCTCCGAGCCCTACACCATCTCCGGCATCCAGGCGCTGATCCTGAAGAAGAAGGCCGAGCAGCTGAACATCAAGGGCGCGCAGGACCTGGCCGGCAAGAAGGTCGGCGTGGGCCTGGGCACCAACTACGAGCAGTGGGTGAAAAAGGACGTGCCACAGGCTGACGTGCGCACCTATGAAGACGACCCGAGCAAGTTCGCTGACCTGCGCAACGGCCGCATCGACGCCATCCTGATCGACCGCCTGGCCGCGCTGGAATACGCGCAAAAAGCCAAGGACACGGAACTTGCCGGCGATGCCTTCTCGCGCCTGGAAAGCGGCGTGGCCCTGCGCAAGGGCGAGCCTGAACTGTTGGCCGCCCTCAACAAGGCCATCGACAAGCTCAAGGCTGACGGCACGCTGGCCAAGCTGTCGGAAAAATACTTCGGTGCCGACGTCACCAAATGATTGCCGAAAGCCTGCAACTCGTTGTCGATTCCACGCCCTTCCTGCTGAAGGGCGCGGGTTATACGGTGCTGCTCAGCGTTGGCGGCATGTTCTTCGGCCTGGTGCTGGGCTTTGCCCTGGCGCTGATGCGGCTGTCGAAGATATTGCCGCTGAACTGGCTGGCGCGGGTCTACGTGTCGTTCTTCCGCGGCACGCCGCTGCTGGTGCAGCTGTTCGTGATCTACTTCGGCATGCCGCAGATCGGTATCGAACTTGACCCGATTCCGGCCTCGCTGATCGGCCTGTCGCTGAACATGGCCGCCTACATCTGCGAAATCCTGCGCGCGGCGATCTCCTCGATCGACCGTGGCCAGTGGGAAGCCGCTGCCAGCATTGGCATGACCCGCGTGCAGGCCATGCGCCGGGCGATCCTGCCACAGGCCTTGCGCACCGCCCTGCCACCGCTGGGCAACAGCTTCATCTCACTGGTCAAGGACACCGCCCTGGCGGCGACCATCCAGGTGCCCGAGCTGTTCCGCCAGGCCCAATTGATTACCGCGCGCACATTCGAAGTGTTCACCATGTACGTGGCGGTCGCGGTCATCTACTGGGTGCTGTGCAGCATCCTCGCGCACTTCCAGAACCGCATGGAAGCGCGGGTCAACCAGCATGACCAGGAGCATTGAGCATGATTGAAGTCAAAGGCCTGACCAAGCGGTTCAAGGGCCAGACCGTGCTCAACGGTATCGACCTGACCGTGCAGCCCGGCGAAGTAGTGGCCGTCATTGGCCCTAGCGGCTCAGGCAAGACCACCTTCCTGCGCTGCCTGAACCTGCTGGAAACCCCCGATGCCGGGCAGATCCAGATCGGCGCCATCAGCATCGACGCCAACCGCCCGTTGGGTGGCCAGCAGAGTGCAATTCGCCGTTTGCGCCAGCAGGCCGGGTTCGTGTTCCAGAACTTCAACCTGTTCCCGCACCGCACCGCCCTGGAAAACGTGATCGAGGGGCCGGTGATCGTCAAGAAGACACCCCGCGAGCAGGCCCTCGACCTGGGTCGGCGCCTGTTGGCCAAAGTCGGCTTGGCTGGCAAGGAGGATGCCTACCCAAGGCGCCTGTCTGGCGGCCAGCAGCAACGGGTGGCCATTGCCCGCGCCCTGGCCATGGAGCCGGAGGTGATCCTGTTTGACGAACCCACCTCGGCGCTGGACCCCGAGCTGGTCGGTGAAGTACTGGCGACCATCCGCGGCCTGGCCGAAGAGAAGCGCACCATGATCATCGTCACCCACGAGATGAGCTTTGCCCGGGACGTGGCGAACCGGGTGATCTTCTTCGACAAGGGCGTGATCGTGGAACAGGGTGAGGCCAAGGCGCTGTTTGCGGCGCCCAAGGAAGAGCGTACCCGACAGTTCCTGCGCAAGTTTCTTGGGACTGCTGCTTCCGAGTAAACCTGTTACGGCCTATTCGCGGGTAAACCCGCTCCTACAGGGATATCGCTGGCCGTGTAGGAGCGGGTTTACCCGCGAATAGGCCGGCACATCCAACGCAAATCCATCCTTCTATAAATATTCCAAAAAGTTAGTTCATAAACTTTTTATAAAGCATTAGGGTATATAAACCGGACCACCGGACCAACACACATCTGCCGCGACCAGCTGTAGCGGCATAACTTATTTGTGAGGTCAGGAATGGTCAGGATCACAATCACCCCAGTGCGTAACGCCAGGGCATTGAGTGCAGCCAAGGAGCGGCACTGATGTCCAGCCAGCCAAATACCCAATTCCACAGCGACCTCGACAGCACGCCCCTGCTGCTGCCGGCCAAGGTACTGCGCAACGACGCCGAAGCCCTGCAAGCGGCCCGCGAACTGGCCACGGTCGCCCACGAGCAAGCCGCCCGCCGCGACCAGCAACGCAAATTGCCCTGGGCCGAGATCGAGCTGTTCACCCGCAGCGGCCTGGGCAGCATCAGCGTACCCAAGGCCCATGGCGGCCCCGATGTTTCGTTTGAAACCATAGCCGAAGTGTTCCGCCTGATCAGCGCCGCCGACCCGGCCCTGGGGCAGATCCCGCAGAACCAGTTCGGCATATTGCAGTTGCTGCGCCTGACGGCTACCGAGGCACAGCAGGCAGTGATCTTCCGCAGCGTGCTCGACGGCTGGCGCATCGGCAATGCCGGGCCTGAACGCGGTACCAAGGACACCCTCACCCTCAAGGCCCGCATCACCCGCGTCGGTGATGGTTATCGCATCAGCGGCGAGAAGTTCTATTCCACCGGCGCCCTGTTCGCCCACTGGGTGGCGGTAAAAGCGTTGGATGACGAGGGCCACCAGCGCCTGGCATTCGTGCGCCGGGGCAGCCCGGGGCTGCGCATCGTCGATGACTGGTCCGGGTTCGGCCAGCGCACCACCGCCAGCGGCACCGTGCTGCTCGACCAGGTGCCGGTGGATACCGAGCTGGTGATCGACAACTGGCGCCAGCGCGATATTGCCAATATCCAGGGCGCAGTCTCGCAGCTGATTCAGGCGGCGATTGATGCCGGCATTGCCGAAGCGGCTATCGAAGATGCCATCAGCTTTGTGCGGGAAAAGTCCCGGCCATGGATCGAGGCCAACGTGGACCGTGCCAGTGACGACCCCTATGTGATCGCCGATATCGGCCGCCTGAAGCTTGAGCTGCACGCGGCAGAAGCATTGCTGCGCAAGGCTGCGCGAGTACTCGACGAGGTCAATGCAGCGCCGATCGATGCTGCCTCCGCAGCCCGCGCCTCGATCGCCGTGGCCGAGGCCAAGGTGCTGACTACAGAAATCGCCTTGCAGGCCAGCGAGAAGCTGTTCGAGCTGGCCGGCAGCCGCGCCACCCTCGCCGAGTTCAACCTCGACCGCCACTGGCGCAATGCCCGGGTACACACCCTGCATGACCCGGTGCGCTGGAAGTACCACGCGGTCGGGGCTTATCACCTTAACGGCACCTTGCCTGCGCGGCACTCCTGGATCTGATTTGAGGGCCCTGGGGCTGCTTTGCAGCCCATCGCGACACAAGGCCGCTCCTACAGGGATACGCAAGCCCATGCAGGTACGCGGTCTCCTGTAGGAGCGGCCTTGTGTCGCGATGGGCCGCAAAGCGGCCCCTGGGGCCCCGGAGAACAACATGACTACAACAATCATCACCAGCGACACTCAAGCCCTGGCAATCGCCGAAGACATCGCCCAACAACTGCGCCGCGACAGCGCCCTGCGCGACCGCGAACGCCGCCTGCCGCACGCCGAACTGGAGCTGTTCACCCGTTCCGGCCTGTGGGCCATCAGCGTGCCCAAGGCCTTCGGCGGCGCCGGCGTGTCCAATGTCACCCTGGCCAAAGTCATCGCCCGCATCGCCCAGGCCGACGGCTCACTCGGGCAGATCCCGCAAAACCATTTCTACGGCCTGGAAGTACTGCGGGTAAACGGCACCCCCGAACAGCAACAACGCCTGTACGCCCAAGTACTGGCCGGCAGCCGCTTCGGCAACGCCCTGGCTGAACTGGGCACCAAGACCGCCAACGAGCGCACCACCCGCCTGAGCCGTGAAGGCGAGGATTTCCGCATCAACGGCCGCAAGTTCTATTCCACCGGCGCCATCTATGCCCAACGCATTCCCACTTCGGTGGTCGACGAACACGGCGTGCAGCACCTGGCGTTCGTCCCTGCCGACAGCCAGGGCCTGCAGGTGATCGACGACTGGAGCGGTTTTGGCCAGCGCACCACCGGCAGCGGTTCGGTAGTGTTCGACAACGTATTGGTCAGCGCCGCCGACGTGGTGCCGTTCCAGAGCGCCTTCGAACGCCCCACCCCGGTCGGCCCGCTGGCGCAGATCCTCCATGCCGCCATCGACACCGGCATCGCACGCGCCGCCTATGAAGATGCCCTGCATTTCGTGCGCACCCGCAGCCGCCCGTGGGTCGATTCCGGCCTGGACAAGGCCACCGATGACCCGCTGACGCTGAAGAGCTTCGGTCACCTGGCGATCCGCCTGCACGCCGCTGAAGCCCTACTGGAGCGCGCCGGCGAATACCTCGACCGCGCCCGCGACGACAGCACGGCCGAAAACGTTGCCGCAGCCTCCATCGCCGTGGCCGAGGCACGGGCCATCAGCACCGAGATTTCCCTTGCAGCCGGTACCGCGCTGTTCGAACTGGGCGGCAGCCAGGCCACCCTGGCCGAGCACAACCTCGACCGCCACTGGCGCAACGCCCGCGTGCACACCCTGCACGACCCGGTGCGCTGGAAGTACCACGCCATCGGCAACTACTACCTCAACGATGCCAACCCACCACGCCGGGGGACTATCTGATGGCCAAGCAGATCCTGCTCAATGCCTTCAACATGAACTGCATCGGGCACATCAACCACGGCCTGTGGACCCACCCACGGGACACCTCGACCCAGTACAAGACCCTGGACTACTGGACCAACCTGGCGCGGCTGCTGGAGCGTGGCCTGTTCGACGGGCTGTTCATCGCCGATATCGTCGGCACCTACGACATCTACGGCCAGTCGCTGGACGTCACTCTCAAGGAGTCGATCCAGCTGCCGGTCAACGACCCGCTGTTGCTGGTTTCGGCCATGGCTGCGGTTACCCGGCACCTGGGTTTCGGCCTTACCGCCAACCTCACCTACGAGGCGCCGTACCTGTTCGCCCGGCGCCTTTCCACCCTCGACCACCTGAGCAACGGCCGGGTGGGCTGGAACATCGTCACCGGCTACCTCGACAGCGCCGCCCGGGCCATGGGCCTGGAGCAGCAACCAGAGCATGACCGCCGCTACGACCAGGCCGACGAGTACCTGCAGGTGCTGTACAAGCTGCTGGAGGGCAGCTGGGCCGACGATGCCGTGGTCGCCGACCGCCAGCAGCGCGTTTACGCCCAGCCCGACAAGGTGCGCAAGGTTCAGCACCAGGGCGAGTTCTACAAGGTCAACGGCTACCACCTGTGCGAGCCTTCGCCGCAGCGCACCCCGGTGCTGTTCCAGGCCGGCAGTTCGCAGCGTGGCCTGGCTTTCGCCGGCGACCATGCCGAATGCGTGTTCATCGGTGGCCAGGACAAGGCCTCCACCCGTGCCCAGGTCGACAAGGTGCGCGCCGCCGCCCAGGCCGCCGGCCGCGACCCGCAGGCGGTCAAGGTGTTCTTGGGCATCACGGTGATCGTCGCCGCCACCGAACAACAGGCCCAGGCCAAGCACGCCGAATACCTGAGCTACGCCAGCGCCGAGGCCGGGGTCGCGCACTTCGCTGCCTCCACCGGCATCGATTTTGCCGCCTTTGAGCTGGACGAGCCGATTGCCTTCAGCCAGGGCAATGCCATCCAGTCCGCCACGCGCCAGTTGCAGGATAACGCCTGGACCCGCCGGCGACTGTTGCAGCAGCACGCCTTGGGTGGGCGCTACTTGACCCTGGTCGGCGCGCCCGAGCAGGTCGCGGAGCAGCTGATCGCCTGGATCGATGATACCGGGCTGGACGGTTTCAACCTGACCCGCACCGTGACCCCGGAAAGTTATGAGGCCTTCATCGACCTGGTCATCCCGCAATTGCAACAGCGTGGCCGCTACAAAACCGCCTACGCCGAAGGCACCCTGCGCGAGAAGCTGTTCCAGGCCGACCACCCGCACCTGCCCGCCGACCACCCTGGCTCGGCTTACCGCTTTACCTCTACCCCTGCCCCGACTGGAGCCCTGCACCATGCTTGAGAAACTGTTCCGGCCCGTCGCGGCCATTGCCCTCACCCTCGGCCTGTCCGCCGCGGCCCTGGCCGCCGACCCGTTGAAGATCGGCACCACCTCGGCCTTTGCCATCCCGCTGGAAGCTGCAGTGGAAGAAGCGCACAAGCAAGGGCTGGACGTGAAGCTGATCGAGTTCAGCGACTGGATCGCGCCCAATGTCAGCCTCAACAGCGGCGACATCGACGTGAACTACTTCCAGCACATCCCGTTCCTGGAAAACGCCAAGGCTGCTGCGGGCTTCAACCTGGTGCCTTACGCCCCGGGCATCATCAACAACGTTGGCCTGTACTCGAAAAAGTACAAAAGCTTCGCCGAGCTGCCTGAAGGCGCCAGCGTGGCCATCGCCAACGACCCGATCAACAGCGGCCGCGGCCTGCAGCTGCTGGCCAAGGCCGGGTTGATCACGCTTAAGCCGGGGGTTGGCTACAAGGCCACCGAGGACGACATCGTCGCCAACCCGAAGAAGCTGAAGATCCTGCAAGTCGAGGCGGTGCAGCTGGTACGCGCCTATGACGACGCCGACCTGGTGCAGGGTTACCCGGCCTACATTCGCTTGGCCAACAGCTTCGATGCAGGTTCCGCGCTGCTGTTCGACGGCCTGGAAAACAAGGAATACGTGATCCAGTTCGTCATTCGCCCGCAGAGCAAGGGCGACCCGCGCCTGGCCAAGTTCGTCGATATCTACCAGCACTCGCCAGCCGTGCGTGCGGCGCTGGACAAGGCCCACGGCAAGCTCTACCAGGCCGGCTGGGAGGGCTGACATGAGCCAGGCCAGCGCGCTCAGGGCGCCCACCACACAACCACTGCCGCCAACGGCCAGGGAGCAGGCCCTGCGCCCAGAGGTCAATGAAGCCCATGTGCGCTTCATTGGCCTGGGCAAGACCTACCCAGGGCAGGCGCAACCGGCCTTGCAAGGCATCGACCTGAACATCCGCCATGGCGAGGTTTTCGGCATCATCGGCCGCAGCGGCGCCGGCAAGTCATCGCTGCTACGCACCATCAACCGCCTGGAGCAGCCCAGCCAGGGCCGGGTGCTGATCGACCAGGTAGATATCGCGCCGTTCGACGAGGACCACCTGGTTGCCCTGCGCCGGCGCATCGGAATGATCTTCCAGCACTTCAACCTGATGTCGGCCAAGACCGTATGGCAGAACGTCGAGTTGCCCTTGAAGGTGGCTGGCGTGGCCAAGGCCGAGCGCCAGCGCAAGGTGCGCGAACTGCTGGAACTGGTCGGCCTGCAGGAAAAGCACCACGTCTACCCGGCGCAGCTTTCCGGCGGGCAGAAGCAGCGCGTGGGCATCGCCCGGGCGCTGGTGCACGACCCCGAGATCCTGCTGTGCGACGAGGCCACCTCGGCGCTGGACCCGGAAACCACCGCCTCGATCCTCGAACTGCTGCGCGACATCAACCAGCGCCTGGGCCTGACCATCGTGCTGATCACCCACGAAATGGCGGTGATCCGCGATATCTGCCACCGGGTGGTGGTGCTGGAACGCGGTGAAGTAGTCGAGCAGGGCGAGGTCTGGCGGGTGTTCGGCTCACCACGCCACGAGGTCACCCGCACGTTGCTGGCACCGTTGCAGGCCAGGCTGCCAGCCGCACTGCAAGCCAGCCTGCGGGCCAGCCCGGCGAACCACGACAGTGCCGTGGTGCTGAAGCTGACCCTGTTCGGCGAGCCGGAGCTGTCTGCCCTGTTCAACGACCTGGGCGGCCGCGTGCGCCTGCTACAGGGCGGTGTGGAAACCATTGGCGAGCATGCCCTGGGGCAGCTGATTCTGTCGGTGCAGCACTCGCCGCACGACGCCCATCATTTGCTGGAACGCGCCCGCCGCTGGGCCGAGGACGTGGAGGTACTGGGCCATGTGGTTTGATCGCCTGCTCGAAGGCTTGCTCGATACCTTGCTGATGGTCGGCGTGTCCTCACTGGTCGCCCTGCTGGTGGGGGTACCGATGGCGGTGCTGCTGGTTACCAGCGACAAGGGCGGGATTTTTGAGGCACCGCTGCTGAACCGGGTGCTGGGCGCCTTCGTCAATCTGTTCCGCTCGATCCCGTTCCTGATCCTGATGGTCGCGCTGATCCCGTTCACTCGCCTGGTGGTGGGTACCACCTATGGCGTGTGGGCGGCGGTGGTGCCGTTGACCATTGCGGCCACGCCGTTCTTTGCCCGGATAGCCGAGGTCAGCCTGCGCGAAGTCGACCATGGCCTGGTGGAAGCCGCGCAGGCCATGGGCTGCCGGCGCTGGCACATCGTCTGGCATGTGCTGTTGCCCGAGGCGCTGCCAGGGATCGTAGGTGGCTTCACCATTACCCTGGTAACCCTGATCAACTCCTCGGCCATGGCCGGGGCGATTGGTGCCGGGGGCCTGGGGGATATCGCCTACCGTTATGGCTACCAGCGCTTCGACAGCCAGATCATGCTGACCGTGATTGCCATGCTGGTGGCGTTGGTGGCGTTGATCCAGCTGGGTGGGGACCGCTTGGCGAAGGGCTTGAACAAGCGTTGAACTTAGGGGCTGCTTTGCAGCCCTATCGCGACGCAAGGCCGCTCCTACAGGCGACCGCGTCCCCTTGTAGGAGCGGGTTTACCCGCGAAGAGGCCCTCAACCCCAGTGCAAATCGGCAGCCGGCACCGGCCGCCCGAACCAATACCCCTGCCCCAGCTGACACAGCTCCTGCAGCAGGAAACTGGCCTGCTCTGCCTGCTCGATACCCTCGGCATGCACCTGCATGCCCATGCTGCGGGCCAGGGCGATGATCACCCGCACGATCGCGATGTCATCTTCATCCAGCGGCAAGCCGGCAACGAAGCCCTGGTCGATCTTCAGCTTCTGCACCGGCAAGCGCTTGAGCCGCAGCAACGATGAATAGCCGGTACCAAAGTCGTCGATGGCCAGGGTCACACCCAGCTCACGCAGGCGATGCAATTGTTCCAGCGCCACTTCCGGGTCGTCCATCACCGCGCTTTCAGTCACTTCCAGCTCCAGCAAGGCCGGAGCCAAGCCGGTGTCGTGCAGCACCTCGGCCACCTGCCGGTACAACTCGTGCTGGCCAAACAGGCGGCTGGAAATATTAACTGCCACAAATGCCAGCTGCCGGCCTTCCACCTGCCACTGCACCATCTGCTGGCACGCCTGGCGCAGTATCCAGGCGTCAATCTCGGCAATCAACCCGGTGCGCTCGGCAATCGGGATGAACTCGCCCGGCGGCACCAGGCCGCGCTGGGGGTGCTGCCAGCGCACCAACGCCTCGACCCCGACCTGGCTGCCGGTAGCCAGGTCGTGCACTGGTTGGTAGAACACCCGCAGCTCGTCCTGTTCCAGCGCCCGGCGCAGCTCACCGGCCGTTTCCACCCGGTGCTGGGCGTGGGCAGTCAGCTCTTCGGTGTACAGCGCATAGCAGGCCCGCCCGTTGCTCTTGGCCTTGTACAACGCCGAGTCGGCATTGCGCAGCAACTGTTCGGCACCCAAGGCATCGCTGGGGAACAGGCTGATGCCCGCGCTGACACTGATGAACAGGCGGTGTCCATCAAACAGGAACGGCTCACGCATGCGCTCGATGATGCGCTGCGCCAGCTTGCCGGCCTGGCCTACCTGCTGGCAGTTCTCCGCCAGCACACCGAACTCGTCGCCGCCCAGCCGCGCCAGGGTCACACCCGTGCCCAGCCCCTCACCCAGGCGCTCGCCCACCAGCTTCAGCAACTGGTCACCGATGGTGTGGCCAAGGCCATCGTTGATGCTTTGGAAATGGTCCAGGTCCAGCAACAGCAGGGCACAACCGCGCTTGTTCGCCTGCGCTGCCGCCAGCGCTTGCTCGACGCGGTCGGTGAACAACAGGCGGTTGGGCAGGCCGGTCAGCGGATCGTGGTGGGCCAGGTAGGCCAGCTCCTGCTCCGAATGCTTGATCGCGCTGATGTCACTGAACACTGCCACGTAGTGGCTAACCTCACCCTCATCGTCGCGAATGGCGCAAATGGTCTGCCATTGCGGGTAGATTTCACCACTCTTGCGCCGGTTCCAGATTTCCCCGCTCCACTCGCCCTTGTCGGCCAGCGTGGCGAAGATCTGCTGGTAGAACGCCACGCCATGGCGCCCCGACTTGAACTTGTTCGGGCGCTGGCCGATGACCTCGTCCTGCTGGTAGCCAGTAATACGCATGAAGGCGCGGTTGACGTGCACGATCAGGCCTTGGCGGTCGGTCACCAGCACGCCTTCGAGGGTGCTGTCGAACACCGCGGCGGCCATGCGCAGCCGTTCACGGTCCTCACAACGCAAGCGTGCGCCATGGCCAATGAAGTTGAGCAGGCGTACCCGCGACACATAAATCAGCAAGGCACTGAGCAACACCCAGACCACCACATTGATCTGCCGGCCGACAGTCAGCGCCAGAGGGTCTTCAGTCATACCGTGCAGCACCACCTCGGCCAGGGCCAGCCAGAGGATCGAGAGCACCACATACAGCGCAGCCATGCGCAAGGCGTCGCGAACAGAAACAGACATGTCGGGTGCAATTGCCCATGAAAAAGGATGGGGCATTATAAAGGCTGAAACATATCGTGACCGCCTATCTGAAAGGGTGACTGGTTTTATTTCCTCCTCAAGGGATAATCAGCCCCTCCTCCTGCATTCCGAGGGTTTTTACACCTATGTGGTACAACGGCCTGCTCGACTTGTCGGCCTGGCAACTGGTCGGCATCACCTTGTTGATGACCCATGTGACCATTGTCAGCGTCACGGTCTACCTGCATCGCTACTCCGCGCACCGGGCGCTGGAGCTCAACGGCGCGCTCAAGCATTTCTTCCGCTTCTGGCTGTGGCTGACCACGGCGCAGAACACCCGCGAGTGGACCGCCGTCCACCGCAAGCACCACGCAAAATGCGAAACCCCAGACGACCCGCACAGCCCGGTACACAAGGGCCTGAGCACGGTATTGCGCAAAGGTGCCGAGCTATATCGTGAAGAGGCGCGCAACCCCGAAACCCTGCGCATCTACGGCAAGAACTGCCCTGAAGACTGGATCGAGCGCAACCTCTACTCGCGCTACAAGCTGGGCGGTATCGCCCTGATGGCGGTGATCGACCTGCTGCTGTTCGGCACCATCGGCATCACCATCTGGGCGGTGCAAATGATGTGGATCCCGTTCTGGGCCGCCGGTGTGGTCAACGGCCTGGGCCACGCGCTCGGCTACCGTAATTTCGAGTGCCGCGACGCCGCCACCAACCTGGTGCCGTGGGGCATCGTCATCGGTGGCGAAGAACTGCACAACAACCACCACACCTACCCCAACTCGGCCAAGCTGTCGGTCAAGCGCTGGGAGTTCGACATGGGCTGGGCGTGGATCCGCCTGTTCTGCCTGTTGCGCCTGGCCAAGGTGCAGCGTGTGGCACCTATCGCCCACCGGGTGACGGGCAAGGCCAGCCTGGACATGGACACCGCCATGGCCATCCTCAACAACCGCTTCCAGATCATGGCCCAGTACCGCAAGCTGGTGATCGGCCCGCTGGTCAAGCAGGAGCTTGCCCGGGTCGACGCCTCGGTGCGCCACCACTTCCGCCGCGCCAAGCGCCTGCTGTCGCGCGAGACCAGCCTGCTGGAAGACCGCCACCATGTGCGCATCGAGTCGATGCTCGCGCACAGCCAGGCGCTGAAGACCATCTACGAAAAACGCCTGGCCCTGCAGCAGATCTGGGCGCGCACCAGCGCCAACGGCCACGACATGCTGGCCGCCATGAAAGACTGGGTACACGAAGCCGAAACCAGCGGTATCCATGCCCTGCGTGACTTCGCGGCACAGCTCAAGACCTACTCCCTGCGCCCGACCGGCGCCTGACCGCCGTTGATCGGCACGCCCCATGTCGGGGCGTGCCGTTTGGAACTTCACCCCCTCGCCCCCACTCAAATTTGGCACATCGCCCGCGTGGCGGGCCGGATGCTGGCCGCACGCTTTCACGTTGAGACCCGCTTCGTGCACATGGCCAAGAACATTACAACGACATTGCCCGGCACCCCTCGCCCTGAAGCCGCACAGACTTTACTGGCGCTACTCCATGCCCAAGGCGAAGTCGCCCGCCTGAGCGGACGTGAACAGCTGTTCAGCTCGCTGCTCGACAGCGTCAATGCGGTGCTTTGGGCCTTCGACTGGGAAACCCGCCAGGTGCTTTACGTAAGCCCTGCCTACGAGCGCATCTTCGGCCGCCCGGCCAGCCTGGTGCTGGCTGATTACAACGAATGGCGCGACAGCATCTACCCCGACGACCTGGAGTTCGCCGAGCGCAGCCTGGCCCAGGTGCTGCTCCAAGGTTCGGTGGAAGACCGCGAGTACCGCATCCTCAATGCCGACGGCCAGCTGCGCTGGCTGAGCGACAAGTGCTACATCAACCAGCAGCGCGATGGCGAGCGGGTGATCATCGTCGGCATCGCCGAAGACATCACCGAGAAGAAGCAGATCGAAGGCGAGCTGCAGCGCCTGGCCACCACCGACGCGCTGACCCAGAGCAGCAATCGCCGGCACTTCTTCGAATGCGCCCAACAAGCCTTCGACAGCGCCCGCGAAAACGGCACACCGCTGGCTTTCCTGCTGCTGGACATCGACGACTTCAAGCGCATCAACGACAGCTACGGCCACCAGGAAGGCGACCAGGTGCTGCAACACATCGCCGACAGCGGCAAGGCCGTGCTACGCCGCGGCGACCTGTTCGGGCGTATTGGTGGCGAGGAGTTTGCGGCGGTGTTCCCAGGCTGCAGCGCCCAGGAAGCGGAGCAGATTGCCGAGCGCCTACAGCGGCAAATTCAGCGTTTGAGCTTCAGCCATGGCGAGCAGGTGTACGGGGTGACAGTCAGCCAGGGGCTGACTGGGTTGACTGCTGAAGATGTGTCCCTGGACAGCCTGTATGCCCGCGCCGATGCGGCGATGTACCGGGCCAAGCGGCAAGGCAAGAACCAGATCGTCCGCGGCTGACACATCATCTTGAGAATTGGCTGTCTTGCATACAACCTAAAGCTGGCGCGATCCCTGTGGGAGCGGGTTTACCCGCGAACACCGGCGGAGCCGGTGCCATGCACCGAGTTGAATTCTTCGCGGGTAAACCCGCTCCCACAGGGTATGCGGAGCGCCTGCCAACATCAGTTTTCTGCGCGACAGCGCAGCCCAAAGGGCTGGGTGATCTGCCACAGGGTCGCGCACGGCTGGACAAGCTTAGGCAGTAGGCTCGGCGGGGTCGGATTGCTCAGGTGGCGCCGGCTTCACCTCCGGGTTCTCCACCTTGCGCAGCCGGCTCAGCTCCGGCAAACCAATCTTGAGCAACCGCGCAGTCTTGCCGCTGGCCACCTTCTCCAACCCCTGCTCGGCCGGCAACTGCGACAACTGCCCGGCCAGGTTCATGGCCAGAATCTCCCGCGAATACACCCCGCCGCCCAACTGGTAGACCGCCGCGATCAACTCGCGCAAGGCCAGCGGCAAGCGCCAGCGGGTACGCAACGCCGAGCCGAACGCCGCGCCGAACTCGTTGAGCGATAGCTGGACCTTGTCTTCATCGAGCTCGCCGCCAGCCAGGCGCCATTCCTGCAGGCAGCGCAGCACCGCCAGGTCGCCCAGGCAATGCAGCAGCCCCGCGCAATAGCAACGCCCCTCGTCCAGCTCAAGCATGCACGCCAGGGTGCGGCCATATTCGGCTGTGTGCAGTGACAAGTCCCAGTAGCGGGCCGCATGTTCCGCCAGCAACGGGTCGCTGAGGCGTGCGCTGCGTTTGAGGGTCATGCCAAGGATCAGGTTCATGCTCTGGGTGCTGCCAAGCTTGTTCAGGGCCTGCAGCAAGGTCTGGACCGGTGCTTCACGGTGCATCGCGGCGCTGTTGGCCGCCGCGATAAGCACGGCGGTCACTTGCGGGTCGTTACGCACTTCCTCTGCCAGCACCTTCAGGTTCAGGCCCTGGGGATTGAGCGCACGCTTGATCGCCAATTGCACATCGGCCAGCAACGGCCCGCCATCGGCGTTGGCACGGCGCTGCTCCAGGTAGGCCGGCAGGCTGGCACCCACCTGCAAGGCTGGCACCGGGCAGGCGATCTCTTCGCCAACCGCCACCAGCAGCTCTTCCAGGCGCTTGCGCAGGTTATCCAGGTTCAGTGGCTTGCTCAGGTAGGCCGTGGGGTGCAAGGGCAGCGCCTCGCGCACGCTGGCACTGTCGCTGCGGTTGCTCATGAGGATGAACGGCAAGCCCGGGCCCTTGGCGCGCACCTTGCGCAGCAGGTCGAGGCCATCGACGCCGGCCAGTTCGCGAGCGGCGATGATCAGGTCGGGTTTGCCGGCCAAGGCACTGAGCGCCTGCGAGCCGTCGGCGCATACCTGCAGCCGCGCGTCACAGCGCACGCTGAGCAGCATTTCGCTGAGCATGTCACGTACCCAAGGGTCGCCCTCGACAATCAGTACGCTTGGTGGTGTGGGGTCTGCAGCGTTCATCGCCAACTACTCCTGAATATCCCTGACACACAGTCCGTCGCAGCTTCCTGAGCAAGTCCTCGGACAACCATAGCGCCACATGGCTTTTCTGGGCACAAAAAAAACCCGCCGAAGCGGGTTTTTTCAGAAGCGCGTCACATCAGGCGAGTTCAGCGAAGCACTCTTCGATGATGGCCAGGCCTTTGTCCAGCAGCGCGTCTTCGGCGGTCAGCGGAACCAGGATACGCAGGACGTTGCCGTAGGTGCCGCAAGACAGCAGGATCAGACCCTTGTCACGTGCCTTGGCCACAACCTGGCCAACAGCAGCAGCATTCGGGGTGTGAGTGCCTTTCTCGAACACTTCGACAGCAATCATCGAGCCCAGACCACGGACGTCGCCGATGATCGGGTGCTTCTTCTGGATTTCGCGCAGGCCAGCGGTCAGGCGCTCACCCACAGCCTTGCTGCGGTCCAGCAGTTTTTCTTCTTCGAACACTTCGATCACGGCCAGGGCCGCGGCGCAAGCGATCGGCGAACCGGCGTAGGTGCCGCCCAGGCCGCCTGGAGCGATGGCGTCCATGTACTCGGCCTTGCCGCACACACCGGCCAGCGGGAAGCCGCCAGCGATGGATTTGGCGAAGGTGGTCAGGTCAGGCGCAACGCCCATCTGTTCCATGGCGAAGAAGGTACCGGTACGGCCAGCGCCGGTTTGTACTTCGTCGGCGATCAGCAGGATACCGTGCTGGTCGCACAGGGCGCGCAGGCGCTTCATCAGCTCTTTCGGCGCTGGCAAGAAGCCGCCTTCGCCTTGAACTGGCTCGAGGATGATCGCGGCGATGTCGCGCGGCTCGGCGTCGTTCTTGAAGATGCGCTCAACCGAGGCAATGGCGTCGTCAACGCTGATACCGTGCAGTTCGCTCGGGAACAGGGCGCGGAAGATGCCGCCTGGCATCAGGCCCATGCCAGCGGAGTACGGCACGACCTTGCCGGTCAGGCCCAGGGTCATCATGGTACGGCCGTGGTAGCCGCCGGTGAAGGCGATCACGCCAGCGCGGCCAGTGGCGGCACGGGCGATCTTTACGGCGTTTTCAACGGCTTCGGAGCCAGTGGTGACCAGCAGGGTCTTCTTGTCGAAGTCGCCCGGGACCAACTTGTTGATCTTTTCGCACAGCTCTACATAAGGCTCGTAGGCCAGCACCTGGAAGCAGGTGTGGCTGACCTTGGTCAGCTGGTCTTGCACAGCTGCAACCACTTTCGGGTGCAGGTGGCCGGTGTTCAGTACTGCGATGCCGCCAGCGAAGTCGATCAGTTCGCGGCCTTCAACGTCGATCACGGTCGAGTTCTTCGCGGTGTCGACGAAGATCGGGTGGATCTGGCCAACGCCACGTGGGACGGCAGCTACACGACGTTGCATCAAGGATTCGTTGGTCTTGCTCATAATGCCCTCATTGCGCCGCTCAGAAATGGCGCTTTTATTCGGGGGTGGCTGGGAGTGCTCGCGAACAGTATTCGTTGATCGACTGCCGTGAACGCCCTGGCCACCAGGTACTGCGATGTAAAAAAGGCCAGCGAGACGTCGCTCTCGCGCCCCGCTGGCAGAGGTAAAGCCTTTACCGTGCTATCAGACGCTGATGCACAGGTATTTGATTTCGAGGTAGTCCTCGATACCGTACTTGGAACCTTCGCGGCCCAGGCCCGAAGCCTTGATGCCACCGAACGGTGCCACTTCGTTGGAGATCAGGCCGGTGTTGATACCCACCATGCCGTATTCCAGGGCCTCGGCAACACGGAACACACGGCTCATGTCGCGGGCGTAGAAGTACGAAGCCAGGCCGAACTCGGTGTCGTTGGACATGGCGATGACTTCGGCTTCGTCTTTGAAGCGGAACAGCGGCGCCAGTGGGCCGAAGGTCTCTTCCTTGGCGACGGCAGCGGTCCTCGGTACGTCGACCAGGATGGTCGGCTCGAAGAAGTTGCCTTCGATGATCTTGCCACCGGACAGCACTTTGGCGCCTTTGGAAACGGCGTCTTCAATGTGTTCCTGGACCTTGGCGACAGCCTTGCCGTCGATCAGCGGGCCAGTGGTGGTGCCGTCTTCCAGGCCGTTACCGATCTTCAGCTTGGCAACTGCAGCGGCCAGCTTCTGGGCGAACGCGTCGTAGACGCCGTCCTGCACGTAGATACGGTTTGCGCAGACGCAGGTCTGGCCGTTGTTGCGATACTTGGAGATGATCGCGCCCTCGACCGCCTTGTCCAGGTCGGCGTCGTCGAACACGATGAACGGGGCGTTGCCACCCAGCTCCAGGGAAACCTTCTTGATGTCCTTGGCGCATTCTTCCATCAGCTGGCGACCGATTTCGGTCGAGCCGGTGAAGGACAGCTTGCGTACCAGGGAGTTGCCGGTCAGTTCGCCGCCAACTTCGCCAGCGCTGCCAGTAACCACGCTCAGCACGCCAGCCGGGATACCGGCACGGTGGGCCAGCTCGACCAGGGCCAGGGCGGAGTACGGGGTCTGCGAGGCAGGCTTGAGCACCATGGTGCAGCCAGCGGCCAGGGCCGGGCCGGCTTTACGGGTGATCATGGCGGCCGGGAAGTTCCACGGGGTGATGGCCGCGGTAACGCCGATTGGCTGCTTGATGACGATCAGGCGCTTGTCTGGCTGGTGGCCCGGGATGGTGTCACCGTAGACGCGCTTGGCTTCTTCGGCGAACCACTCGATGAACGAGGCAGCGTAGGCGATTTCGCCCTTGGCTTCGGCCAGCGGCTTGCCTTGCTCGGTGGTCATCAGGCGAGCCAGGTCGTCCTGGTTCTCGATCATCAGTTCGAACCAGCGACGCAGCTTGTTCGAGCGCTCCTTGGCGGTCAGGGCACGCCAGGCCGGCAGGGCCTTGTCGGCGGCTTCGATGGCGCGGCGAGTTTCCGCGGTGCCCATCTTCGGCACGGTACCAATGACTTCACCGGTGGCCGGGTTGGTCACCTTGATGGTCTGGCCGTTGTCCGCATCCAGCCACTCACCATTGATATAGGCTTGCTGGCGGAACAACTGAGCGTCTTTGAGCTGCATGTCGGCTTCCCGAATTGTTGATTGTTGAAAAGCGCCCAAGGCAGGGCATCGAGCGTTTGAAATCTCAAACGAATGCTAAGCGGCTGCTGGGGTGTTGGACAATAGGCTGTTCGAAAAAAAGAACGAATGGTTGAACAGCCTGGCGGAAAATTCACATTTCTGTGCTGTGGCAACCGGCCTCTTCGCGGGTAAACCCGCTCCCACAAGACCCGCACAGGATTCAGGATATGCACAGTACCTGTGGGAGCGGGTTCACCCGCGAAGAGGCCGGTACAGGTTAGACGAACGAGCTGAAGGAAATGTGATGGGAGGACAGACGGCCCTCATGGCAGGAAGGGTCTTCACAGATTATCGGTGAAGGCTGGCAGGTGTTGCCTCGGATTTTGAGGTGGACCACAGATCGAGCGCCGCCCGCGCGGCGCTTCGCGGCACAAGGCCGCTCCCACATCTGTTTCGGGCCAATTATTCCTGTGCCATAGGCGGGCGCACCCTGGGGTGCATGACTGAAAATCGATAAAAATCAGCGCCACCTCCAATATCGAATGAAACCAACAAGGCGGACAGAGGTGATCTCACAGGACTGACTGGCCCGAAACAGACAGTGGGAGCGGCCTTGTGCCGCGAAGCGCCGCGCGGGCGGCGCTCGATCTCACAGGCGAAGAAAATGTTGTGGCAAGCACCCGCCAGCCGTGATGCTTTTCCAGCTCAATCAGAACGCCTTGCCCAGGTCGATCACCAAAGCCCGGTAACCAACCGACCCCGGCTGCCGGCTGTGCACCTTCAATTCCACCAGCACCTCCTGGGTCCCGCGCCGCACCTCGTTGAGCACGGTAGTAGTCAGCTTCTCCGGCGTAAGGAAGTTCACCGAAGCCGAGTAGATGAACTGGGTGTCGGTCTCCGGCCTATAAGCCACCACCGAAGTCACCGGGCTATACCACTCGTCGCCGCGCTCCTTGCCGTACTCCCACACCTGCTCGACCGTACCCTTGGCCTCGTCGATGCGGTATTCCACCGCCCGGCTGTAGTTGCCGGTCAGCCTGGTCGGCGCAAAGTCGCGGCCCCAGCCGTTGTCGAACACGGTCAGCGTGCCTTTGCCGGTCAGCCAGGCGGTATGCTGGGTCCACGACCAGTCGAAGCCTTCACTCGCGATCGGCGTCAGCACCTTCTCACGCAAACGTTCAGGCCAGCCTTGGGGCGAGGCGAGAATCCACTTCACCTGCTTGTCACGACCAATCTTCACCACGCCCTGGTGCCGTGCTGAAACGATGATGCTGTCGTCATCGGCGTCGTAGTCGATGGCATTGACGTGGGCCCAGTTTCGCCCGGTGCCCACCCCTGGGGTGTCACCAAAGGGCAAGTCGCCCTCAGCCAACTCGTTGGCCAGCCGCTCGTCCTGCTTTTGCACCCCATCCGGCAATTGGATCGCCGCCTTGCCCAGGGTTTCCAGCAAGTCACCACGGTACGGGTCGAGGATCTGGTTGAGGTCCCAGAAGTTCAGCACATCCCCCGCCTCGTTGACTTCGATGATGTGGTCGCGAATCGAGCGCACGCGCTTGCCGTCGGGCCGGCGGTAGTCGCTGGTGCCCACCCGCAGCAGGTAGGTGCCATTGGCAGTCTCGCGGATTTCATGGGAGAAGTCGGCGAACTTGTCGGGCAGGCTGCGCTGCCAGATGCGCCGGCCCAACAGGTCGTACTTGGAATAAGTCTGGCCCTGCCCCCAGATCAGCTTGCCGTCGCGGGTCTGCTGGAAGCCCATGGTGCCGCCCAGGGCGTCGCGGCGGTTGGAGTCGTGGATCTGCTCGATATCCAGGTACCAGCGCACGTCGCCGTTGCTGTCGGCAATCCAGTTGTTGCCCACCTGGTCCCATTCCGCCGCACCGCCCAGGGCGTTCCACTTGAAGGCGCGACCGCCGGGGATGTCACCCTGCAGGTGGTTGAACAGGTACAGGCGCTTTTCAAAACCTGCCGAGACCTTGATCGGCTCGACTTCCGGCAACGCGGCGGTTTGCTTCGCCACCACCGGCAGGCGCACGGCCGGCGCATAGATCTGGTACTGCTCGCGCACGCGTTCGCCGTCCAGCTTGTAGGTCACTTCCACCTGGTTGACGTGGTCCGGGTACAGGCCAAATACCGGGATGCCGCCATAGGTCCACAACGAACGGTCGGACACCTCGTAGGCGATGTCCACGCCGCGTTCGCCACGCCCCAGCACGCGCACATGCGCGGCGCTCACGGTGCGGCCGCCATCGCGGATGATCGCGGTCAGCGGCGCCAGGCGGTACGGGTTGACCACCACGTCGCCGAGCAGCGCTTCGTCCCGTTCGGGGACCTTGGCGGTCAGGCAGGCGCCTTCAGGCAATACAGGGGTTTCGGTCTTGGCATTCATGGCAAAGCTCCTTTTTACTCAGAAGTCGTAACGGGCGGTGGCGCCGAAGGTGCGCGGGGTACCGAGCACGCCGGCATAACCACCGTTGGCGGAGTTCCACAGGCTGGTGAAGTAGGTTTTGTCGCCGGCGTTTTTCACCCAAAGCGACAGGTCGACCACGCCGTCGCCCTGGTCCAGGCGTACACCCGCGGAAAGGTTGACCAGCGCATAGCTGGGGATCTGGCCGAAATCGGAATCGTCGATTGTGCCCACCGCCTTCGAGCGGAAGGCGTAGCTGGCAGTGACGTAGGGTTCGACATGCTCAGTGGCCTGCCACTTGTACTGGGTGTTGAGGTTGGCGATGTACTTGGAGGCACCGACCACCTGGTGGCCAGACAGGTCGCAGGTGGCGGTGGCATTGGCCAGGCTCACCTCCGGAGGGCATGGCGCGTCCTTGTACTCGGTGTAGCGCACGTCGTTCCACGAGCCGTTGAAGTTGACCGTGAGGCCGCGGATCGGCAGCGCCGTGGCTTCGAACTCCAGGCCACGCGAGCGCACGCTGCCGGCGTTGGCCAGGTACTGCACGCGGTTGATCTGGTCGTAGACGTTGGCCTGGTAGCCATGCACTTCGGCCCAGAACAGGTTGGTATTAAGCTGCAGGCGGCCGTCGAGCAACGTGCTTTTCAAACCCAGCTCGGCGTTGTTGACCCGCTCGGTGCCAACCAGCAGCGAGTCGGTGCCCAGCCGTGGCGCCGCGCCGACGGTGAGGTTGATGCCGCCGGATTTCTCGCCATGGGTCAGGGTGGCGTAGCCCAGCAACTGCTCGTTGAAGCGGTAGCTCAGGCCCAGAAGGCCCGAGGGGCTGAAGCTGTACTGGTTGAGGTCACCCGAATCGTAGGCACCTACCCTGCCCTGCCGTGCGGCAGCGGCAGCACCGGTCACGTCCGCGCCGCCCGTCGGCGCATCGCGGGTCACCCAGGCGCTTTTCTCTTCATAGGTACCGCGAATGCCTGCAGTGAAGTCCAGGCGGTCGGTGATGTGCCAGGTGCCTTGGGCGAACAACGCATAGCTATCGGTATCGATGTGCCCATCGCCGATGGTGTTGACGTTGTTCAGCGCACCGGCCGGGGTGAGGTTCCAGATATCCGCCTGTGGTCCGTAATAAGTGAAGGACTTGTTGTCCAGGTCCTGCTTGAAGTAGTACGCGCCCAGCACATAGTCGAAGGCGCCACCGGTGGGCGAGGCCAGGCGGACTTCCTGGGAATACTGCTTGTCGCGCACCGATACCCCGGCGCTGTAGAACACCGGCACGTTGAGGCCGTCGTCGTTACGCGGGGTAAAGTCCCACCAGCGGTAGGCGGTGATCGAGGTCAGGGTGAAGTCGTTGGGCAGGGTCCAGTTGGCCTCCACCGAGGTACCGCCCTGGAACACCGTCACCTGCTGGTCGGCATCGAAATTGACCTTGCGGTCCTTGCCCGACACCAGCGTCGCGCCCGCCTGGGCGGCCAGGCTTTCATAGCGGTTGACGCCATTGATGGTCGGGCCAGTGCTGTACAGGCTGAGGATGCCGTTGTTGGAGTCCTCTTCGTTGTATTCGCCGATCCAGCGCAGGTTGAAGGTTTCGCTGGGTTTGAACAGCAGCTGGGTACGAAAACCCTGGCGCTTGCCGCCGTTAAGGTCGTCGCCGTTGTGGATGTTCTTCACATAGCCGTCGTCTTCGGTGCGGTAAGCACTGATGCGCCCGGCCAGGGTTTCGCTGATCGGCCCCGAGAAGCTGCCCTGGGTCTGCAGGTAACCGTCTTCGCCAATCGACTGCTGGATGCTGCCCTCGCGGTGGAAGGTAGGCTTGCGCGTGGTGATGTTCAGCACGCCGGCAGTGGTGTTCTTGCCGAACAGCGTGCCTTGCGGGCCGCGCAGCACTTCCAGTTGCTCCACGTCCAGCAGGTCGAACACCGCCATGCCGGGACGGCCAAGGTAGACGTTGTCCAGGTAGATGCCGACGCTGCCTTCCAGGCCATCGCTGGCTGGGTTGTTGCCCAGGCCGCGGATCGAGATGCTCGACTGGCGGGCATGCACGTAGGCGACGTTGGTGCTGGGCACCAGTTGCTGCAAGTCCTGCACGCGATAGATGCGTTGGGTTTCCAGGGTTTCGCTGTCCAGTACGCTGATCGGTGTGGGCACGCTTTGCGCGGTTTCTTCGCGGCGCCGGGCATTGACTGTGACGGTGCCGAGCTTGGCTTCCTGTTCTACCGCCGGGGTGGCACTGGCCGGCTCTTCGGCAAAGCTGCCAGCGGACGCCGCCAGCAGCACGCCAGCGGCCAAGGGTTGCAAGGTGAAACGCGACGCGCGCGCAGGCCAACGGGAAAGTCCGGACATGCAAATGCTCCTTGAGGCGTGGGCCCTGGCGAGCATTTCCGTTGGCGGAACCGAATCGCGGTCAGTCGGGCTTATATTCTTTTAAGAGATATAAATATTTGTAATTCATATTTTGTGGAATAAGTGACTCCCTTTATAAGGGGACTCACCCTTGTCAGCAATTGCATTTGACCGAAGGTTTTAATGTAGAAAATGCATATCGATCTGCGTCAGCTGCGCCACTACATTGCCCTTGTCGAACACCGCAGCTTTGTCGCCGCGGCGGCGGCGGTGAACCTGTCACAATCGGCATTTAGCCGCAGCATTCAGACGCTGGAACACAACGTCGGCTGCCGCCTGGTGGACCGCGCCAGCAAGGAACTGGCGCCGACCCGCCAGGGCTTGCTGGTACTGGAGCATTCGCGGCGTCTGGTCCATGGGGCACACAACCTGGTCAACGAAATTCACCAGTTCAACGGTGCCACCACCGGCGTGGTGCGCTTCGGCTCCGGCCCTGCGCCAGCCGGGGGGTTGGTGCCACGGGCGGTGGCGCGCTTTGTCGCCGAATACCCGGCGGCGCGCACCTGCTTTCAGGTGGATAACTGGCAGGTACTGAACCGCAAGCTGGTTGCCGAAGAGATCGAATTCTTCGTCGCCGACACCCGCCAGTTCGAGTCCGACCCGGACTACCAGGTGCACAAGCTGACGCCGCAGCGCTGGCACTTCTGCTGCCGCGCCGGGCACCCGCTGACCAAGCGCGAGACCGTGCAGGCGCGGGACCTGTTCGACTACCCGCTGGCCACTACGGTCCGCCCACCGAACATCCGCAAGATCCTCAGCGAACTCAGCGGGCGGCAGGACTTCCTGCCGTCGGTGGAATGCGAGCATGGTTATGCGTTGCTGAATGTGGTGATGCATTCGGACACCATCGGCATTGCCTGCAATGCCAATTTGCGGCCGTATCAGCGGGACGGTGGGCTGGTGGCGCTGCGCCTGGCAGACCTGACGGCGGAGCAGGAAGAAGCGTTTTATACCCGCTATGGGGTGGTGAGCCGGGTGGGGTATGGCTTATCGCCGTTGGCGCAGGGGTTGGTGAGACAGCTTATTGCCTGTGATACCGAAATCTGAAGGCTGGCGCCGGCCCCTGTGGGAGCGGGTTCACCCGCGAATACGATGGTGGCCCCACCGCCGCATTCGCGGGTGAACCCGCTCCCACAGGGGGTCTCTACGCTTCTCAGCCTTTGCGGGTAGTCCGGCTCAACTGCCCATCCACCCCGACCGGCACCTCACCAGCCAATGTCACCCGCCGCACCACCCGTGGCTGGGTCCCGTAATCATCCACCGCATAGTGCTGTGTCGCGCGGTTATCCCAGATCGCCACGTCCCCCGCCTGCCAGCGCCAGCGCACAGTGTTCTCCAGGCGCGTCACATGCCCCTGCAACACTGCGAACAGGTGCTGCGAATCGGCCAGCGAATAGCCCTTGATGCGCTTCACGAAATGCCCCAGCTGCAGCACCCGCTCGCCACTGACCGGGTGCACCCGTACCACCGGGTGCTCGGTCTCGTACACGGTGGAGGTAAACACCTTGCGATAACGCTCAAGCTTGGCCGGGTCCACGTCGGGCTTGAGGCTCGCGTAGTCGTACTCGTTGCTGTGCACCGCCCACAGCTTGTCGGCCAGTTCGCGCAGCGGCTCAGGCAACTCCTGATAGGCCGCCGCCGTGTTGGCCCACACGGTATCGCCACCGGAGGCCGGCGCTACCACGCTGCGCAGGATCGAAGCCTTGGGGTAGGCGTCGACAAAGGTCACGTCGGTGTGCCAGGAATTGGCCCGCTGGCCTTCGGCGCCATCGAGCTGCAGCAGGTAGCTGGTGCCGTCCACCACCGGCACGGTGGGGTGGGCGATCGGCTCGCCGAGCAACTTGGCGAAGGCTTCCTGGCGCTGGTCATCGAGGTGGGTCTGGCCACGGAAGAAGATCACTTTGTGCGTCACCAGCGCGGCCTGAATGGCGTCGAGGGTGGCGGCGTCGAGATCGGCGGACAGTTGCACCCCACGGATTTCAGCACCGATACGGCCGGCAACCGGGTGAATGTCGAGTTCGAGGGTGTGTGGCACGGTGGCCAGGGCGGCGTTGCTCATGGTCGTGGTCCTTGCAGTAATTGTCGGGTTGTTTGCGGGTTCAGCGGGCGGCCTGCACGGCCTGTTCGTGTTTCAGCGCGGCATCGAGAAAGCGCGGCTCGACCCAGTCGGCTACCTGGAAGCCACGGCGGATCAGGCGCTCCTTGGCGGCCAGGTCGACGCCCTGTTGCAGCTGGCCGACGAAATCGGCGTCCAGCCGTGGGTCGAAGTAGTGGGCAAGGTCTTCCTTGGCCAGGTCATCGCTGAGGATGCTGCGCGGCCAGTTGGCATTGCTGGCCACCAGGTCGACGTAGGCCTCGCGGTTGTGCTCGTCGCGCAGCCAGGTGCTGGCCTGCTCCTGGGCGTTGACCAGGCGCTGCACCAGCTCGGGGTATTTACGGATGAAATCGCCGGTGCCCAGCAGCACCGCCTGGGTGCTGCCAGCGCCCTTCAGGTCACGCGAATTGACCGGCAGCTCGACCAGCCCGCGCTCACGCAACGACAGCAGGTTGGACAGGCCCCAGGTGGCGTCGATCTGCTTGGCGGCCAGCGCGGCGTTGGCGGCGTTGAAGTCGAGGTTGATTACCTTGAGCTCGCGTTCGCTCAGCCCCTGGCTGGCCAGGGCGCTGGCGAACGACAGCTGGTTGGCGGTGCCGCGGAACACAGCCACGCGCTTACCCTTGAGGTCGTGCAGGGTCTTGATGCCAGAACCGGGCACCACGCCCAGGTAGCTTTTGACCCCACGCACACCTGCCGACAGCACACGGGTGTCGAGGCCATTGGCCTTGCCGACGATGGCGGCCAGGTCACCGAGGTAGGCGAAGTCGGCCTGGCCGTTAGCCAATGCCTCGTTCACCACCGGCCCGGCGCCCTTGAAGAAGTGCCAGTCAATACGAATGCCGTCCTTGGCGAATTCCTTCTCCAGCAGCTGCTGGTCACGCAGCACATCGACCACGCCGCCAGCGCTAGGCTTGCTGCCGGCGCTGAGGTCGGGCACGGCGATACGGATGCTTTCTGGCTTGGCCGGTTCAGCGGCGTGGGCGCTGAGGGTGAAGGCCAGCCCAAGGGCGGTGATCAGGTGGCGGAATTGGGTTTTCATGGCAAGGCTCCTTGGCAGGCTGCCACCGGCGATGGCCGGCGCTTTGGCCAGAAGCTAGGCAGGTCTTGTTAGAACCTACAAAGATCAAAACTTCATTTTTTAGTAACTGAAAGGCATAAATCAGCTGGCATGCGGGCCGCCGGCAGGGTTGCGGAAAACGCATGGAAAATATGAGGAAAACGCAACGGCCGGGGACTTCCGTATGCAGGGGGCGCATGCTCTTATCTCTTGAAAGTCGCTTGTTTGATTTTTTAATTCCATAAGTGAATAAACTAACAACCTCTTGAGAGATGGCCGATGAATGGAGTTCTGAATAGAGGTCGGGGGTGGCTGCGGGGGCCGCTGGGCGGCCCATTCGCGGCGCAAGGCCGCTCCCACAGGAACCCCGTGCTCTCTGTAGAGCGGGTTCTGCCTTGGGTTTTGCCTGTGACGATTGCGCTGCTCTGGGTGGTGGCCAGCCGGCAACACTGGATGAGCGAGCAAATCCTGCCGGCGCCAGCGTTGGTGTGGCAGAGCGCGGTGGAGTTTGGCTCCGGCGAGCTGTGGGGGCACCTGTGGATAAGCTTACAGCGGTTGTTCTGGGGGCTGGCGGCGGGCATTACCAGCGGCTTGCTGCTGGGGGTGTGGCTGGGCGCTTCGCGGCAGGCGCAGACGCTGGTGCTGCCAACCTTCGTGGCGCTGGCACAGATTCCAACCTTGGCCTGGATTCCGTTGTTCATGCTGTTCTTCGGCATTGGCGAGTTGCTCAAGCTGGTGGTACTGGTGAAAGCGGTGGTAGTCCCCGTCACCTTGCACACGCTGGTCGGGGTGCGTGATGCCCAGCCCAAGCTGCGTGAGGCCGCTGCGGCATTGCGCCTGCCGCGTCACCTGCTGTTTCTACGCCTGTTGCTGCCGGCCGCCCTGCCCGCTTTCCTTACAGGCGTGCGCCTGGCCCTGGCCACCGGCTGGACTTCGCTGCTGGCAGTCGAGTTGCTGGCCTCCAGCGAAGGCATCGGTTACCTGATGGTTTGGGGGCGGCAACTGTTCATGCTCGACCTGGTGCTGCTGTGCATCCTGGTGATCGGCCTGGTCGGCGCGGTGCTGGAGCGCGGCTTTTCTGCGGTTGAAAAACGCCTGCTGTACTGGCCGCAAGCGGCCACTGGGGAACAACAGCGTGGGCCGGTGCCGCGTGGCTGGCAAAGCCTGCTGCTCCCGCTGGCGCTGTTGGCACTGTGGCAGGCCAGCAACAGCTTTGGCTGGGTCGACAGCAACATCCTGACCTCGCCACTCGAAGTGCTGCGCACCCTGCTGGTCGGCCTGGCCGATGGTTCGCTGCCGCAGGCCTTGTTGTCAAGCCTGCAGCGCACCCTGAGCGGCCTGTTGCTGGGCGGCGGCGCAGGCCTGCTGGCGGGGTTGCTGCTGGGTTTGTCCAGCAATGCCGAGCGCCTGTTCGGCCCAAGCCTGACAGCACTGCGCCAAGTGGCGCTGTTTGCCTGGGTGCCGCTGCTCACCGCCTGGTTCGGCCTGGGTGAAGGGGCCAAGCTGGTTTTCGTCGGCATGGCTGCATTCTTCCCGCTGCTGATCGCCACCCAACGCGGCATTGCCAGCCTGTCGCCGCAACTGGGCGAAGCCGCCCGCACCCTGCGCCTGAACCTGTGGCAGCGCCTGCGCCTGCTGGTGCTGCCCGGCGCCGCCCCGGCGATATTCGCCGGCCTGCGCCTGTCGTTGATCTACGCCTGGCTGGGTACCATCGGCGCCGAATACTTCATGCCCTCGGACGGTGGCATTGCCAGCCTGATGATCGGTGCCCAGCAACTGTTCCGCATGGACCAGGTGATGGCCGCCATGCTCTTGATCGGCCTGGTCGGTGCCTTGCTCGGCACCCTTGGACAACGCCTCGAATCGCGCGCCACGCGCTGGAGAACCGCATGAACGCCTTCAACACCTTACACCTGCACGCGGCCAACCAGCCCGACGCCACACCACCCCTGGTCAGTTTCGAAGGGGTGAGCAAAGTGTTCAGCGTCGACGGGCAACCCTTTGAAGCCATCCGCAATTTCAACCTGTCGATCAACGAGGGCGAGTTCATCGCCATTGTCGGTGCTTCTGGCTGTGGCAAGTCCACCCTGCTGCGCCTGCTGGTGGGGCTGGATACCGACTACAGCGGCAGCATCCGTGTCGACGGCCATGCGGTCAGTGGTATTGGTGGCGAGCGCGGTATCGTGTTCCAGGAGCACCGGCTGTTCCCTTGGTTGAGCGTGGAACAGAACATTGCCCTGGGTCTGGTCAACGAACCGCTCACTCAGGGCGAGCGCGCCCGCAGGGTGCATGAGTTCGTGCAACTGGTGGGGCTGGTCGGCTTCGAATCAGCCTACCCGCACCAACTGTCTGGCGGTATGGCGCAGCGCGTGGCAATCGCCCGTGGCCTGGTGGCCAGCCCACGCATCCTGCTGCTCGATGAGCCGTTCGGAGCACTGGATGCGCTAACCCGCCAGCAGCTGCAGGACGAGCTGCTGGCCATTCGCGAACGTGCCGGCATCACCACCCTGCTGGTCACCCATGACGCCGAAGAGGCCACCTACCTGGCCGACCGGGTCGTGGTGCTGGAGCCGCGCCCGGGGCGGATCAAGTCGGTGGTAGAGGTCGACCTGCCGCACCCACGCTTGCGCACCGGTGTGGCCCTGCACGGCCTGCGCGAGAAGGTACTGCACCAGATCACCGGCGATGGCGGCTACCTGCCAACGCCGGCACGCCGGGTTGAAGGGCTGCGCCCAGAGCTGATCGCGCTTTGATATTCAATGCCACCAGGGTGCCGGAAAAATCCGTTCCACCAACTCCGCATTCGCCACGCGGGCGCCATGAGCGCGCAGGTCGAAGGGTTTGCCGGTGCGCATTTCCAGCAGCGTCTCGCTGCCGTTTGGCAGGTACTCGCGCAGGCGCACGCGGGTGAAACGATAGGCCTCGCCAGTGACTTGGTCTATCGACTCCACCCGGAAGAAGTTACCCGGCGCAAACAGCACTTCGGCTTCCAGCGGATTCAATGACAACGGAGCTATTGGCACACCCGCCGTCTGCTTGCCCAGTGTCAGTTCATAGACGATGGCATCGTCATCGAACACACTATCGGCGTGTGGCAGCATGAAATCCCGGACCACATAGGGGCTTTCGGTGAACGAGGTAAAATCTGTCCCGACCAGCACATCACCGGCCATGATCTGCTGCGTCCGGTACAACGCACCACCGGTACCCCGTGCTGCACTGCCGGCACGCCACAAGTAAGTAGCATTGCTTTTCGGCAGGCGCTGGAGCGAGTCGAGCAGGTGCTCGGTTACATGCACCAATTCGCCATGTGAGGTGCTGTGCACACCCCCCATGCCATGGCGCAGCCAGCTGTTGAGCTCCGATTGCTCGCGGGTGTACTCCATGACCAGGTCGTTGTGCAGTTCTGCGCCCTGGCGAAAGCTGTAGTGGCGCATGCCCTCTTCAACCACGCAGTGGTAGCCGTACTCATCCTTGGCAACCCGCGCAGTATCTTCCACCGTCGGCACACGGGCCTGGGTCAGCAGTTCGGCCTGTTCCTGCTCGATGCCCTGCGACAGTTCCCGCGCCATGGCATCCCCTGGCGTGAGATAGACATCCCAGAAGCGGGTAGCCAGAGCCGCGCGGTTACCTCCGGGCGCAAGCAACTGCCAGGTGCCGTCCTCAGCCAAGCGCACCGGCATTTGTGGCACCAGCCCGAACGGCGCCGATTCGTGGGTAAGTACCAGGTGCTGGATCTCGGTGTTGTAACGAACGCGTACCGCCTTGCCTTGCAGCTCGATCCACATAGCACCGTCATCGGCCAGTCGTACACCAGCGAGCAGGCCATCAGCCTGCAAGGCCCCGGATGCCGGGTTGTGGCTGACGAGCGGCCGCCATTCTGCACTGGCATCTTCGGCAGCTATCCAATCGCGCACCGGCAGTGACTCATGCGGGCGCAATGCCGTGCTCAGCGCTTTGCGGCCAACCGTTTCGAAAATGACGGCAAATGCCAGCATCAGCACATCGCCGAATGCAGCCTGCAGTGCCTGGGTTTTCCGCACCGCAGAACGTGCAGTGAAGTAGTCGTAGGTATCCAGCCCCAACTGCGCCACGGTCAGCAGTAACATCAGCAGCATCGCCGGCCCGCTGAACAGCGCCGGCAGAGCGACCAACTGCAAGGCCATATCAAGCCTGTCACGCCACAACTGCTCACGCAGGTCGCCATTGCTGACCAGCACGGCCAGGCTGGCCTCGACCTCGGCCTTCACCCACTCACGCTGTTCGGCAAACAGGTCCTGGCCCTCGCTGCTCGCTTCGCCCAATGCCAGGTGAGCCAGCGCCTGCGCGTTGGCATAAGCCTGTACATGGGGTGTGCTGGTCGGCCGATAGACGACTACTCGCCCGTCGGGGCAGTGTAGCGCCAATACCTTTGCAGCACCTTTTGGTGTGAAGCAGCGAAAGGCGAGCGTGGCCTCAGCGGCCGTTGTGCGTAACCAGTCATGGTCACCTGGCGTGATCTTGCTGTCTTTCAGTGCCTGCTCGACATGTGCGGTGAAGCGAACCTTCAGCAGTTGCAGCAAGTTGTCGCTGTGAGCAAGCCAGTACTGCCGGGCCTGATCATGCATGACGCTGGCAAAATCCAGCGCCCACAGGTCTGCATCCACCCTCGCCGGGGCCAATGGGATTGGCCGCCCGTCGTCCTGAACGAAGTCATCCAGCTGTGGCGTGTGGATAACATCGTGTGGGAAACGGCGAACCCAGAGGTCGGTAAAGGTCATCGTCCTTTTGACGAAGCGATACTGGCCCCACCCCCGACCGTCTGTTTTCCGGTATGACTGAACGCTGAACTGCCGCCAAAGGACGTGGTCCGGGTTCAGTGCCTCGGCTGTGTGCTGTAACAGGTATTGACCGGCAGCATCGCGTGCTGCGCCGTGCACGTCAGGGAACGCCTCTAGTTGACGCCTGAACATGGCCATCAGCTGCCTGGCCTCCGTTAACTCAACCAGGCCTTGTTCGTAGTGTTCAATGTCGATAGCCATCGCTGGCCTCCTCAATGTGGGGGAGGCGGCGATTAAGCGCGTATGACAACAGCGAAGTGCTTTGCGCCTATAGCACCTGGACGGCCAACTGGCGTGCCAGCGTGGCTGGCAGGTAAAAAAGGCTACAGATCAAGGCGATGGACGCCACCGGCACAGATGGGTATTATGCGTGCGCGTTGCACTCGTAGCTCAGCTGGATAGAGTACTGCCCTCCGAAGGCAGGGGTCGTGGGTTCGAATCCCGCCGAGTGCGCCATATCAAAAAGCCCTGGGCCTTGGCCCGGGGCTTTTTCGTTTGTGCGGCATGTCGCGTTTCTGGCACTCCCGTGCCACAGGTCATTGGTGTTAGCGTGGGCGTCTTCCCGTTTTCCGAACGGGTAACCCATAACAATGATTGGCGAAGGAATGCGCTCAACCATGCACCTTAAAAAACTGACCGCCACCACCCTGCTGCTGGCCAGCATCGGCCTGTTCACCCAACCGGTCCAGGCCAACCTCACCCAGCAACAGTCTGCCGCCATCGTCAAAGCCTTCGACGGCAGCGACCCAAGCGACTTCAAGCAGTTCCTGGGCAAGCTCAAAGGCAGCGAGCAGGCCAAGGCCGACAACCTCGAGGCAACCCTCGACGCCTACCTGGCTGGCAAACCACTGACGGCCGAGCAGCAAGATGAAATCAACCGCCTGCTCGGCCTGTATACCCGCATCAAATACGGCAAAGCTGCCACTGAAACCCTGCGAGAGCTGGTGGCCATCCCCACCTTCAACGTCGAAGGCACGCCGCAGCACGAGAACCCCGAGTTCCTCAAGATCGCCGACAAGATCAAGGCACTGGCCGACAGCTTTGGCCTGGCTTTCCGCAACATCGACAACCGGGTTTACGAGATTTCGCTGGGCAGCGGCAAGGAAGTGATCGGCATCCACGCCCACGCCGACGTGGTACCGGTCAACCCGGACAACTGGAAGCTGGCCGACGGCACCCGCCTGGACCCGTTCAAGGTCACCCTGATCGGCGACCGCATGTACGGCCGCGGCACCGAAGACGACAAGAACGGCATCGTGGTGGCGATGTATGCGCTGAAAGTGGCCAAGGACGAAAACCTGCCGCTGGCCCGGCAGTTCAAGCTGCTGATCGACACCACCGAAGAAACCAGCGGCGATGCCATCCCCTACTACTTCGAGCGCAACCCCACGCCCGACTACAACCTGGCCCTGGATGGCGGCTATCCGGTGGTAATTGCCGAGAAAGGCTACGGCACGGTGATGGCCAGCTTCAGCAAGCGCCCGGCCACTGGCAAGGGCGCAGAAATCATCAACCTGACTGGCGGCCTGGCCACCAACCAGATCCCCACCACTTCGGTCGCGACCCTGGTCACCGACAACCCGGCAAAGCTGGCCAAACAGCTGCAGCAAGCCGGCGGCAAATACGTGAAGCAGCATGGTGGCGACTTCAGCATCGACGCCATGGCCGATGGCAACAACGTGCTGCTCACGGTGACCGGGGTTTCCGCCCACTCATCGGAGCCAGAGTCCGGGGTCAACCCGGTGGCACGCATGCTCGACTTCATCAATGGCCTGGGCAAGCAGGTACCGCTCAAGCACAACCACTTCACCGACGCCGCCCGCTACACTGCCGACAACTGGGGCCTGGACTACCTGGGCAACAAGCTCGGCGTGGCTTTCAAGGACCCGTTCATGGGCCCGATGACCGCCTCGCCGACCTTTGTCGGGGTAGATGACAAAGGCCTGAAACTGGCGGTGAACCTGCGCATTCCCAAGGGCAAGCCGATTGCCACGATCAAGGATGAGCTGGCGGGCAAACTGGGCAAATGGACCCGGCAAAGCCACACCTCGGTGGCCTTCGACTACAGCCTGGACGAGCCGATGTACCGCAACCCCGAGGGCGAATGGGTGAAGGCACTACTCGCCGTAGCCACCGAGAACCTGGGCATGAAGCATGAGTTCGGCACTTCTGCGGGTGCGACTTCGGTGCATGACCTGCCCAATGGCGTGCAGTTCGGCCTGGCCATGCCGGACGTGAAGTACACCGGGCACAACGACAACGAGTTCAAGACCGTGGACCAATTCATGCTGGACCTGCAGGTAGTGAGCGAGATGGTGGCGCGGATCGGGCAAATGCCGAAGCTCTGATTGGCTGCACCGGCCTCTTCGCGGCTAAAGCCGCTCCTACAGGGGTACGCGGTACCTGTGGGAGCGGCTTTAGCCGCGAAGAGGCCGGCACAGGCGAACACCCATGACGTTTTTCAATCGACTGCATGCCGTTTCCTGCATTGCCGTGCAGAGCGCCGTGCCGGATGCTTTAGTTACACCGAGATAGCGCTTTTTTCACCCGCAGAGGCCCGTATGAAGACCGTCGAACAAATCCTCAAGACCAAGTCCCAGCACCAGACCGTGTACACCATCGGCCCGGATGACTCGGTACTCGACGCCCTGAAAATGCTGGCGGAGAAAAACGTCGGTGCGCTGCCCGTGGTCGAGGGCAACCAGGTGGTGGGTATCGTCAGTGAACGGGACTATGCGCGCAAACTGGTCCTCAAGGGCCGCTCTTCGGCCGTCACCCCGGTACGCGAAATCATGAGTGCGCCAGTGGTTACCGTGGAACCCAGGCAGAAGCTCGATTTCTGCATGAACTTGATGACCGACCGTCACCTGCGCCACCTGCCGGTGGTCGACAACGGCAAGCTGCTCGGCCTGTTGTCGATCGGCGACCTGGTCAAGGAAACCATCGCCGAACAGGCCAGCCTGATCCAGCAAATGGAGCAGTACATCCGCGGCGAATGAGGCACCTCAATGGTAGGCGCGCTCCAGCTCGTCCAGCTGATGGTCGAAGCTGCGCAGGCGCGCCGACCAGGTGTACACCAGCACTTCCAGGTCACGGTTGAGCACGGCGGTATTGCCATTGCCGCTGTAGGTGGGTTCGCCCAGGTCCAGCTGGTAGCGTTCACGGGCCATGGCCTGGGCCACGCTGGACAGGTCGCGGGCATTGGCCAGCCAGTGGTGATGGTGATCGTGAATTTCCCGGTCGAGCAAGCGGCACTGGCGCTTCAGGGCATCCAGGCTCTGCTCCAGTGGCGTGCCCTTGAGCTCGCCCATGACTTCTTCGAAGGTACGCCCTGAATGCCAGTAGCTGCCCCAGAAGTAGCGGTCGAATACTGTTTCGACGCGGCGCAGCGCGACCTTGGTGTTCCAGATGGTCAGCAACGTTCGCCCCTGGATCACTTCGCGTTTGTTCAGGTGCAGCTGCTGCCAGGCGATCCAGGTCAGCGCCACCAAAGCAACCGCCACAGTGACCGCGGCAGCGGCATACAGGAAATGCACCGCCTGGTTCATCTGTTGCGTTTGCCTGATGCCATAGAAGTAACTGGCCGTCAGGGTGCCCAGGATCGTCACGGAACACCAGAAACCTGGTGCGTAGGGATCTTTCATCGCGCTATCCCCTTCTTGTTTTCCTGAGCATAGCAACGGCCACTCACTCGTCAGGTGCCGCTCGGCGCTTTATTTTCGGGGGCGGCGCAACGCTTCGTTGAGTTGATCGAACGGCACTGCCCAATCAGCATCCTCAATGATGCTGTCCTTGAGGAAGTCGCGCTGGGAGGCGGTCCAGAACGGCGCGTCCACCAGCTTGATGTCGTTCTTCAGTGGCGAGTGGCTGGCAATGAACTGATCGATGCTCACGGCATCATCAGGCAGGCCCAGTTGTTTGAACAAGTCGGCAAAGGGATGGATCGGCGCTTCCATGGTTCCTCCTGAGCGCCAGGCAAGCCGTCCACGACGCCCGCCTGGCATTGGTGTGAAAACATCAGCACAGCTCGCGCACTTCGGCGTGCGGCACCAGTTTCATGTACTGCTCCATACTCATGTGGATCAAGTGATCGTGGTCACCCGCCTCCAGGTAGACATCACCTTGGCGGGTAAGGGTCGGGTCGAGCAGCATTTTTATCTGGTAGGCATCGCCAAGCGCCGGCACGGCACCGCGCTCGCAGTCGCCGAACAGGCTCGGCAGGCCGCTTTCACGGGTCAGTTGCCAAGCCCCGGACATGCGTACCTTGGTCATGTCCAGATGCCGGTTGGCCGGTAGCACGGCCATGATGTAGTTGCCATGACGGTCATCGAGCATCACCGACTTGGCGACCCGCTCGGCGGGCACGCCGGCCGTGCGGGCCGACTCCAGGCTGGTGGCCGAATGTGGATGGGGAATGATGTCGTAATCGCAGTTGGCCTTGTCCAGGCGATCCTGCAGGGTCTTTGCCATACGCATGATGCACCTCCGGTTTGCCCCCCAATCTCCAATTTTAGGCCTGCCGGCGGCAGGCAGGGCTAAACTTGTGCTGTAGAGGCAAACGAGGTGACGACAGGTGATCGCCCGCTGCTGGCGCTGGCTGTTGCTGCTGTTGCTGCTTGGCATCGCCCGGCGGCCAGGCAGCGCCCGGTTCGGTGTGGGTGCTGGGCATTGATGACGCGATTGGCCCGGCCAGTGCCGACTACCTGGTGCGCAGCCTCGGCCAGGCCCAGGCGCAGGGCGCGCAACTGGTGGTTATCCGCATGGACACGCCGGGCGGGCTGGACAGTGCCATGCGCCAGATGATCAAGGCAATTCTCGCCAGCCCCGTGCCGGTCGCCAGCTACGTCGCCCCCAGCGGTGCCCGCGCCGCCAGTGCCGGCACCTATATTCTCTACGCCAGCCACGTCGCGGCGATGGCGCCCGGGACCAACCTGGGTGCCGCAACGCCGGTGCAGATCGGTGGCCTGCCAGGCGCGCCCAAGGACGACAAGGCCAAAGGCGGCGAGGATGAAACCCTTGCACGCAAGCAGGTCAACGACGCCGCTGCCTACATCCGTGGCCTGGCGCAGCTGCGCGGGCGCAATGCCGACTGGGCAGAGAAAGCCGTGCGCGAGGCGGTCAGCCTGCCCGCCAGCGAGGCCTTGCGCCTGAACGTGATCGACCAGCTGGCCGAGGACCTGCCCGACTTGCTGCGCAAGCTCGATGGCAAAACACTCACTGTCGCTGGCCAGCCTCAACAGTTGCACACCGCCGGGGCCAGCCTGGTCGAACACCTGCCGGACTGGCGCACACGGGTGCTGGCCGTGATCACCAACCCCAGCGTGGCGCTGATCCTGATCATGATCGGCGTATACGGGCTGCTGTTCGAATTCATGAACCCGGGTTCGACGGTTGGCGGCGTGGTCGGTGGCATCTGCCTGCTACTGGCGCTGTATGCCCTGCAGCTGTTGCCGGTGAGCTTCGCCGGCGTGGCGCTGATCTTGCTCGGTATCGCCTTCATGATTGCCGAAGCATTCCTGCCCAGCTTTGGCGTGGTCGGCTTTGGCGGCATCGTCGCCTTTGTGGTCGGTGCGCTGATCCTGATCGACACCGACGCCCCCGGCTTCGGCATCCCACTGACCCTGATCGGCACCCTGGCGGTGCTTTCGGCGCTGCTGATCGGGGGTGTGCTGGGCATGGCCCTCAAGGCCCGTCGACGGGCGCTGGTCAGCGGTGACGCCGGCCTGGTCGGCAGCCTGGTCACCGTCACCCAGGTAACGGCAGGCGACCCGTTCTGTGGCGTGGTGCTGGCCCAGGGCGAGCAATGGCAAGTGCAGTGCACAACGCCACTGCAAGCAGGCCAGAACGTGCGGGTAACCGCGCGCCATGGCGTCATGCTGGAAGTGAGCGCCGCCGCGCCTGCGGCGCAAGGAGAATGACCATGTTCATGCAAGTGGGTTTCGGTGCCGTGCTGATCGTGCTGGCGATGCTGTTGCTGTCGGCGTTCCGCATCCTGCGCGAATACGAACGCGGCGTGGTGTTCCAGCTGGGGCGCTTCTGGCAGGTGAAGGGGCCGGGGCTGATCCTGTTGATCCCGGTGGTCCAGCAAATGGTGCGGGTCGACCTTCGCACCGTGGTGCTGGATGTACCACCGCAGGATGTGATCACCCGTGACAACGTCTCGGTCAAGGTCAACGCCGTGGTGTACTTCCGTGTGCTCGACCCACAGAAGGCAATCATCCAGGTCGAGGACTTCCTCGTAGCGACCAGCCAACTGGCCCAGACCACGCTGCGTGCGGTGCTGGGCAAGCACGAACTGGACGAACTGCTGGCCGAACGCGAGCAGCTGAACCTGGACATTCGCCAAGTGCTGGATGCGCAAACCGATGCCTGGGGCATCAAGGTAGCCAATGTCGAGATCAAGCACGTTGACCTCAATGAGTCGATGGTGCGCGCCATCGCCCGCCAGGCCGAAGCCGAGCGCGAACGGCGGGCCAAGGTGATCCATGCCGAGGGTGAATTGCAGGCGTCGGAGAAACTGATGCAGGCGGCACAGATGCTGAGCAAGGAACCGGGGGCGATGCAGTTGCGCTATATGCAGACGCTGGGGACGATTGCCGGGGACAAGAGCTCGACCATCGTCTTTCCGCTGCCGGTGGATTTGCTCAAGGGGTTGGTGGATAAGCAGAAATAGCGTTGGCCCATTCGCGGGCTTGCCCGCGAATAGCCTGAATGCGGTCTATCAGATTGGCGCGCGGCGCAAGGTGGCCAGGAAGGTAGCCGCACCAATGAACAATCCGGCAAAGGTCCGGTTCAACCGCTTCTGCTGCTTGGGCGTACGCAGCAAACGCAGCACCCGCGAGGCCAACCCGGTGTAGCCCGCCATCACCAGCAGGTCCACGCTGACCATGGTCACGGTGATCGCCACATATTGTGGTAACAGCGGTGCATGCGGGTTGATGAACTGCGGCAGCACCGCCAGCATGAACACCAGCGCCTTGGGGTTGCTGACGTTGACCAGGAAGCCACGGAACACCAGGCTCAGCGGCTTGCCGATCGGGCGCACGGCGGACTCATCGCTCATGTCCATCGGCAGGGCACGCCACTGCTTGTAGGCCAGGTAGACGAGGTAGGCAACGCCGAACCATTTGATGAACTGGAAGGCCGTGGCCGAGGCGGCCAGCACGGCACCGACGCCGGCGGCAATGATGGCGATTTGCAAAATCAGGCCCAGTTGCAGGCCCAGGGCGTTCCAGTAACCACGCCAGAAGCCGTATTGCAGGCCGCTGGACATCGAGGCAATGGCCCCGGCACCGGGTGAAAGGCTGATCACCCAACAGGCGGCAAAGAAGCCCAACCATACTTCCATCGACATCACACACCTCGCTCGAACATATGTTGCAAAACGTTAAGCTAAGGTGTTGGTGAAAAAATAACCAGTGATTTTTGGGGTATTTGGGTTTTAAGTTGGTTGTGTTGGTGGAATGTCCGCCATGGCATTTTCAGCGCCTGGGAGATCGAGCGCCTCAGGTGTTCACCACAACATTTTTGGCGCCTGTGAGATCGAGCGCCTCAGGTGTTCACCACAACACTTTCGGCGCCTGTGAGATCGAGCGCCGCCCGCGCGGCGCTTCGCGGCTAAAGCCGCTCCTACGTTTGTTTCGGGCCAGTTATGCCTGTGGGATTCGCGCGCGAACGCCTTGGCGCAAGGCTCGATATCGCGTCGTACAAACAAGGCGGTCGCGCGCGCCTGGCACAGGATGGACTGGCCCGAAACAAATGTAGGAGCGGCTTTAGCCGCGAAGCGCCGCGCGGGCGGCGCTCGATCTCACAGGCGCTGAGAGCCTCAAGGCGAACACCTATCAGCCCCAACACCATCTCACCCCTTGCTCAAGACAGCGCCTCAAGCTCGGCCTGCATGCCTTCCAGGGTTTCCAGCGCTTCCATCCAGGCTTCTTCCAGCTCGCCTTCGCGTTGCTTGAGCTTGGTCTGGCGTGCCAGCAGGTCGCGCAACTCGTCCTTGCGTGCCGCTTCGTAAAGGCCACCGTCACCCAGCGCGGTCTCGATCTCGGCCAGCTGCGCGTGCACCTGGTTAAGCTCGCTTTCCAGCTTGTCGGCAGCCTTCTTGTGCGGTGCCAGTTGCTGGCGCAAGGCGGCGGCAGCCTGGCGCTGGGCCTTCTTGTCGGTCTTATCCGGGTTGACCGGGGCCGAACTGGCCGGCACGCTGCGCTGGCGGAACTCGACCAGCCAGCGGCTGTAGTCGTCCAGGTCGCCATCGAAGGTTTCGACCTTGCCGTCGGCCACCAACAGGAAGTCGTCGGTCGTGCTCTTGAGCAGGTGACGGTCGTGGGATACCACTAGCACGGCACCGGCAAACTCCTGCAAGGCCATGGTCAGCGCCAGGCGCATTTCCAGGTCCAGGTGGTTGGTCGGTTCGTCGAGCAGCAGCAGGTTCGGCCGCTCCCAGGCAATCAGCGCCAGCGCCAGACGGGCCTTTTCGCCACCGGAGAAATTCACCACCGGCTCTTCGCAGCGGGCGCCATGGAAGTCAAAGCCGCCAAGGAAGTCGCGCAGGGTTTGCTCACGCTCGGTGGGGGCGATGCGCTGCAGGTGCAACAGCGGGCTGGCCTTGTCGTCCAGCGAGTCGAGCTGGTGCTGGGCGAAATAGCCAACGGCCAGGTTTTCGCCACGGACCAGGCGGCCCGACAACGGCTCAAGCTCACCGGCGAGGTTCTTGATCAGGGTCGACTTGCCGGCACCGTTAGGACCGAGCAGGCCAATGCGCGCACCCGGGGTGAGCTGCAGCTTGACCTTGTCGAGGATGGCCTTGTCACCATAACCCAGGCAGCCTTCGGACATGCTCAGCAACGGGCTGGAGATTTTCTGCGATTCGCGGAAGACGAAGTCGAACGGCGAATCGACATGCGCCGCCGACAGCTCTTCCATGCGCTCCAGGGCCTTGATCCGGCTCTGCGCCTGGCGGGCCTTGGTGGCCTGGGCCTTGAAGCGGGCGATGTACTTTTCCATGTGCGCGCGCTGCGCCTGCTGCTTCTCGTAGGCCTGCTGCTGCTGTGCCAGGCGCTCGGCACGGGTGCGTTCGAAGGCGGTGTAACCGCCCTTGTACAGGTTCAGTTTGCGCTGCTCGACGTGCAGCACATGGTCGACCACGGCGTCGAGGAAGTCGCGGTCGTGGGAGATCAGCAACAGCGTGCCAGGGTAGCCCTTGAGCCAGTCTTCCAGCCACAGGATGGCGTCGAGGTCCAGGTGGTTGGTGGGCTCGTCGAGCAGCAGCAGGTCGGACGGGCACATCAGTGCCTGGGCCAGGTTCAGGCGCATCCGCCAGCCACCGGAGAAGTCGCCGACGCGGCGGTCCATCTGCTCGTTGGTGAAGCCCAGGCCTGCCAGTAACTTGCGCGCACGAGCGTCGGCGGTATAGCCGTCGGCGCTTTCCAGTTCACTGTGCAGGCGTGCCAAGGCGGTACCGTCGTGGGCCTGCTCGGCGGCGGCCAGTTCGGCCTGGACCTTGCGCAGGCGCACGTCGCCGTCGAGCACATAGTCCACCGCCAGGCGGTCAAGGGTGTCGACCTCCTGGCGCATGTGGGCGATGCGCCAGTCGCCGGGCAGCTGGCAATCGCCGGCATCGGGCGACAGCTCACCGCGCAGCATGGCGAACAGGCTGGATTTTCCGGCGCCGTTGGCGCCGATCAGGCCGGCCTTGTGACCGGCGTGCAGGGTCATCTCGGCGCCTTCTAGCAAGCGCTGCGGACCACGCTGTAAAGTGAGGTTGGATAGTCTGATCATGATGGTCGCGGAGTCTACCAGCTTCCTCGGCCCATAGCGCGAGTGGAACCATGCACACCGACCTGTGGAATCACGCCCTGGCCCTGTATGCCAGGCCTGGCGTGGAAGCCGCCTGCCTTGCCCTGCAGGCGCAGGGTGGCGATGTCTGCCTGCTGCTGTGTGCAACCTGGCTGCAAGCGCGTGGCGTGGCCGTACTGGCCGAACGCGCGCAGGCGTTGCGTGAAGTTGCCGAGCCCTGGCAGCGTGAAATCGTTACGCCGTTACGCAGCCTGCGCCAACAGTGGCGAGCGGCAGCGCAGGGTGATGCGCAGCTGGCGGCGTTGCGTGAACAGGTGAAGGGGTTGGAGTTGCAGGCCGAGAAGGCCTTGCTGGAACGCTTGCAGGACCGTGCGCTGCAGTGGCCCGCAGGCTCCCGCGAGCCTACGGACGACTGGCTGGCCCGGCTGGCGCCGGACCAGGGCCGACACCACGACGCGCTGGATCAGTTGCGCGTCGCGGCGGCTGCGCTTCAGGACGCTGAAGACGGCGCCTGAGCCGGGGTGCTGGCGGGTGCAGAAGGTGCTACCGAAGCGGCCGGGGTGGCCGAGCTGCTTGCGGCGGCCGGCGTGCTGCCGGCAGGTGTAGCCGGTTTGGTTTCGGCTGGCTTGCTGGCAACAGGCTTGGCGGCTGCTGGCTTGGCGGCAGGTTTGGCTGCTGTGCGTGCTGGAGACTTGGCGGCAGCTGGTTTGGCTGCTGGTTTGGCAGCAGCAGTGGCTTTGGCCGCTGGCTTCGCTGCAGGCTTGGCAGCAGCAGTAGCTTTGGCAGCTGGCCTGGCTGCAGGTTTGGCAGCCGCGGTGGCTTTGGCAGCTGGCTTCGCCGCAGGTTTGGCAGCAGCAGTAGCTTTGGCCGCTGGCTTGGCTGCTGGCTTGGCAGCAGCAGTAGCTTTGGCCGCTGGCTTGGCTGCTGGCTTGGCAGCAGCGGCTTTGGCAGCTGGTTTCGCCGCAGGCTTGGCAGCAGCAGCGGCTCTGGCAGCTGGCTTCGCCGCAGGCTTGGCAGCGGCAGTGGCTCTGGCAGCTGGCTTGGCCGCAGGTTTAGCCGCAGCGGCTTTGGGGGCAGGCTTGGCCGCAGGTTTGGCAGCAACCGCCTTGGTGGTCTTGGCCGCGCGCAGATCAAGCGCTTTGGCTGCTGCTTCGCGAACCTTGCCTACGCCTTGTGCCAGCTTGAGGCTGTCTTGGGCATCGCGCTTGAGTTGCTGAATGTAAGAGCGGGTCTGGGTTTGACGTTCCTTGAGGGAATCGAGCAGTTCTTCAAGTTCGCCGATGACTTTTTGCGCCTTGGTCTGCGCCTTGGCTTTGCCTGCCTTGGCCGAGTCCTGCAATTTCAGGCGACCGTTGTGCAGTTTTTCCTGGGCCTTGCCACGCTGCTTTTCCAATTTGGCCAGCAGATTTTCCGCATCAGCCAGCGCTTGCGAGCAGGCATCTTCCAAGTGTTCGAGCAGGCTACCCGAAAGTTGTTGGAGCAGGTGTAACGGCGTACTTACTGGCTTCTTTTTGGCCGACATGGTTTACCTCCTGGCTGACGAGATTGCGGCTCATACTATGCTTCTGCTGCTACCGCCGCTAGGGCATGTTGACAGTAATATTTACGCCGCGTTGCATGCCTGGGCAAAGTTGTTTTCTTGCAGCTGCGTGAAAGTGTAGTTGCTGAATAAATCATTGCTGATATTTGGCAGTTATCTGATTTGCAGCACATCCCCTGTAGGAGCGCGAGCACCCAATGGAAAACCGAACGCTGGCATACTTCCACGCTCATTGGCGCAGGAACCGACCATGCCTCGATATCTTGTTTTAGGTTTATGCCTGCTGGCCCCCATCGCCCTGGCCAACAGCGACGAACACGACCTCGCCTACAGCCTCGGTGCCAGCCTGGGTGAGCGGCTGCGTCAGGACATGCCGGGCTTGCAGCTGGATGCGCTGGTCGAAGGCCTGCGCCAGTCTTACCAGGGGCAACCGCTAAAGCTCGACAAGGCACGCATGCAGGCCGTGCTGCAGCAGCATGAAGCGCAGGAGGGCGATGCCGAGACGCAGAAGCAGCAAGCAGCCGAAACACGCTTCATGACCAACGAGCGTGGTCGTTATGGCGTGCACGAACTACCGGAGGGCGTGCTCTACAGCGAGCTGCAGGCAGGCACTGGCGCGCAGCCCAAAGCCGGCGGCAAGGTACAGGTGCGCTATGTGGGCAGGTTGCCGGATGGCTCGGTGTTCGACCAGAACCAGACGCCCCAGTGGTTCAGCCTGGACTCGGTGATCGAAGGGTGGCAGGTGGCCTTGCCGAAGATGCACGCTGGCGCCAAATGGCGACTGGTGATTCCGTCGGCGCAAGCCTATGGCGCCGAGGGCGCGGGTGACCTGATCGCACCCTATACACCCTTGGTGTTCGAGATCGAACTGCTGGCGGTTGGCGACTGACGCCAACCCTCAGGCCTGGACCGCGCCCTCTTCCTTGTGCGCGTTGTGCAGCACTTCGATCAGGCAGTCTTCAAGTTCGAAGCGCTCGTGCAGCAGGCCGCCCAGCTTGGCCAGCTTTTCGGCGAAGCGTTCGGTATCCTTGCATTCGCCTTTCGCGCAATGGTCATTGAAGGCCAGTGCGATCTGGGTGATGTCGTTGATCCGTGGGTTGATCTCTTCGGCCAACTTCAGCGCCTTTTCGTCATCGAAAGCCTTGGCCTCGCTGACCAACTGCTCGCAGACCTCGAAATGCCACGCCGAACAATAGTCAACAAGCAGGCCGCAAAAATCCCCGTTCGTGTCTTTGTCGGCAAAGGCCAGCTTTACATCGCGCAACGCGCGGAAAGCCTGCACCAGTTCCTGGCGCTCCTTCAGCCAACGGTCGATCAGATCGTGAACCCCACCCCAGCGTTCCTGGGCGTTCTGACAACTATCGAGCATGGCGATCTCTTCCCTTCTGGGTAGATGCCGCTGCACCTCGCACTACGACCGCGCAGCACAAAGGTGACATCAGCAGGACGGCATCGAGCAGTTGTGTTTTCGGTATACGTGCTGGGAGATTATTCCCGCGCGTGCTGACCATCAAGGTACGCAGCAGACAAAGTTCATACAAGTGTTTAATAGCCTGTTACATCACCACTGGTCGCGCTAATGGCCCAGCCTTGTTCCAGGTCAACTTCTTGCCAATGTGCGGAAACGATACGCCAGCAGGCAGCACATGGGCAGCGCCGCCAACAGCAGGAAGGCCAGCAGGCTCCACTCGGGCAGCGTCAGGTCAACAAAGCTCCAGGTCAGCGAGTGGCAATCCGGGCCGCCGAGCAACAGTTGCCGCGCCGCCTCACCCCAGGATTGCTCGATCACCCGGCCGATTGGCACAGGGCAGACATGCACGCCCCCGGCAGCGCCCTGCAACCAGACATGCCGTGCCGCCAGCAGCGCCCCAGCCAGCGAACAGCCCAGTGTCGCCCGCGCATAGTGGCGGATGCCCAGCGTGCCCGGTGCCTGCACCACTGCCGCCAGGCTCAGCAAGGCGTACACGGCAAGCAGCAGCCGTTGGCTGAAGCACAATGGGCACGGCACCAGCCCCAGGGCGTGTTCCAGGTGAAAAGACCCTGCCAGCACCGCCAGTGCGGCCAGGCAGGCAGGAAGGAAAAAGGTGCGCAAACGGGCCGGCAGCATGGGCGATGAAGGTCCCGGGGAAGAGGTAGTGGCTTGAAACGGTAGAGGAAAGACGCGCTTTGTTTCAAGGCACGACAGTAACGACAAGTCGCTGAATCGCGTAGGAAATTTCCAGCAATGCAGTAGGAAGCGACTGAAGGGATGGACTGCAGATCTAACTGGCAGCGATAGATAAGTTACCGGCCCCCAAAGCCCGCACCTTGGCGCGGGCTTTGGGGTAGGTCAGGCGCGTACGCCTTCTGGCAAAGGTAGCGCCAGCAGGCGTTCGTCCAACAGGCCTAGGCCTTCCTGGAACAGCTGGTTGCTGCGTTCGGTCTCGCCAAGGCCCGCCAGCAGACGGGCCAGCTCGGCACAGGCCTCGGGGTTGCGCTCCATGCGCAGGCTACTTTCCAGGTAATCCCGCGCCTTGCCCCACAGGCGATTCTGCAGGCTCAGGCGGCCCAGGGTCAGCAGCAGGCTGGCGTCTTGCGGGTGAGCCTTGAGCCAACCTTCGGCAGTTTGCAGTTGGCGCGCCGGGTCGTCACCGCGCACCAGGCCGTACAGACGGGCCAGGTGGCTTTCGTAGTTACGATTGAGGGCGTTGCGCAGCACTTGCTCGGCCTCGCTTTGGGCACCCACCTGGCGCAATTGCTCGGCGTAGGCCAGCACCAGTTGTGGTTCCTGGCGTTGGGCTGCGGTCAATTGCTGCCAAGCGCGCTCCAGGGCCTGACGGGCACTTTGCGTGTCTTCGCCACGGGTGGTGGCCAGGCTCAGGTTCTGCCCCCAGGCACGCTGCTCCAGGGCAGCCAGCTCGGCGGCCGGCAGCACCTTGCCCTTGCGCAGGTCTGGCAGCAGGCGGATCAGTGCCGACCAGTCGCCGCGTTCCTGGTGCAGGCGCTGCAGCAGGCGCAATACCTGGCTGTTTTGCGGGTGGCGTTCCTGCATGGCCAGCAGCGTTTCCAGGGCCCCATCACTTTCGCCGCGGTCCATCTGCAGCTGCGCATGGGTCAAGGCAATGGCCAGTTCCGCTTGCGGCTGGCGTTCCAAAGCACGCTCCAACAGGTTGTCACTGTCTTCGGTACGGCCTTGCTCGTTTGCAGCTCGCGCGGCACCGAGGTAGTACAGCAGCGGCTGGCGCTCGGCTTCGGCGGCGCGGTGCAAATGGCGTTGAGCGCTGGCCCAGCGGCCCTCGGCGAGGTCCAGTTGGCCCTGTTCGATGGCCAGGCGAATACGCCGGCTGCGGTTACGCCGCGACCACGGGTTGACCACCCCGCTGGAGGTCAGCACCAGGCCGACCAGGTAGCGCACCAGCCACAGCAGCAGGACAAGCGCCAGCAACCCGGCCAGGGCCGCCCACAGCCCCGACTGGTAACGGAAGCCGCCATAGGAAATCAGTACATAGCCGCTATGCTTGGCGACCGCAATGCCCAGTGCCGCGGCGACCACGATCGCCAGCACGGCCAGCAGGTAGACACGCTTCATGGCTTGCCCCCTTCAGCCTCGGCCGGCAGGTGGCGGCGCTGGATATAGGCCTGCACCGCGGCCAGGCTTTCGCTGAGGTCGGGGGTAACCACCGACACCGGCTGATCAGCCAACGCATTGAGGCTATCGAGCATGGCCTTGCTTTGCGGGTTGTCGGCGTTGAAGTTGGCCAGCAGCACGCTGCGGGCATCGTCCAGCGCCTGGGTGTAGACCTTGGCATCGCCGTTGAGCGCCGCCCACTGGGCCTGCTCGATGGTCAGGCTCAGGGCCAGGCGCAGCTGGTTCAGTTGCTGCCCGGCCAACAGCGGCCGCACATTGTCATCGGCGTTGAAGTCGATCTGGAAGTACTTGGAGATCTCTGCCCACCACTGCGACAGGCGGCTGGCACCATCACCGTCAGCAGTCAGCGCGCCGAGGGCATCGGCATTGCTGGCGAACTCGGGCGACTGGGCGCTGAGCTGTTGTACCAGTTCGCGCTGCGCAGCCAGTTTCAGGAAAAGGCCGGTACGGTCGGGTTGCTGGGTGCTGTTGAGCGTGGCCAGGCTGCGCGCCAGTTGCTCGCGGGCGGCGAAGGAGCCCGGGTCGCTCTGCTCGCGCAGGATTTCGTCGGCACCCTCGACCAGCGCCTTGGCACTGGTGATGTCCTGCAAGGCCGAAAGGCGCAGGGTGGCCAGGCGCAGCAGGTGTTCGGCTTCGGCCAGGCGCCACTCCTTGCGGCTTTCGCCCAACACAGTTTCCAAACGCTGGCTGAGGCGTTGCTGGTCGCCTTGCAGCTGTGCCACCAGGCGGCGGCGGTCTTCCAGTTCGCTGGCAGCCGGCAGGCTGGCCAGTTGCGCGCTGATCTGCTGCTCGCGCTGCTGCAGGGCTTCAGCGCGCTGGTTCAGCGCCTCGATGTGCTGGCCCTGGTTGAACTCGCTGCCTTGCAGTTGACGCACCTGCCAGACACCCCAGCCACCTACCGCCACCCCGGCGGCGCCAAGCAGCAAGGCCAGCGCTGCCAGGCCACTGCCGGAGCGCTTGGCAGGTGGGGCGGTAACGGGTTCCGCCGGCGCCTGTGCCGACGGCTGATCGTTATTGGACAAGACAGTCTCGCTCACGTATCCATCCTTTGCATGGGGGCGCATCGCGTTCAGCTTAGCGCCTTAAGAGGCAGGTGCAGCGCTACGCTGCACGGCTGCCAGCAAGGCCGTGGCACTGGCGCCACGGCAATCCACAACCTGTTGGGCCCCGGCGGCCCTGGCCTGTTCGGCAACTCGCGGGCTGGGCACGAACAGCGGCAGACCCGCCAGCTGCGGCCAATCGGCGCCGGCCATCTGTTGCAAGTGTTCAAGACCCTGCCCACTGCTGACCACCAGGCCATTGAGGCGTTCCGCTTCAATGCGGCGCATCAGGGTGCCCGCCGGGTAAGCCGGCAGGCAGCGACGATACAGTTCCAGATATTCGACACTAGCACCTTGCTCTGCAAGACGCTCTGCCAGCAGTTCGCGACCTCCGACGCCACGAACGATCAAGATACGCGGTGCAGGCACGGCCACTGCCTGGCGCAGGGCCGGCAGCGCCAGCAACGCTTCGCTGTCATCGCCGCGCGGCGGGAAGCTTACTGTCAGGCCTTCGCCCTGCAGCACGGCGGCAGTGGCCTCACCTACGGTGAACCAACCTTGCCGGGGTAGCTGCAGGCCGGCCTGGGCCAGTTGATCCAGTAACAACCTGGCAGCTGGCTTGCTGACCACAATGATCGCCTGAAAGCCATGCAGGCCCTCCAGCGCTTGGCGTTGCCGGGCCGCCACGGTAACCGGCTCAATTTCCAGCAAAGGCAGGCAGCTGCTGCCCACCCCTGCCAGCGCCAGGCTTTGCGCCAGTGCCGCGCAGTCTTCGGCAGGCCGAGTCAGCAACAGGCGCCATTGGCTCACGGGTGGCCGGCCTCGCCGTAGACTTCCTTGAGGATGGCCTCGGCGCCTTGGCCCAGCAGGTCTTCGGCCACCTGTACGCCCAAGGTTTCGGCAGCAGCACGAGGGGCACGGGCATCGGCCACCAGCAGGGTGCCGCCGCTGGGCTGGCCGACCAGGCCGCGCAGCCACAGTTGGTCGCCTTCAAGTACCGCGTAGCACGCGATCGGTACCTGGCAGCCGCCATTCAGGCGTTTGTTCAGGGCGCGCTCGGCCACTACCCGGTCGGCGGTGTCGGCATGGTGCAGCGGCGCCAGCAGCGCATGGATTTCGTGGTCGGCGCTGCGGCACTCGATACCCACCGCGCCCTGGCCGCCAGCCGGCAGGCTGTCATCGACGCTGATGGTGGAGGTGATGCGGTTTTCGAAGCCCAGCCGGATCAGGCCGGCGGCAGCCAGGATGATGGCGTCATACTCGCCGGCATCCAGCTTGGCCAGGCGGGTGTTGACGTTGCCACGCAGGAAGCGGATTTGCAGGTCCGGGCGGCGCGCCAGCAACTGGGCCTGGCGGCGCAGGCTGGAGGTGCCGACGATGCTGCCGGCAGGCAGCGCTTCAAGGCTGTCGAAGGTATTGGAAACGAAGGCATCGCGCGGGTCTTCACGCTCGCAGATGCAGTACAGGCCCAGGCCTTGCGGGAAGTCCATGGGCACGTCTTTCATCGAGTGCACAGCGATGTCGGCTTCGTTGTCCAGCAGGGCGGTTTCCAGTTCCTTGACAAACAGGCCCTTGCCGCCGATTTTCGCCAGCGGCGCGTCGAGCAACTTGTCACCACGGCTGACCATGGGCACCAAGGTCACCAGCAGACCGGGGTGTGCCTGCTCAAGGCGGGCTTTGACGTATTCGGCCTGCCACAGGGCCAAGGCACTTTTACGGGTGGCAATGCGGATTTCGCGAGTGGACATGAAACGCCCCGATCCAGAGAAATGCTGTCGATCATAACAGCATCGCCGGTATCGCTAGCAGATGTGGATCAGCAGAGGGCCCCTTCGCAGGTAAACCCGCTCCCACAGGGTCATCACTGCCTTCAGACCGGCACCAACCTGTGGGAGCGGCTTTAGCCGCGAACAAGGGCGCAGCCCTTGCCATGCGAGCGCCTTGTCAGAGGGTCTGCATCATCTTGCGCACACCGGCCACATGCCGGCGGCTGACGGTCAGGGCATCACCGTCCAGGCCCTTCAGGTACAGCTGAAAGTGCCCGAGCGGGGTTCGCTGCAGGCGTTCGATCCGCTCGCGGGCGACCAGCGCATTGCGGTGGATGCGCACGAAGCGTTCGCCAAACTCGTCTTCCAGGGCCTTGAGCGGCTCGTCGAGCAGCACCTCACCGGCCTCGTGGCGCAAGGTCACGTACTTGTGGTCGGCAATGAAATAGATCACCTGGGGCAAAGGAATCAGCTCGATGCCTTTACGCGTGCGGGCACTGATGTGGCTGCGTGGGCCGCCACCTTCATTGGCCGGCCGGGTGAGCGCCGCCAACTGGGCGCGGTTGGGTTTTTCAGCCTTGCGCAGGGCATCGCGCAGTGCTTGGGGCTGGAAGGGTTTGGTCACATGGCTGAGGGTGCTGTCCTTGAATGCCTCGGCACCGTATTCATCATCCCCGGTGCAAAACACCACCGCCGGCGGCGCCTCGCGTTCGCACAGGCGAGCAGCTACCTGCAGGCCGTCCAGGCCTGGCATGCCGATGTCCAGCAGGACCACATCGGGCTTGAGGCTTTCGATCAGCGCCAAGGCCTCCTCGCCGTTGGTGGCACTGGGCTCCAGCACGGTGTAACCCTCCAGTTCGCCGAGCATTCGGCTTAGGCGCTCACGGCCTTGGGGTTCGTCATCAACGATCAGGACATTCATAATTGCGCTGGATTCCTGAATGAGTCTCGCACAGGTATAGCGTAGACAGGTGTGGTTCGAGCGACACTGCGGTCACGCTCTAGACCGGTGCGATGGCCAAAGATTCACTCGGCCGGCAGATTCACTGCCAGTCCTTTGTCCAACTGTAGACGGTCCATGGAACACTGCCGTTCATTCCTTAAAATCCTTCTCTGCCGTTTTCCGCTCATTTCTCTCGACCAGCGCCCTGCGGCGGCCAGCCCAACCCTGCTATCATCGGCGCCACTTTTTCGTTCACGCCTGCAATGAGTGAATCCATGAGCACCGACAAGACCAATCAGTCCTGGGGCGGCCGCTTCAGTGAGCCCGTCGACGCCTTCGTCGCCCGTTTCACCGCCTCGGTCGACTTCGACAAGCGCCTGTACCGCCACGACATCATGGGTTCGATCGCCCACGCCACCATGCTGGCGCAGGTCGGCGTGCTCAGCGATGCCGAGCGCGACACCATCATCGATGGCCTGAAGACCATCCAGGGCGAGATCGAGGCCGGCAACTTCGACTGGCGCGTCGACCTCGAAGACGTGCACATGAACATCGAAGCACGCCTGACCGACCGCATCGGCATCACCGGCAAGAAGCTGCACACCGGCCGTAGCCGCAACGACCAGGTGGCCACCGACATCCGCCTGTGGCTGCGCGACGAGATCGACCTGATCCTGGCCGAAATCACTCGCCTGCAGCAGGGCCTGCTGGAGCAGGCCGAGCGTGAAGCCGAAACCATCATGCCCGGCTTCACCCACCTGCAAACGGCGCAGCCGGTCACCTTCGGCCACCACCTGCTGGCCTGGTTCGAAATGCTTAGCCGCGACTACGAGCGCCTGGTCGACTGCCGCAAGCGCGCCAACCGCATGCCGCTGGGCAGCGCCGCGCTGGCCGGCACCACCTACCCGATCGACCGCGAACTCACCTGCAAGCTGCTGGGCTTTGAAGCCGTGGGCGGCAACTCGCTGGACGGCGTGTCGGACCGTGACTTCGCCATCGAATTCTGCGCGGCTGCCAGCGTGGCGATGATGCACCTGTCGCGCTTCTCCGAAGAGTTGGTGCTGTGGACCAGCGCGCAGTTCCAGTTCATCGACCTGCCGGACCGCTTCTGCACTGGCAGCTCGATCATGCCGCAGAAAAAGAACCCCGACGTGCCAGAGCTGGTACGTGGCAAGACCGGCCGTGTGTTTGGCGCCCTGACCGGCCTGCTGACCCTGATGAAAGGCCAGCCACTGGCCTACAACAAGGACAACCAGGAAGACAAAGAGCCGCTGTTCGACGCCGCCGATACCTTGCGCGACTCGCTGCGTGCCTTTGCCGACATGATCCCGGCAATCAAGCCCAAGCACGCCATCATGCGTGAAGCGGCCCTGCGTGGCTTCTCCACCGCGACCGACCTGGCCGATTACCTGGTACGCCGTGGCCTACCGTTCCGTGATTGCCACGAGATCGTTGGCCATGCGGTGAAGTACGGCGTGGACACTGGCAAAGACCTGGCCGAGATGAGCCTGGACGAACTGCGCCAGTTCAGCGACCAGATCGAGCAGGATGTGTTTGCCGTGCTGACACTGGAAGGCTCGGTGAATGCGCGTGACCACATTGGTGGTACGGCTCCGGCGCAGGTGCGTGCTGCGGTTGTTCGGGGCAAAGGCCTGCTGGCTTCGCGTTAAGGCCTATTGCGAGGGCTTTGCCCTCGTTCGCGGGTGAACCCGCTCCTACAAGGGTTGCGTTGTACCTGTAGGAGCGGGTTTACCCGCGAATGGCCCTAACACTGGTCTCAGCGCTTGCCGCTACGAATCATCTCCATGAAGGCCGGCATCGCCGCCTCCTTGTCCGCCACGATCCGCGCCATGTGCGGATTCTCGCCCATCAGCTGCAGCAACGCCTTGGCCTGCGGGAAGTCCGCCAGGAAGTCGATGTTCAGCACCTTCTTGCCCACTGCATAAGCCAGGTCGACCGAGAAGCAGAACATCAGGTCTGCCAGCGTCAGCTGCTCACCCGCCACATAGGGTGCGAAACGCCCGTTGCGCTTGAGCGTGGCGAACCCGGCCAACAGGTCGGCACGGGCCTTTTCCTTGACCAGCGGCTCCACCGACATGCCAAAGAACGACTCGGCGTAGCAGGTACGCGCCGGCAGCTCGATGTACAGCTCGATTTCCTTGAGCAGTTCACGCACCTTCGCCTGCTCGAACGGGTCAACCGGCAGCAATGCCTTGCCGCCTTGGGTCTGCTCGATATAGTCGAGGATCACACTGGTCTCGCTGAGGAAACCGTGCTCGGTCTGCAGCACCGGCACCTTGCCCCGCGGGCTCACTTCCAGCGCTTGTGGCGCCTGGCCGCCATAGAAGGTGACTTCCTCGAAGGGCAGGCCTTTTTCCAGCAGGGCCAGTTTGACCATGTTGTAGTAGTTGCTGACCGAGAATCCATGAAGCTTGAGCATGAGGTAACAGCCTCCAGGCCGTAAGGGGTTGGCCTGGCTTTTATAGACCGATCGCCTGCCCCTGACCAGCGTCATGCACCCCGTCAATGCCCGGGCATTGCCGCCACAGGCGTGGCACACTGTGCGTCCCATCACAGGAGTAGCGCCATGAGCGAGCCCACCGACATCGACAACGACGACGAAGCCTTCGCCGAGGCCACGCTGACCCAGGCTATCGAAAACCAGATCGAAAGCGGCGACCCGGCGGCGGCGAAAGCCACGTTCAACAAACTGACCCTGGTCGGTTATGAGCGCGAAGACATTCTCAACCTGATGGCCCATGTGCTGGCCTTCGAAATTGACAACATGCTGGTGGAAGACCGCGAGTTCGACCGCGAGTGGTACGAGAGCGCCCTGCGCGCCCTGCCAGAGCTGCCGCCTGAGATGGATCAAGGCGAGGACGAATAACCCGGCTACACTCGAAGATCAGGCACCTTAGAACGGTGCCGTCATCCTTGTCTGGAAGTCAGGAGTCGCCATGCCTTTTACCCCCGATCTGATCGACGAAATGGAAGTACTCGCGCTGTTCAAACACGACAGCAGCCAGGAAGGCATCAAGATAACCAGCACTGCATCCCCAGCCCTGATCGCGGCTGCGCAACGCCTGCATGAAAAGGGGCTGACCGATCAGCCTGATGGCGGCTACCTGACCAGCCTGGGTCACGACGCCGTCGACAGTGTCCAGCTGCTGCAGAACATTCTCAAAGCGCCGCAGCCGGCCTGAATGATGGTCATGTTCAGACTTTGAAACTTGCGCGGTCCCTGTGGGAGCGGCTTCAGCCGCGAACACCGGCGAAGCCGGTGCCATACACGGCGCCGCTTGCTTCGCGGGTGAACCCGCTCCCACAGGGACCGCGCAGGCCCTTGGTCAATTGACGGTGGCCCTGCGCTTTTCCGCCAGGCGCGAGCGCCCGTACAGGAACACGATGGCCAGCAAGGCCACCGTCTGTGCCGACAGCGAGTAGGCGTCGGCATGAATCCCCAGCCAGTCGAACTCGAAGAACGCCACCGGCCGCGTGCCCAGCACCCCGGCCTCTTGCAACGCCTTCACGCCATGCCCGGCGAACACCACCGACAGTGCACACAGCAGCGCAGCGTTGATGCTGAAGAACAGCGTCAGCGGCAGCTTGGCCGACCCACGCAGGATCACCCAGGCAAGGCCCACCAACAGCACCAGCGCCGTGGCGCCACCGGCCAGCACCGCCTGATGCCCGGCAGGGCCTGCCTGCAGCCACAGGGTTTCGTAGAACAGGATCACTTCGAACAGCTCGCGGTACACCGAGAAGAACGCCAGCACAGCAAAGCCGAAGCGCCCACCGCCGCTGACCAGGCTGCTCTTGATGTAGTCCTTCCACGCGGCGGCATGGCGGCGGTCGTGCATCCACACGCCTAGCCACAGCACCATCACCGCAGCGAACAGTGCTGTGCAGCCTTCCAGCAATTCACGCTGGGCACCGCCTACGTCGATCACATACGCTGCCAGGGCCCAGGTGCCGAATCCGGCCAACAGCGCCAGGCCCCAGCCAATGTTGACACTGCGCACCGCAGACTGCTGGCCGGTGTTACGCAGGAAGGCCAGGATTGCTGCCAGCACCAGAATGGCCTCAAGGCCTTCACGCAGCAGGATCAGCAGGCCGGAAACAAAGCTCAGCGACCAGCTCAGGCCATCGCTGCCCAGCAGTTTTGCAGCTTGCTCAAGCTTGGTCTTGGCTACCGCCAGGCGTTGCTCGGCCTGAGCCACGGGCAAGCCGTCCTGCAGTGACTGCCGGTAGGCCATCAGCGACTTTTCGGTGTCCTTGCGCGCCTGGGTGTCGATGTTGTCCAGCGAGCTTTCTACCAGTTCGAAGCCTTCCAGGTAGGCAGCCACCGACAGGTCGTAGGCCTGGTCGTGGTCGCCTGCGCGGTAGGCGGCCAGGCTCTTGTCCAGGGTGCTGGCGGTGTATTCAAGCAGTTGCGCCGGGCCGCGTTTGACCTGCGGCGGCTGGGCGCGCTGGGCGCGGAACGCTTCTACGACGGCATTGCCTTCATTGGCGGCGACTTCGGCCGGGGTCTGGCGGGCCAGGTCGGCGATGTTCCAGGTCTTGTCGCCTTTGCCTGCTTCCGGCTTGGCGGTGAAGCTGGCGATGTAGGCGGCCACGTCCCAGCGCTGGCGATCGTCCAGCTGGTCGGCAAACGAAGGCATCTCGGTACCGTCGATACCCAGGGCCAAGGTGTTGTAGAGGTCGAACAGGCTCAACTGGTCGAGGCGCGCGACATCGCGCAGGTTGGCCGGGGCGGGCTCCAGGCCGACGCCTGCCGGGCCATCGCCAGCGCCGGTGTCGCCATGGCAGATCGAGCAGTTTTGCGCGTACAGCGCAGCGCCACGGGCCGGGTCAGGGGTAATTACCGGCGCTTGGCTGACCTCGTAGGCGACGGCCAGGCGTGCGCCCAGCTGGCGGGCCTGCTTGGCGACGGTCGGACCGCTCTGACGCTGGTCGATGGCCTGGCGCAGCGCCTGGATACCCTGTTCCAGGGCCGCTTGCTCGGTATTGGCAGGCAGGCCTTTGACCAGCTCGGACAATACCGTGCTGAACTCCAGCTGCTCGCGGTATTCGCCAGCGTCGATCACCTTGCCGCCCTGCACGGTCGGCGGGTAATCGGCGCCAATATAGTCCAGCAGGTGCAGGGCCTTGGTCGCCTCGGCGGGGGCTTCTGCCAGCGCCGCAGTGCTGCACAGCGCCAGCACCGGGCCGAGCAATAAAGCCGGCAGCCAGGCAAGCAGACGGGAACGGGTTTTCATGGCCAGTCTCGAAGGGAATGCGAAAGAGAACATTGTTCACTTACACTTTGCTTCCCTCAAGGGTGCTGGGCGGATTTCATGAAAAATCTTGGTACAAATCTGATGAAGCGGGATGTCCTGGTCAAGCACTGGCCGCTATCCCTGTGGGAGCGGGTTCACCCGCGAAAAGGCCGGGCATACTGGCCAACATCCCTGGCCGTTCACCGTCGCAGCCCCCACCGCATTCGCGGGTAAACCCGCTCCTACATTGATCGGTGGCGCATACACATCGCTGGTTTGGCACAGGCCGTTGTAGGAGCGGGTTTACCCGCGAAGAGGCCGGGCCTGCCGGCCAATATCCATGGCCATTCACCGTTGCAGCCGCCACCGCATTCGCGGGTAAACCCGCTCCTACATTGATCGGTGGCGCATACACATCGCTGGTTTGGCACAGGCCGTTGTAGGAGCGGGTTTACCCGCGAAGAGGCCGGGCCTGCCGGCCAATATCCA